>DUSC01000241.1 GCA_012842935.1 Hyphomicrobiales bacterium | reverse complement strand
GTCGCTGTCGTGGCGGGCGAGGAAGTAGCGGTCTTCCGCGCGCTGCGCCGCCGACAGGGTGACCGGAGCGGAGAAGCCGCGATTGAGCGACAGCGCCGGCCGCTCGCCGATCCCGGAGAAGCGCACCACGTGCCGTCGCCGCTTCAGGTGGATGATGCCGTCCTCGACGGTGGCGCCCTCGACGCCGGTATAGGCCATGTCGCGGCCGTCGGGTCCGACCAGCCCGAAGGCGAGCGGGATGTGCATCAGCCTCTTGCGGCTCTCCGACGGCGTCTGCGGCACGGACTGTTCGATCTCGACGACGAGTTCGCCGGCGGCCGGATCGTGGGAAGCGCTGACGGAGAGGTTCGGCGTGCCGGCCTGATGGTACCAGAGAGCGAACTGCGACAGGTCCTTGCCCGAGACGTCCTCGAACACCTTCAGGAAATCCTCCACCGTGGCGGCGTCGCCGTCGTGGCGTTCGAAGTAGAGGTCCATGCCCTTGCGGAAGAGATCGGCGCCGAGGATCGTGCGGATCATGCGCACCACCTCCGAACCCTTCTCGTAGACCGTCGCCGTGTAGAAATTGTTGATCTCGCGGTAGCGGCGCGGGCGGACGGGGTGGGCGAGGGGTCCCTGGTCCTCGGGGAACTGATGGGCCTTCAGCGTGCGCACCTCGGCGATGCGTTTCACGGCCCTCGAGCGCTGGTCGGCGGAGAACTCGTGGTCGCGGAAAACGGTCAGTCCTTCCTTCAGGCAGAGCTGGAACCAGTCGCGGCACGTGATTCTGTTGCCTGTCCAGTTGTGGAAGTACTCGTGCGCGATGATCGCCTCGATGTTGGCGAAGTCGGTGTCCGTCGCCGTGTCGGCGTCGGCGAGCACGTACTTGTCGTTGAAGATGTTGAGACCCTTGTTCTCCATCGCGCCCATGTTGAAGTCGGAAACGGCGACGATGTTGAACACCTCGAGGTCGTACTCGCGTCCGAACACCTCCTCGTCCCAGCGCATCGAGCGCTTCAGCGCGTCCATCGCGTAGGCCGCACGTTCTTCCTTGCCGTGCTCGACATAGATGCCGAGTTCGACGGGACGGCCGGAGGCGGTGACGAAGCGGTCCTTCAGGCAGCCGAGGTCGCCGGCGACGAGGGCGAAGAGATAGGATGGCTTGGGGAACGGATCGTGCCAGACCCGGAAGTGGCGCCCGCCGGGAAGCGCGCCCGCCTCGCGCGGATTGCCGTTGGACAGGAGCAGCGGCGCCTCGGCGCGGTCGGCCTCGATACGTACCGTGTAGACCGACAACACGTCCGGACGGTCGAGAAAGTAGGTGATGCGGCGGAAGCCCTCCGCCTCGCACTGCGTGCAGTAGACGCCGCCCGAACGGTAGAGGCCCATCAGCGCCAGGTTGGCGGCCGGTGCGATCTCGGTCTCGATGGTCAGGCGGAAGCGGGGTTCGGCCGGCGGCCGATCGATCGTCAGCCGGTCGGGCGTATGCGTGCAGGCACCGCTTTCCACCGGTCTTGCGTCGATTGCCAGTCGTTTCAGGATCAGGCCGTCGCCCTGCAGGACAAGCGGCGTTCCGGCGGCGACGTTGGCGCGGCGTTCGACGAGAAGGTCGGCGACGACGGTCGTGCGGTCGGGCGAAAGGTCGAAGTGCAGGCGGGTCTCGGGAATCAGGTAGTCGCTCGGGCGGTAGTCCTCCAGGCGGAAGACCTGTCCGGTGTCGGTTCGCATGCCGGGCTTCCTGTCCTTACCCCTGGCGTCCAAATCGCGGACGCCCCAGCGTGCCCGATGTTGGCACAACGAAAACGAAGGGCTGCTCTTTACACGAAACAGTCACTCGACAAAACTGCCGGCGCGTCTAAATCCTCCCCTCAACCCCCGCTCCATGGATGAGGCAGTCATGACCGTCGCCACGCCAAAATTCGGGATGGGCGCGTCCGTTCTCCGCTTGGAAGATGCCGCCTTCATCACCGGCCGGGGCCGCTACACCGACGACATCGCGCCGGAGAACCTGCTGCACGGCTACGTGCTGCGGTCGCCGGTCGCCAGCGCCGCCTTCCGCATCACGTCCACCGAAGCGGCGCGCGCCGCGCCGGGCGTCCATCTCGTGCTGACCGGCGCCGATCTCGGCCATATCAAGGACCTCGCCTCGGGCGTCATGCAGAAGCAGCCCGACGGCACCCGTGCGCCGACGCGCGACATCCCGGTCCTGTGTCGCGACCGCGTCCGCTATGTCGGCGACGCGGTCGCTTTCATCGTCGCCGACAGCCGCGCGCTGGCCCAGGATGCCGCCGAGCTTATCGAGGTCGACTACGATGCCGACGAAGCCGCCGCATCGACCGCCACCGCGCTCGATCCGGAGACGCCGCTGGTGTGGCCCGAACTCGGCTCCAACCGCGCCTTCCGCTACCAGTTGGGCGATCCGGCGAAGGCCGACGCGGCTTTCGCGAAAGCGGAACGGGTGACGCGCGTCGACTTCGTCAACAACCGGCTCGTCTGCAACTACATGGAGCCGCGAGCCGCGATCGCGGAATGGAAGGAGGACGAGCAGCGCTTCGTCCTGACCACGGGAACGCAGGGCGTGCACGGCGTGCGCAAGATCCTCTGTGACATCTTCGGCATGGATCCGTCGCGGCTGCGCGTGGTGACGCCCGATGTCGGCGGCGGCTTCGGGCCGAAGTCGTTCGTCTATCGTGAATACCCGCTGGTCATCGAGGCGGCGAAGCGGCTGAAGCGGCCGGTGAAGTGGACCGGCGACCGCACCGAGCACTTCCTCACCGACGCGCAGGGCCGCGACAATGTGGTGTCCGCCGAGATGGCGATGGACGCGAACGGCCGCTTCCTCGCACTCCGCGTCCGGCTCACCGCCAACATGGGCGCCTATATCTCCCAGTTCGGACCCTACATCCCCTATGTCGGCGCGACCATGTCGACCGGCGTCTACGACATTGCCGCGCTCGATGTCGCCGTCACGGCCGTCTACACAAACACCTGCCCGGTCGACGCCTATCGCGGCGCCGGACGGCCGGAGGCGGCGTTCCTCCTGGAGAAGCTGGTCGACGCCTGCGCCCGCGACCTCGGCCTCGGGGTGGAAGAGATCCGTCGGCGCAACTTCATCCGCCCCGAACAGTTCCCCTACCGCACGCAGACCGGCCGGCTCTACGACACCGGCGAGTTCGACGGCCACCTGACGCGGGCTCTGGAGAAGGCCGGCTGGACGGACTTCGAAACCCGCCTCGCGGCATCGAAGGCGGAAGGCAAGATCCGCGGCATCGGTCTTGCCACCTATATCGAGGCCTGTGCCTTCGCCGGCTCGGAGCCGGCCTTTCTCAGGCTCGAGGCCGACGGCTCGGTGACGATGCGGATCGGCACCCAGTCGAACGGCCAGGGCCATGCCACCGCATACGCCCAGTTCGTCTCCGAGAAGCTCAACCTCGACATCGCCCGTATCAGGGTCGAGCAGGGCGATACCGACCAGCTCAAGTCCGGCGGCGGCACCGGCGGCTCGCGCTCGATTCCGCTCGGCGGCGTCTCGGCG
>DUSC01000240.1 GCA_012842935.1 Hyphomicrobiales bacterium | reverse complement strand
TCAGGAAGGCCGCCGCCAGAACCATCGACGAACTCTGGTCGGTCGTCGCCGATTGTCTCTCCGCCTTCACCCCTGAGGAATGCCAGAACTATTTCGAGGCCGCCGGATATGACCCCGAATAAGTCGAATCTGCTCTAGCCCGGCCGGGTCCCTTCAATCCATGCGGATCGTCACGAAGCGCAGTTCGCCGGTCTTCGACGCGAGCATCAGCAGGGCGTTCTTGCGTCCCTGCTCCTTCAGCGCGTTGATCCGGTCGAGCACCTGTTGCGGCGACGACACCGATTCCTGCGCGATCTCGGTGATCACCTCGCCGGGGACGATGCCGCGCTCGGCGGCGGCGGAACCTTCCGCGACCTCGGTGATGACGACCCCGGAAACGTCGGGGGAGATGCCGAACTTGGCGCGCGCCTCCTCGTCGAGCGTCGCGACCGTCATGCCGAGCACCGTCGCGGTGGAGACCGGAGCCCCGTCATCGGCCTTGCCCTCGCCGTCGGCCAGCTTCTCGCCGTCCTCGAGACGGCCGAGTGTCACCTTGACGGTCTGCTCGACGCCTTTGCGGATGATGACGACGTCGACCGCCTTGCCGACCGGGCTCTCGGCAACCACGCGCGGCAGATCGCGCATCTCCGCGATATCCTTGCCATCGAAACGGATGATGACGTCGCCCGGCAGGATGGAGCCGTCGTCGACCGGCCCGCCCTTGATGACGCCGGCCACAAGCGCTCCCCTGGCCTCCGCCATGCCGAGGCTTTCGGCGATGTCCGGCGTCACCGGCTGGATGCGCACGCCGAGCCAGCCGCGCCGCGTCTCGCCGAACTCGCGCAGCTGGTCGACGACGCCGGCCGCGAGCTTCGCGGGGATGGAGAAGCCGATGCCGATCGAGCCGCCCGACGGGGAGATGATCGCCGTATTGATGCCGATGACTTCGCCGTCCATGTTGAACAGCGGCCCGCCCGAATTGCCGCGGTTGATCGCGGCGTCGGTCTGGATGAAGTCGTCGTAGGGGCCGGCATTGATGTCGCGGTTGCGGGCCGAGACGATACCGAGCGTGACCGTTCCGCCGAGGCCGAACGGATTGCCGATCGCCATCACCCAGTCGCCGATCCTTATCTTGTCGGAATCGCCGAACTTCACCGCCTTGAGCTGCTTCTTCGCGGGATCGACCTTGAGCACGGCAATGTCGGTCTTGGTGTCCTTGCCGACGAGCTCCGCTTTCAGCTTGGCGCCGTCGGCGAAGTTGACCTCGATTTCGTCAGCGTCGGCGATGACGTGATTGTTGGTCACGATGATGCCCTTCTCGGCATCGACGACGAAGCCGGAGCCGAGTGACTGGACCTTCTGCTGGCCGCCGCCCTGCCCTTCGCCCCCGCGATCCTTGAAGAAGTCGTCGAAGAAGTCCTGGAAGGGCGAACCCTCCGGCAACTCGGGCATCGGCACCGCGCCGGGTCCCTCGGAACCCTTGACGCGTTGCGACGTCGAGATGTTGACCACTGCGTCGAGCAGGCCTTCGGCGAGATCGGCGACCGAGTCGGGGCCTTTGGCGAACGCCGGCGACGCGAGCGGCGCCGACATGCCGGCCCCGAGGATGAGTGCCGCGCCGGCGGCCAGGAAGGTCCTGCGCAATGCAGACACGAGCGACGGACGGTGCATCGATTGCCTCCCGGCGGTTCGGATTGGACGCGCGGTGACCCGGCCCGCGGCGCAAGGACATGTTGGAGATAATTACGGCGCGTTTGCGGTCTTGGCCACGGCTGCGGGAATAAATCCTCCGTGACGACCGGGCAAGCCCGTCGATGCGCCGCCGCCGGAGCGCCGCCCGGCGCCTCAGCCTCTCACCAGCCAGACCACTCCGACGCCCGCGGCGACGGCGATCAGGCCGCCGATCCTGAGCGCGCTTTCGGGCGTCGACAGGACCTCCGCGGCGAGCTTCCGGGCAAGGCCCGGAAAACCGCTGTAGACGATCCCCTCGATGACGAGAACGAGCCCGATCGCGGCGATGAAGTCCGCCACGCGGTACGCCTACTGGTTGGCGCCGCTCGCCGGAGCGCCGCCTTCCGCGGCGGGCGCCGCCGGCTGTGGCGCCGGAACCGCGGTGGTCGCGGCGCGGAAGTAGCGCAGGAACTCGGAGTCGGGCGACAACACCATCGTCGTGTCGTTCGGTCCCAGCGCGTGCACATAGGCATTCATCGAGCGATAGAACTCGAAGAATTCCGGATCGCGCTGGAAGGCGGCGGCGAAGATCGCGTTGCGTTCGCCCTCGCCCTGGCCGCGCAGGATCTCCGATTCCTTGCGCGCCGCCGCCACCGTCTCGACCACCTCGCGGTCGGCGCGGGCGCGGATGCGCTGCGCCGCCTCGCGGCCGCGGGCCCGGAGCCGTTCCGCCTCGGCAAGTCGTTCGGCCTTCATGCGCTCGAAGGTCTGCTGCGAGACTTCGGCGGTCAGGTCGGTGCGGCGGATGCGAACGTCCTGGATTTCCAGACCGAGCGAGGTGGCGTCCGGCCGCAACTGGTCGCGGACCTCGCGCATCATCGAGGCGCGTTCCTCTGACAGCGCCGCCTCGAAGCCGCGCAGACCGTAGACCCGGCGCAGGGCCGCGTCGAGGCGGGTCCGCAGCCGCTGTTCGGCGAGCTGCACCTGGCCCGAGACCGCCGAGCGGAAGCGGCGGGGGTCGGAAATGCGGTAGGCGACGAACGCGTCGACCTCGTAGAACTTGCCGCCGGAAACCTGGACGCGGATGTCGTCGAGATCGAACCGAAGGATTCGATCCTCGATGATCTGGACGTTGTCGGCCTCGAAGAACGCGAAGGGCGCCTTGAAGTAGATGCCCGGTTCGGTCTTGACGTCGACGATCTCGCCGAAGCGCAGCACGATCGCCTGCTGGCGTTCGTTGACGACGAACAGCGAAGAATAGACGAGGAACAGGATGACGGCGACGACAATGCCGATCAAGGGAAGACGGTTCGCCATCACGGGTTGCCTCCGCTCGCGCGCTTCTGCAATTCGGGTAGCGGCAGATAGGGAACGACCCCCTGGGCGCCGCCCTGCTCGACGATAACCTTGTTGGCGCCCTTCAGAACCTGCTCCATCGTCTCGATGAACAGGCGCTCGCGGGTGACGCCCGGCGCCTTGGCGTATTGCTCGTAGACCGAGATGAAGCGCTGCGCCTCGCCCTCGGCCTCGAGCACGATACGGTTCTTGTAGGCCGCCGCCTCCTCGAGGATCTGCGCCGCCTCGCCGCGCGCCTGGCCGAGCTTCTGGTTGGAATACTGGTTGCTCTCCTCGACGAAGCGGTCCTCGTCCTGTTCGGCGCGCTGCACCTCGTCGAACGCATCGGCGACCTCGCGCGGCGGGGCGGCGTCCTCGATCGAGATGGCATTGACGGTGAGGCCGGCGCCGTAGTCGTCGAGCGTCTGCTGGATGATCGTACGAACGTTCTCGGCGATGCCCTGGCGATCGTCGCGGAAGATGTCCTGGGCGGGACGGCGGCCGACCACCTCGCGCATCGCGCTCTCGCCGATCTGCAGGAGCATGCCGTCGCCGTCGGCGACGTTGAACAGATAGGCCTTCGGATCGGAAACCTGATAGGCGATCGAGAACCTGACGTCGACGATGTTCTGGTCGCCCGACAGCATCAGGCCCGAGCTTCCGCGGTCCCGCTGGCTGCTGCCGACATTGAGGAGCTTTTCGGCGATGTTCGCACGCTCGACCGTCTCGATCGGCCAGAAGTGGAAATGCAGACCCGGTTCGGAAAGCTCCTCCTTCGGCTTGCCGAAGCGCAGTTCGACCGCCACTTCGTCGGGCTGGACCGTATAGATGGCCTGGAACAGCCACAGTGCGACCAGGCCTAGGGCGACGAGCACGCCGATGGCCGGGCTGAAGCCGCCGCCGCCGGGCAGCGCCCGCTTCAACCGGTCCTGGCCGCGGCGGATGATGTCTTCCAGATCGGGAGGCGTGCCTTGGGGGCCGGTATTGCGGGGGCCTTGCCCCCAGGGTCCGCCGGAGTTGCCGCCGCCCCACGGGCCGCCGCCACCGCCGCTCTGATTGTTCCAGGGCATGGATGTCCTTTCGGTCTCTTGTCTGATGCGACGGCGTTGCCTGCCCTCGCCCGCTCCCTCGGCTCTTCTATAGGTACGCCCTGCCGTGCTTTCAACGCGGGGCGGCAGCGAACGCCCTCGTTTTCGGCACAATCGCGTCCGCGCCGTGCCGGAGTTCATACAATCTCAATGCACGCTTTGACGGCGTTCGTAAACCGCGTAGCGTGTCGCATGGCTGTCGCGCTCGCCGGCCGGTATGTCCTCGCTGCTGACGAGCGACCACAACCCGGGATCGATCGGCGGGAAGCGCGCGTCGCCGTCGATGTCGTCGAGAACGTGTGTGACGTAGAGGCGGTCGGCGATCGGCAGGGCCTGGCGATAGATGTCCGCGCCGCCGACCACGCAGATTTCGTCCGCGCCCGCCATGCAGCGCCCGCGGACTCTGGCCAGCGCGAGCGCGTCTTCGAGACTGCCCGCGACCTCGATGCCCTCGAAACGGTATCCCGGATCGCGCGTCACGACGATGTTGAGCCGCCCCGGCAACGGCTTGCCGATGCTTTCGAAGGTCTTGCGGCCCATCACGATCGGCTTGCCCATCGTGCCGGCCTTGAAGCGCTTGAGATCGCTGGAAAGCCGCCACGGCAGGCCGTTGTCGCGGCCGATCACCCCGTTTTCGGCGACCGCGACGTAGATGGCGACATGCATCATTCTGCTCCGGGCGCAGGCGCGTTCGGAAACGGCAGCTTCTGTCGTGCCGGCGGCGCGCCGAGATCGGCGGCGCGGTTCGCCGTTTCCGCGTTCCAGTCGAAGTTGGCGAGGAGCAATATCTCGACGTTCTTTGCCGGATAGTAGTCGTCGGCGGTCATCTCGAAGGTGGTCGGCCCGACCTTCCTGACGTTCTCCCCGCAGAACGAGACGAGATTGCCCGCATCGCCCTTGTCGATGGTCAGCTTGAACTTGCCGATCGTGCCGCCCGCCCAGTTTCCGCCGGTCGTCAGGATGTAGGAGATGCGATTCTCGAAAAGGGGCGGATAGCCGTCGGGATTCTGTTGGGCCGCCTTCAGGATCGCGTTCTCGAACGGCTTGTCCATGCAGTACTTGACCTTGTAGTCGCCGTAGGTTTCGCCCTGGAACGAACCGTCATAGAAGAAGGTGAGCCCGGCCGTGGCGCCGAGGCTCGGCGTGTAGCGGTGCGCGACCTTCACCGGCTTTCCGGCCGGGAAGGTCATCCGCCACCAGTAGGTGGTCTTCAGCTTCCAGTAGGGGGAGCGCACGCGCTGCCAGCCCTGGCCGGCGTCGTATTCGTCGATGACGATGATGCCTCGGGCGCGCCAGTCTTCGGCCACCTTCGGCGGCAGCTTCGCCAGCGCGTCGTAGACCGCGTCGCCGAACGGATAGAGCGGCACGCCGTATCGGTTCAGTTCCTCGGTGATGTCGAGATCGACGGCGAAGGCCCGGTGCTCGAGTTGCGCCTGGCGCGGTCTGCCGTCGACCGTGACGGAAAAGCCGAGGAAGTTTTCCGACGTCTCGTCGGGGATCGCCGGCATCCAGTACGGGTTGCCCTCGACGTCCGGCATGGGGAAGGCGACGATCGTGTCGACATCCTTTTCGGACATGTTGCGGAACACGTAGTCGACCGCCACCCTGCTCGGCGAGATGTAAAGATCTTCCTTCTCCATCGCGATCACGTCGCTGCGCGAAAGCACGAGCCCGCCCGTGCCGAGCTCGGCGACCGAATCGTTGGCGAGCGCGGGCAGCGGGGCGCTGGCGAGAAGGGCGAGCGTCAGGCGGCGGATCATGGCGTCTCCTATCTTTCCCGGGCGAGGCGCATGGCGGGGAAACTCAACATGGCGCGACCATTGCGGCGGGATTCGTACGGCCGGCTAGACGGCGATCGGCGCCCGGATCGTCGCATCGGCGACGTAGCCTTCCAGCCGGAAATCCTCGTAACCGAACTGGAAGAGATCCGTGACGGCGGGGTTGAGCCACATTTTCGGCAGCGGCTTGGGCCGGCGCGAAAGCTGTTCGCGCGCCTGTTCGAAATGATTGGCGTAGAGATGCGCGTCGCCCAGCGTGTGAATGAATTCGCCCGGCTTCAGGCCGGAAACCTGCGCCACCATCATGGTCAGTAGCGCATAGGAGGCGATGTTGAAGGGTACGCCAAGGAAGATGTCGGCCGAACGCTGGTAGAGCTGGCACGACAGCCGGCCTTCCGAGACGTAGAACTGGAACAGGCAGTGGCAGGGCGGAAGCGCCATGTCGTCGACCTCGGCCGGGTTCCAGGCCGAGACGATCAGCCGCCGCGAGTTGGGCGTGGTGCGGATCTGCCTCAAGAGATTCGCGATCTGGTCGATCGTGCCGCCCTTTCCGTCGGGCCACGAGCGCCACTGGGCCCCGTAGACCGGGCCGAGGTCGCCGTTCTCGTCCGCCCATTCGTCCCAGATGGTGACGCCGTGCTCGTGGAGATACCGGATGTTCGTGTCCCCTTTCAGGAACCAGAGCAGTTCGTGGATGATCGATTTCAGGTGCAGCCTCTTGGTCGTCGTCACCGGAAAGCCGTCGGCGAGGTCGAAGCGCATCTGGTAGCCGAATACCGAGCGCGTCCCCGTTCCCGTGCGGTCGCTTCGGTCGACGCCGTTGTCGAGGACGTGTTGGAGAAGGTCTAGATACTGGCGCATGTTGCCGCGACTCCCTTGACGGCGAACATAACCGAGCCGACGCGAAGGACAAAGCCGGCGCCGGTCCGATTTCTCCGCACGATCGCAGGCGGCCGACGATAAGCGGGCGCGCCGCCGGCCGGCCGTCTCGCCGACGCGGGGATAGACGCCCGCTGTCCCCTTCAACGAAATCAGCGGCTTGCGCGGTTTCCGGCCGGCTCCGGCGGCGATCTTGTCCCCCTCCCGCGCAACCGGCGTAGAATCGCCGCGGTCAACGGAGGCCCGGTGATGGCGGGTGGGTTGCAGGACAGGGGGACGTTTCCGGGCATCGCCCGGACGCTGCTCGCGCTTGCGCTG
>DUSC01000026.1 GCA_012842935.1 Hyphomicrobiales bacterium | reverse complement strand
TCAGGAAGGCCGCCGCCAGAACCATCGACGAACTCTGGTCGGTCGTCGCCGATTGTCTCTCCGCCTTCACCCCTGAGGAATGCCAGAACTATTTCGAGGCCGCCGGATATGACCCCGAATAAGTCGAATCTGCTCTAGCGCGCCGTGATTGCAGGGCTGTGACGCGCCGTCGGTCTGCCCGACTTTGCCCGCCGTCGGCGACATGCGCTAGGGTCGAAGCATGCAGACTGTCGTCGAGATCGAAACGAGCGGCCAGGGCCTCTACGAGTTCACCCGCGAGGCGGCGGCGTTCGTGCGCGAGGCCGGCGTGGGAACCGGGCTCCTGACGCTGTTCGTCCGCCATACCTCGTGTTCGCTGCTCGTCCAGGAGAATGCCGACCCCGACGTGCGCCGCGACCTCGATGCGTTCTTCCGCCGTCTGGTGCCGCCGGCCGACGATCCGTCGATGCGCTGGCTCGCGCACACCACCGAAGGACCTGACGACATGCCCGCCCATATCAAGGCGGCGCTGACGGCCGTGTCGCTGTCGATCCCGGTCACGGCAGGGCGGCTTGCGCTCGGTACCTGGCAGGGCATCTACCTGTTCGAGCACCGCGACCGGCCGCACCGGCGCGAGGTGGTGATGCACCTTTCACCCTGACGTCCTCCGCGTCCTCCGCGTCCGGCGCGCCGACGCGGCGCGGACGAATTCGTTCGACCTATCGTAAGATATATCTTGCAACTACGGGCCTGCACGCGTATATGAGATATATCGCAAGATACATCAGGAGAAAAACATGCACTCTCACCACCATGGCTGCGACCGGCGCGGCCGTTTCTTCTTCATGGCCGGCCGCGGCGGCGGTTTCGGTCCGTTCGGCCCCGGCTACCGCGGTCCGCGCGGCGGCCGCGGCGGCGACGGTTTCCGCCCCGGGCGCCTGCTCGGCGACGGCGACCTGAGGCTCATCGCGCTGGCGCTGATCGAGGAGACGCCGCGCCACGGCTACGACATCATCAAGGCGCTGGAGGAGCGCTCCAGCGGCGCCTACAGCCCGAGCCCGGGCGTCGTCTATCCGACGCTGACCTTCCTCGAGGAGGCCGGATACGCCGTCTCCGCCAGCGAAGGCGCCAAGAAGGTGTTTTCCATCACCGACGCCGGAAGGGCCTATCTCGGCGAGAACCGCGCCGCCGTCGATGCCGTCCTCGACCAGCTCGAACGCTACGGCCGCAAGATGGCGCGCGCCCGCGAGTGGTTCGACTGGCACGACGAGGGCGAGGGGCCGGACCGGCGCGAGCGCGCCTTGCCCGAAGGCCTGCGCCGACTGAAGGAGGTGCGCCGCCGCCTGCGCGGCAGCCTCGCCGAGGCGCTCGACACCAGCCCGGAAAAGCGCGCTGAGGCGCTCGCCATCCTGGAAAACGCGGCCGAGGCTCTGGAGGCGCTGTTCCGCCGCTGATCCGGGACAGGCTTGCGGGTCCGGGCCATCGCCGCTAGGGATGGGCCGGGCCGCGGCATCGGGCTGCGGCCGGATGCGGAGACCCGCCATGTCCTTCCTCAAGCGCCTGTTCGGTCTGGGTTCTGCCGAGGCGCCGGCCGCCCCGGCAGCCGAAGCCGTCGAGTACAAGGGCTATCGGATCCGCGCCACCCCGTTCAAGGAGGGCGCCCAGTTCCAGACCTGCGCCCTGATCAACAGGACCGTCGACGGCGTGGAGAAGGAACACCGGCTGATCCGCGCCGACCGCTTCGCCTCGATCGACGACGCCCGCGACGTGTCGCTGCGCAAGGCGAAGCAGATGATCGACGAGCAGGGCGACCGGCTGTTCGGCTGAGTCGGGCGCTTCTCGGTCCTCCACCCGCGGAGCGGGAAAGGGGGATCATGCGAGACGCCGTGGAGAGGGCGCCCGGCCCCCGGGGAAGACCCTCAGCCCCCGTGGGCGATGACCCGTTCGAGAAGCTGGCGGAGCGCCGCCGCCTCGCTTTCGCCGAGGTGATCCTCGAGCGCGCTGTTCTGGGTGTCGACGCGGCTCTTGATGCGCTCGAAGAGTTCCAGGCCGAGGTCGGTGATGTAGACGAGAACGCGGCGCTGGTCGTCCGGATCGGGCGCGCGATGCACAAGACCCCTGGCGACCATCCGGTCGGTCATCTTGGTCAGGGTGGGATGGTTCATCAGCACCAGGTCGGCGAGGTCGCCCATGGAACGGCCTCGGCCGTCGCTCAGCACCTCGAGGACGCGCCACTGCTCGACCTGCGCGCCTTCCTCCTGGAGGCTGCGCTGCAAATCGACATGCAGGCGGCGATGCGCCTGGGCGACGAGATAGGCGAGGTAGTTGCTGATCGGGCTCTCGGACATGTCTTGCCGGATCGGGGCTGGGGGCTTGTCGGACTTCGCTGCGGAACGTCGATGCCGGCGTCTCGATGACCGATTGCCAACGTTCCAAGGTTCCGATACTTTATTTGGAAAAGAAAAACAATCAATTCCGGGAACAGCAGGGGCTAGGCCGGCATGGTCTCTCCGTTCGCCCTGAGGGGGTCGGACAAGCCAGATTTTCGTGGCCTGCCGGGCGTCGGCGGCGGCTATGTCGCACGCCTCGGCAAGCCGGAACGGCGGCGCATCGCCGTGATGGTGCCGATGAGCGGATCGGCCGGCATCTGGGGACCGTCCTGCATCTCCTCCGCCCAGCTCGCGGTCGCCGAGATCAACGCCGCCGACGGCATCGCCGGGCAGGAGGTCGAGGCCGTCTATCTCGACGCCGACGACGGCGCCATCGAAGGCGTCGTCGATACGCTCGACGAGATGATCGAGGAAGGGAGCATCGCCGCGATCGTCGGCATGCATGTCAGTTCCGTGCGCCAGCGCCTGACCAGGGCGGTGCGCAGCCGTATCCCCTACGTCTATACGCCGCTCTACGAGGGCAGCGAGCAGACGCCCGGCGTCTTCACCATCGGCGAGACGCCGCGTGAACAGCTCGAGCCGGCGATCCGTCGGCTGGTCGAGCTCTGCCGCGTGCGCCGCTGGGCGCTGGTCGGCAACGACTACGTCTGGCCGCGCGTCTCGCATCACCACGCCAAGCGCTCGATCGCGGCGACCGGCGGCGAGGTCGTGTTCGAGGAATACGTGCCGTTCGGCCTGGAAGAGCCCTACGAACTCGTGGAACGCATCGCCGCGGCGCGCCCCGACATCGTGATCGTCTCCCTGATCGGCCAGGAGGCCGTCGAGTTCAACCGCGTCTTCGGCCACATGGGTCTCGACCGCCGCATCGTGCGTTTCTCCACCGGCATCGAGGAGAACGTGCTGCTCGCCACCGGCGCCGAAAACACCAAGCGCCTCTATGGCGCCTCGTCCTACTTCTCTTCGCTGCAGACGCCGCGCAACCTCGCCTTCAAGGAGCGCTACCGCTCGCTCCACCGCGAGCGCGCGCCGGTCCTCAATGCTCTCGGCCAGTCGCTTTACGAAGGCATGCAGTTCTACGCCTCGCTCGCCAGCAACGGCCGCCGCCACCGCGCCGAGCCGATCGAATTCATCAGCGCGCGCGGCGGGCGGTACTTCTCCAACGAGCGCAAGGACAACCCGATCTACCTCGCGCGCGCCGACGGGCACGTCTTCTCGGTCATCGAACGGCTTTCCTGAGATCCGCTCCTGCCCGCCTCCCTCGCGGATCGGCAGACCGCTGTCGATCCGCCGCCGGCGGCGATCGCGATGCCGGACATTTTTTTGAATCGGAAAACAAAACACTTGAAAAGGAAAATTATCCCGGTCTAATTTCCTTTCCAATTCAAAAGAAAGCGTCGGCGGAAACGCGTGGCGCCAGGGAATGGAGGTCGGGTTGGCCTGGGTTCTGGCATTCATCGCGGCGATCATCGTCGTCATCCTGGCGATCCTCTTCCTCAACCGCTTCTACGTGAAATCCTCGCGCGACAACGCGCTGATCCGCACCGGCGCTGGCGGACGGCGCGTTCTCATGGACGGCGGTGCCGTGGCGCTGCCCATCCTGCACCGCGTCGAGCGGCTCAACATGCGCACGATCCGGCTGCGTATCGACAAGGCCGGGGCGTCCGCGCTGATTTCGGAAGACCGGCTGCGCGTCGACGTGTCGATGGAGTTCCACGTCCGCGTCGAGCCCACCGCCGACGGCGTCGCCACGGCGGCGCAGGCGTTCGGCTCGAGGACCTACCGCGACGACGAGATGCAGGCGCTGCTCGAGGGCAAGCTGATCGACGCGGTGCAGACCGAGGTGGCGACGCGCACCATGGACGCCCTCCACGAACGCCGCGACGCCTTCGTCGAGGCGGTGACGGCGAGGCTCGGCGCCAACCTGGCGCGTTCGGGCCTGCTGCTCGATTCGGTCTCGCTGACGCGCCTCGACCAGACGCCTTTCAATGCGCTCGACGAGAACAACGCCTTCAACGCGGTCGGCATGCGCCGCCTCGCCGAGACGATCTCGGAGAACAGGAAGGCGCGCGTCCAGATCGAGACCGAGGCCGACATCGCCGTGCGCAAGCGCCAGCTCGAGCAGGCCAAGGAGCGGTTCGCCATCGAGCGCGAGCAGGAAGAGGCCGAGATCGCCAAGAAGCTCGACGTCGAGAAGCGCCGCATCGAGCTGAACACCGAGATCGAGAACGCCCGCACCGAGGCCGAGCGGCTCGCCGAGGAAGCGCGCATCGCCCGCGTCCGCGACGTCAGGCGCGCCGAGATCGAGCGCGACCTGGTGCTCCGCCAGCGGGAGATGGAGGCCGTGCTCGCCGTCGAGACCGCCAAAATCGATAACTCGATCCGTATCGCCGCCAAGCGCGGCGAAGAGACGATCGCCGAGGCCAAGGCGGAGAAGGAGCGCACCCGCGTCATCGAGGCCCAGGAGGCCGTTCAGACCGCCCGCGACCTCGCCGCCGCCGAGCGCGAAAAGACGCTCGCGCTGTTGAAGGCGAAGGAGGCGGCCGACGTCGACGAAGCCCGTACCAGGTCCCAGGTCGAGACGCTCCTGGCCATGGCGAAGGCCGAAAGCGACGCCGCCCAGCTCCGCGCCGAGGCCGAGCGCCACCGGCTGATCGCCGAGTCCGAGGGCCGTTCCGCCCTGATCGAGGCCGAGAATGCGCAGAGCGAGCAGATTCTCAGGCTGCGCCTGGAGATGCACAAGCTCGACAAGCTGCCGGAAATCGCCGCGCAGATGGTCAAGCCGGCGGAAAAAATCGATTCCATCCGTATCAACCACATCTCCGGCCTGGGTTCGTTTTCGGGCGGGGCCGGGGAGGGCGGCAGCGGCCCGACCGGCTTCCAGTCGGCGCTCGATTCCATCATGGGCATGGCCATCGGCTTCCCGGCCATCAAGAAGCTCGGCGAGGAGATCGGGGTGGAGATGGACCACAATCTCGGCGCCCGCGCGCTCGATGCGATCAACCGCACGCCCGTGCGCAAGAAGGACTGACGAAGACAAGAGCCATCACGACCGGCGCGACGGCAGGCGTGCCGGACAACCGAAGGGGAACGAACATGACCATCACCAGACGTACCGTCCTCAGGGGTGCGGCCGCCACCGCCGCCTTGGCGACTCCCGCCTTCATCCGCAATGCCTTCGCCGAGGATCCGATCAAGCTCGGTACCGTGTTCGACATCTCCGGCATCTTCGACGCCTACGGCAAGCCGATCGACATGGCGGTCCGGCTGGCCATCAAGCAGATCAACGATGCCGGCGGCCTGCTCGGCCGGCAGGTCCAGCACATCGGCTACGACACGCAGTCCGACATGGCGCTCTACACCCAGTACGCCCAGCAGCTGACCCGTCAGGACAAGGTGGACGTCGTCCACGGCGGCATCCTGTCGGCCTCGCGCGAGGCGATCCGCCAGACGCTGCGCAAGGCGGGCACGCTCTACTTCTACAACATCGAGTACGAGGGTGGCGTCTGCGACGCCAACTGCTACTGCACCGGCGTGACGCCCGCGCAGACCACCGAGGTGCAGATTCCCTACACGATGGAGAAGTGGGGCAAGAAGGTCTACATCCTCGCCGCCGACTACAATTACGGCCAGCTGATGGCTCGCTGGATCCAGAAGTACTTCAAGGACAACGGCGGCGAGACGGTCGCCGTCGAGTTTTTCCCGCTCGACGTTTCCGACTTCGGCTCGACGATCACCAAGATCCAGACGGCGGCACCCGACATGGTCTACTCGGCGCTCGTCGGCGGCGCGCATCTCTCCTTCTACCGCCAGTGGGCGGCGGCCGGCATGAAGAGCCGCATCCCGCTCGCCTCGACGACGCTCGGCGTCGGCTCCGAGCATCTCGTGCTCACGCCCGAAGAAGGCGACGGCATCGTCGTCTGCTACAACTATTCGCCCGAGCTCGACACGCCCGCCAACAAGGCCTTCATCGCGGCCTGGAGCGAGATGCACGGCGCCGGCACGGTGCCCAACATCCACGAACTGGCGGTTTCCAACTATCAGGGCGTCATGCTGTGGGCGGAAGCGGTCAAGGCGGCCGGATCGGTCGAGAACGCCAAGGTCAGGGCGGTGCTCGACGGCGGCCTTGCCTACGAGGGCCCGGCCGGCACGGTCACCATCGATCCGAAGACGCACCACGCCACACTGGACGTGCACCTGATGGAGATGAAGGGCCAGAAGCTCAACGTCATCAAGAGCTTCGGAGCGCGCCAGCCGATCGACACGCAGCTGGTCTGCGACCTCGTCGCCAATCCGGACGACAACCAGCAGTACGAGATCAAGATCTGATCGTGATCGTGCTGGCCGGACCCCCTCCCGCCTGCCGGCCGGAGGGGGTGTGCGAGGCCGCCGGCGGATCTGACGCCCACTACCCGACAGGACCGGCATGGACTTCGCGACCGTCGTCATCCTCGATATCCTCTACTCGATCGCCGTGCTGGTGCTGATCAGCGCCGGCCTGGCGGTGGTGTTCGGCATGATGCGCGTCATCAACCTCGCCCACGGCGAGTTCATGATGCTCGGCGGCTACGCCACGATCGTCTCGGTCAATGCCGGCATCAACATCTGGGTCGCCATGCTGGTCGTGGCGCCCCTGGTCGTCGGCCTCGTCGGGCTGGCCGTCGAGCGGCTGGTGATCCGCTTCCTTTACGGGCGCCTCGTTGACACGATGCTGGCGACCTGGGGGCTGAGCCTGTTCTTCATCGGCGCCGCCTCGATGATCTTCGGCAACACCACCACCGGCATCTCGACGCCGGTCGCCGGCTTCGCGCTCGGCGCCTACCAGATCAACGGCTACAACCTCTTCATCATCCTGGTCGCCACGGCGCTGCTCGTCGCCGTCTACGCCGTGCTGCGCGGCACCCGTCTCGGCCTCGTCGCGCGCGGCACCATGCAGCGGCCCGACATGGCCTCGGCGCTCGGCTACAGCGCCGACCGGGTCTACATGACCACCTTCTTCGCCGGCTCCGCGCTCGCCGGGCTGGCCGGCGGCGTCCTGGCGCCGCTCGTCGGCCTGGTGCCCACCTGGGGTACCGCCTACATCGCCAAGGCCTTCATCACGGTGATTTCCGGCGGCGCCTCGGTGATCGTCGGGCTGCTGTCGGGCTCGGTCCTGTTCGGCCTCGTCTCGCAGGCCTTCACCATCCTGTTCACGCCGGTCGTCGGCGAGGTGGCGCTGCTGGTGGCGGCGGTCATCCTGCTGCGCCTGTTGCCCGAGGGCATCACCGGCCGCTTCTTCCGGGGACGCCTCTGATGGCCGGCTCGCAGGCAACCGGGACGCTCTGGGTCCTCCTCGCCGGCCTCGTCGTGATGTTCGTCGCGCCGCTGGTCGTCGAGACCTACACGCTCACCCTGCTCGTCATCTATGCCATGCTGGCGCTGAGCCTCGGCCTGATCTGGGGTTTTGGCGGCATCCTGTGCTTCGGCCAGACCGCCTTCTTCGGGCTGGGCGCCTACACCTACGCCATCATGGCCATCAACATCGGCGAGAGCACGGTGCCGGCGCTGCTCGGCATCCTCGTGCCGGCGCTGTTCGCCGCGGCACTCGGCGCCATGATGTTCTACGGCCGCCTCTCCGACGTCTATCTCGGCGTCGTCACGCTGGTGGTGACGCTCATCTTCTTCAAGTTCATGAACTCGACCGCCGGCCCGGAATACCAGATCGGCGCGGCGCGCCTCGGCGGCTTCAACGGCATCCCCGGGTTCCAGACGCTCAATGTGCCGGGCGATCCGCGAGCCTACATCTACGACCGCAGCCTCTATTACGTCTGCTTCCTGGCGCTGCTCATCGTCTACGTGCTGGTCCGCCTGCTGCTCGCCAGCCCGTTCGGCCGCATCGCCGTGGCCATCCGCGAGAACGAGCGCCGCGTCGAGCTGATGGGCTACGATGCACGGCTGCAGAAGGCCCTGCTGTTCACCGTCGGCGGTGCCATTGCCGGGCTCGCCGGCACGCTCTACGCCTCCTGGGCCGAGATCGTCACGCCCGGCATGTTCTCGCTCGGCCAGTCGGCCGAGATCATCATCTGGTGCATCGTTGGGGGGCTCGGCACGCTGGTCGGGCCGATGCTCGGCGCGGTCCTCCTCGGCTACCTGAAGTTCCGTCTCGGCCAGCAGTCGGCGATCGACAACTCGCTGATCCTCGGCCTGATCCTGGTCGTCGTCGTGCTCGCCCTGCCGCGCGGCGTGTTGCCGTCGCTGATGGCGTTGTGGGAGCGCCGGCGCCGGCGGCTGTCGATGCGCGCACCGCGCCGCCGCGGCCGCCGGCCGGAGGCGAGCGATGTCTGACGTGGTCCTCGAGACGCGCGGCCTGTCGATGCGCTTCGGCGGCGTCACCGCCGTCGACAATGTCGACTTCCGCCTGCGCCGCAACGAGCTGCGCTGCCTGATCGGCCCGAACGGTGCCGGCAAGACGACCTTCTTCCGCTGCCTGACCGGCATGCTCAAGCCGACCGCGGGCGAGATCCATATCGACGGTCGGGACACCACCGGCTGGGATCCGCACTGGATCGCGCGGCTCGGCATCGGCATCAAGACCCAGGTGCCGAGCGTCATGGACGGCCTCAGCGTGCGCGAGAACATCTGGCTCTCCGCCTACCGGGTGGCCGGATCGCGCGATGCCGGGCGGCTCGCCGCCGAGGCCATCGATCGCCTCGACCTCGGAACGCTCGCCGGCGCCACCGTCGGGCGCCTGGCCCACGGCGAGCGCCAGCGCGTCGAGCTCGGCATCGTCATGGCGGCGCGGCCGTGGCTGGTTCTGCTCGACGAGCCCGCCGCCGGCATGACCGGCGAGGAAGTCGGGCGGATGGCCGAGATCATCCGCGAGATCAACCGCGACGCCACGGTCGTCATCGTCGAGCACGACATGCAGTTCATCCGCGCCATCGCCGGCCTGGTCACCGTCTTCGTCCAGGGCTCCGTTCTCGTCGAGGACCGTGTCGACGTGGTCATGGCGGATGCCCGCGTCCGCGACGTCTATCTGGGAAGGAAGGGGTGACGATGTCCGGGGCGGTTCACTGGATGCGCGCGCGACCCGCCACACGCATCGAGGTGGCGAAATGACCGGCACCCGCGCTGCCCTCGAAATCCGTGGCCTCGCCGCGGGCTACGGGCGCATCCCGGTTCTCCACGGCGTCGACCTGACCGTCGGCAGCGACGAGATCGTCGGCATCCTCGGCCACAACGGCATGGGCAAGTCGACGCTTCTGAAGACCGTGATGGGTTTCCTGCCGGCGAAGAACGGCTCGATCCGCCTCGACGGCGAGGACATCACGCGCCTGCCGCCGCACGAGCGCGCCCGGCGCGGCGTCGGCTACGTGCCGCAGGGCAGGGGCATCTTCCCCAGGCTCAGCGTGCGCGACAACCTGCGCATGGCCTTCCAGCACCACGGCGACGCCGACGAGGCGGAGACGATGGAGCGCGTGCTCGACGATTTTCCCCGCGTCAACCGCCTGCTCGACCGCGACGGCGGCGCCCTGTCGGGCGGCGAGCAGCAGCTGCTCGCGCTGGCGCGCTGCCTGATGGGCGACCCGTGGCTGCTCCTGCTGGACGAGCCGACGGAAGGCATCCAGCCCTCCATCATCGAGGAGATCGAGGAGACGCTGTCGCGGCTGAGGCGCACGCGCGGCCTGACCATCGTGCTCGTCGAGCAGAACTTCGACTTCATCAACGCCCTGTCCGACCGCGTCGCCGTGCTCGAGCGCGGCAGGATCATCGCCGAGCTCGACGCCGCGGCGCTGAAGAACCCGGCGCGGATGGAAGAGTTCCTCGGCTTCGGCGCGGCACGGCGCACGCGATCCGCCGCCGTGCAGCCGCACGGCGCTCTGTCGGCGCATCGACCCGCCGCCGCCCCGACATCGCTTCCGGCGATGCCCGCACCCCGCCCGGCGAATGCCGGGACCA
The DNA here is from genome assembly GCA_012842935.1 of Hyphomicrobiales bacterium. Taxonomy (GTDB): domain Bacteria; phylum Pseudomonadota; class Alphaproteobacteria; order Rhizobiales; family Rhizobiaceae; genus DUSC01. Next base: position 41 of record DUSC01000026.1, on the reverse strand, counting down.
TGGTCGCGGCGCGGCCGCTGCCGGCCGCGGCGTCGACCGGC
>DUSC01000239.1 GCA_012842935.1 Hyphomicrobiales bacterium | reverse complement strand
TGCTGAAGGGCGCCGGCGACCTCGTCGCCCGCCACAGGCTCGAGCTGCGCGCGGTGTGCTCGGCGGGCGAGGCGCTGGGCCGCGAGACCCATGAATGGGCCTGCAGTGCGTTCGGCGTCTCCGTCAACGAGTTCTACGGCCAGACGGAATGCAACCTCGTTCTGGGTTCCTGCGGGGCCATCGGCGCGACGAGCCCCGGCGCGACCGGCCTGCCGGTGCCCGGCCACACGGTCGCGATCATCGACGCGGCGGGTCGCCCGCTGCCGCCGGGCGCGGTCGGCCAGATCGCCGTGAGGCGGCCGGACCCGGTGATGTTCCTCGGCTACTGGCAGAACGCAGAGGCGACCGAGAAGAAGTTCGTCGGCGACTGGATGACGACCGGCGACCAGGGGATCGCCGACGAGCGCGGCTTCGTCCACTTCTTCGGCCGCGACGACGACGTCATCACCTCGGCCGGCTACCGCATCGGTCCCGGCGAGATCGAGGATTGCCTGACCGGGCACCCGGCGGTGGCGCTGGCGGCGGCGGTGGGCAAGCCCGACCCGCTCCGCACCGAGATCGTCAAGGCCTATGTCGTGTTGAAGGACGGTGTCGAGCGTTCGGCCGCGCTCGCCGAGGAGATCCGACTCTGGGTGCGCGAGCGGCTTTCCGCCCACGAATATCCGCGCGAGGTCGAGTTCGTCGATTCGATGCCGCTGACGACGACCGGCAAGGTCATCCGCCGCATCTTCCGCGACCGCGCCCGGCGCGAGGCGGGATTCTGATCAGTCGCGGCCGAACAGGCTGCGGATCCGGTTCCTCAGGATGCGCGCCATGTTGCGCGTCTCGCGGTAGAGATGGAGCTGGGAGGCGGCCTGGCGTGCGGCGCGGTCGCTGTCCGGCGACAGCCCGACGACGAGGGTGCCGATCGGCTTGCGCTCCATCCACAGGCGGCTCATCACGGGATGATCGGGCACCGCGCAGGAATCGGTCACGTCGATGTTCGGATCGTCGAGGTGCCGGCGGGTCACCTCCAGCATCAGCAGCGTTCCCGGCGAGTAGTGGGCGAACGTCTCGTCGTAGGCCGTCTTCCACGTATAGGCGACGCCGGCCTCGACCAGCACGATCAGGCAAGCGATCGGCTTGCCGTCGAGGAGAAGCCGGTGCACCCGGCAGAGGTCCCGCTCGGCCATGCGGTAGAGCGCCTCGCGGGCGAAAGCGGCGCGGAAGCGGTCGACCGCCATGGCGGTCCGTTCGCGGCCCTTCCACCCGGCGGCCTCAAGCGCGAGGAAGTCCTCGACCGCAAGCCTGATCTCCTCGGCGGTGCGGGCGACTCGGTGTTCAAGTGCGCCGTGCTCGGCGAGCCGGCGCTTCAGCCGTCGGAACTCGCGCAGGTGATGCGGCTTCACCGCACGCCGGAGGTAGGTGTCGCCGTCGAGATCGCTTTCGAGGAACGGCCGCTCGACCCGGTTGGTGACGATGAGCGGCAGGCCGTTGGCCTCGGTCATGGTGCGCAGGAGGCTCGCCACCGGACCGTCGAGGCGCATGTCGGGCAGGACGAACACCTTCGGCAGCCTGAGATGCGGTCTGGCGAGCATGGAGAAGAAGTCCTCGAGCACGCCGACGGGATCGTCGCGGTCGAGCAGGGGCGTCCCCAGCGGCCCGAACGGGCTCGACCAGGTGCGCATGATGGAGACGCCGATCGGCACCGGCGACTTCTCCACCGAGAACGGCACGAGCAGGCGCAGCCGGCTCTTGAACTCGTCACCGTCGCGGATCACCGCCAGGCGCACCTCGCGGTCTTCCAGCCGCGGCATGGCCGGGGCGAGAAAGCGCGGGTTGAAGAAGACGTTGGGTTCGACGGCACGGCGGCTGAGATGGTCGAGCTCGTCGACCAGATCGAAACCGGCCGAGGCCGGATAGATGGCGAGGCGACGCAGCGGCCGGTCGCCGGCGAGCAGCTCGACATGATGGTCGGCGGCGACCGCCGGGTCGAGACCGGCGAGGCCGGCGATCATGGCGCCGGAAGCACTGCCGCTCAGTTCCTCGAGGATCGGGACGGCGACCATCAGGCGACCTCTCTGGCGGACGGAAGGAACACGGCCATGACGATGCCGAGGCGGCGCCACACCGTGAACGAGAGCGCAGCGGCCTCGAAGACCATGGCGAAAGCGGTGGCCACCGCGGCGCCCCACAGGCCGTAATGGGGGATCAGGAACGCGTTCAACCCGATGTTGAGCGCCAGCGTCACGGCATAGACCGCGGCACAGACGTTCTGGTTGCCGCTCATCGTGAGCAGGCTCTCGCAGGGGCCGACCGCGGCGCGCGCGACGATTCCGCCGACGAGCAGGAAGAGCAGGGGGTAGCCCTGGTCGAAACCCGGGCCGAACAGCGACAGCATCGGCTCGCCCGCAGCCAGCACGACGAGCGCGAGCGCCAGCGACGGCCAGAACGTCCAGGACACGGTCTCGCGCGCGAACGCGGCGAGCAGCCGACGGTCGCGGTTGTGCGAGAAGTGCGCATAGCGCTGGGCGACGCCGGCCTTGACGGCGAAATAGACGAAATGAACCAGCGCCAGCGTCTTCACCGTGGCGAAGTAGATGCCGACGTCGTCGGGCGTCATGTAGGCGCCGACCATGAGGACGTCGGCGTTGGTGAGGAGGAAGAAGAAGCTCTCGACGAGGAAGATCGGCAGCGACACCGCGACCCAGGTCCAGGGCAGGAAGGCGCGCGGGCCGGCCGGGATCTTCAGGTCGACGCGCGCAGTGACGCGCACGAGCTGCACCAGCGTGGTCGCATAGGTGGCGATGATGGCGGCGATCAGCGCATTCTCGGCGCAGGGCCGGTAGCCCGCGGCCATCATGCCGGCCATGACGGCGAGGATCAGCAGCGGCCTCGTGATGTAGGTCGGCATCAGCGCGGCGATCGCCCAGGCGTTGGCGCGCGCGATGCCCTGCAGCACGTCGGAGAGCGCGATCATCGGCAGGCAGATCATGCCGAGCACGAAGGGCACGACATAATAGGGCTCGACCCTGGCGGAGAGCAGCCAGAGGCCGCCGATGCCGACCGCGGCGAACAGGGTCGAGGCGACGAGCACGAACAGCCGGCTGGTCAGGAGGATGCCGCGCAGCTCGGCGAGCATGCCCTTCTCCAGATATTCCGGGATGAAGCGGATCACCGACGTGTGGAAGCCGAGGCACGACAGGTTGCCGGCGATCACCATCGCGGTCCACACCAGCACATAGATGCCGTAGTCGAAACCGCCCATCCAGCGGGCGAGCAGCACCTGGGAGAGGAAGGCGATGGCCGCCGAAACGACACGGATCAGGAAGGCGATGACGGTGACGCGGCCCGCCTCGCCGCGCCCGTCGGCGGAAAAGAGCAGGGCGTCGACGCGCGACAGATGCGGCCGTGCGGCGAGCGCGAGGCGCCCGGGCAGGAACCGCTCCGCCGTGGTGGCTGCGGAAAAACGCAACGCGAACTCTCCGTCTTCCGTGTTCCGCGGACCTTAGCGGGGAACCTTTAAGAAACGGTGGCCGCGGGAGCGGCGACGTCGCGCGCGCCGGGTTGCGGCGACAGGCAGGATCGTGCCCGGGAGGGCCCGGCGGATTCGCGGATTCGGGGTTTTCTGAGGAAGGGCGGCCGTCAGGACGTGTCCGGCGGCCGCAGAAGCGGGCGCGCGACCGGGAGGCGGACGACGAGAAGCAGCGGCAGGCTGCTTGCCGCGCCGACGCAACCTGCCAAGCCGCCAAGACCCTCGGCGGCCCGCCCGGCGGAACGGCCCTCGCGACGTCGGGCGGACGCGGCGTCCCCATTTGCCAGCGCGGCAAGCACGGCGGCGAGGATGCGCAGCCGCAGCGCGAGCAGGGCTGCGTCGGCGGCGCCGCGGTGCGGGCCGGGAAATTCGTCGAGGCAGGCGAGATCGAGGCCGGCGAGGTCCGGGAGGTGCGAACAACCGGTCTCGGCGGCCTCGGCGATCAGCGCCGCCGCCTCCCGGGCGACGAAGCGGCGGGCGATCTTCTCTGCCCTGTCGAGGAGGGCAAGCACGAGGAAGCGGACGGGAAGCGAGCGGGCGGCGGCGCGTTCGGCGAGCAGCGCCAGTGCGAGCAGCGTCCGGGCGATGCCCGGAAACGTCCCCCTGTCCTGCAACCCACCCGCCATCACCGGGCCTCCGTTGACCGCGGCGATTCTACGCCGGTTGCGCG
>DUSC01000025.1 GCA_012842935.1 Hyphomicrobiales bacterium | reverse complement strand
GCACGGCCCAGCGCCCCGCTTCCCCCTCTTCTCCAATGGCCAGACGCGAAAGCGGGCGTGGCGAGGAGAACCTGTGTCTGCGAAAGGGCCTGGCCCCGCATCGCGCCGATCTCGGCGACGGGCGCGGCGATCGCGAGCGCGCCGTCGTCCGGTCCGGGCAAGAAATCGAAGTCGCAGATGCGCCGCCCGGCAGCCGCCGGCGCCGCCGTCAGTCCGCCGGCTTGGTCCTCACGGCGCCGCCGCCGGGGCTGATCATCGGTTCGGTGATGCGCCAGGCAAGCCCCATCGCGCCGAACAGGCGGATGGTCCAGTAGGTGACGTCGATCTCCCACGGCCGGTGGCCGTGGCGCGCCGAGCGCGGGTCGGCGTGGTGATTGTTGTGCCAGCCCTCGCCCATGGCGGTGAGGCCGAGCACGATGTTGTTGCGGCTGTGCTCGTCGGTCTCGTAGTTGCGGTAGCCCCACATGTGGCTGACCGAGTTGACCGCCCAGGTGTTGTGCCAGTTGAAGACGGTGCGCACGAAAACGCCCCAGACGACGAGGCCGAGGCCGAACTGCACGGCGTCCGCTCCCGTGCCGCCGGAAAGGAGCGTCCAGCCGGCGCCCGCGGCGAAGAAGACGAACCAGTGGGCGACGATGATGCCGAGATAGACGCGCTGGTTTTCCAGGCTGCGCAGGAACGGGTCGCGCAGCACGTCCTTGGCGTAGCGCGCATAGATCTCGTAGCGCGACATGTCGGGTGAATGCACCAGGATCCAGCCGACATGAGCCCACAGGAAGCTGCGCAGCGGCGTGTGCGGATCGGGCTCGTCGTCGGCGTACTCGTGATGGCGGCGATGCACAGCGACCCAATGGGCCGGCGTGTCCTGGAAGGAGCAGATGGCCATGATCGCCATCACCTTCTCGAACCATTTCGGCGACTGGAAGCCCTTGTGGGTGAGATAACGGTGATAGAAGACGTTGATGCCGATGGTGCCGAAGACGAAGGTGCCGGCGACCGCGACCATCACCGCCGTCCAGCTGAAGAAATAGGGAAAGAACGCCAGGGCGGCGACGAGGTGGTAGAACGATATGCCGACGATATTGACCCAGTGCGGGCGCAGCGCCGGCCGGGCGGCCGTCGCCTGCGCGGCGGACGTGACGATGGTCATGGAAGCTCCTGCCCTTCTCCCCGCCGCCATGCGGCGCGACAGGATTTCATCCTCCCGAATGTCCGCAACCGTGTCAATCGCGGGAACCGTGTCTGTCGCGGAGTGGGAGCACACGCGCCCGTGCCGGCGGCGCCGGCTCCGCCGTTCCCCCCGTGCGCAAAACCGTCTAATGCTCCGCCGAGCGGACCTTGCGCCGCACCGTGACGGACAGACAATGACGCAGCCCCCTTCCCGCCGTATCGAAGCGATCGACCTGGCCCGCGGCGCGGCCCTCGTCGCCATGGCGGTCTACCATTTCACCTGGGATCTGGAATTCTTCGGCTATGCCGAGGCAGGACTCACCGCCCATGGCGGCTGGAAGATCTTCGCCCGCTCGATCGCGTCGAGCTTCCTCTTCCTCGCCGGCGTCAGCCTCTTTCTCGCCCACGGCGAGACCTTCCGCCGCGCCGCCTTCGTGAAACGGCTGGCGCAGGTCGCCGGCGCGGCCGCCGCGATCTCGGCGGTCACCTGGTTCGCCGTGCCGAGCGGCTTCATCTTCTTCGGCATCCTCCACCAGATCGCGCTGGCGAGCATTCTCGGCCTCGCCTTCCTGCGCCTGCCCTGGCCGGTCACGCTCGCGGCCGCTGCCGTGTTCGTCGCCGGCCCGCATTTCCTGCGCTCGGAGGTCTTCGATCATGCGGTCTGGTGGTGGTTGGGACTTTCCAGCGCCAATCCGCGCTCCAACGACTACGTGCCGCTCTTTCCCTGGTTCGGTGCCGTTCTCGCCGGCATCGCCGCCGCCCGTCTCGCACGCGCCACCGGGCTCCTCGACCGCCTCGCCCGGATTTCATTCGGCCGCTGGTCGCTGGCGCTGCGGCTTGCCGGACGCCACAGCCTCGCCGTCTACCTCGTCCACCAGCCGGTGCTGATCGCCTGCGTCTGGGCCTTCGCCCAAATCTTCCCGGCGCCGCAGGAGACGCGCGAGGTGCGCTTCATGCGCAGCTGCGAGCGGCAGTGCGCGGAAATCCGAGACGGCGAATTCTGTCCGCGCTACTGTGCCTGCATGCTCGACGCCATCGACGCGGCCGGGCTGGCCGACGCGGTCTTCGACGGCCGGGCGACTGACGATCTGCCGTCGCGCCTGGCAGACCTCGCCGGCATCTGCACTTTCGAAACCGACCAGGGCGCCGCGGTTCCTGCCCCGCCGCTTGGAGGAGGAAGCGGATGAACGACCTGGAACGCCGGCCCAACCGCCTGCCCTGGCCGCCGATGCTCTACGTCTCGGCGATCGCCCTGGCGGTGCTCGCCAACCTCGCCTACGAGCTTCCCTGGTTCACGCCACCGCTGTCGGAAATCCTGTTCGCCGTGGGCTGGCTGCTGATCGCCGCCGTGGTCGCCATCGACGTCTCGGCGATGCGCACGCTGATGCGGGCGCGCACCACAATCCTGCCGCACCGCGGCGCCGACCATCTGGTGACCGGAGGCCCCTTCTCCTTCAGCCGCAACCCGATCTATCTCGCCAACACGCTCCTGATGATCGGCGTCGGCCTGGTCTCCGGCATCGCCTGGTTCATCCTCCTTGCCATCGCCGCGGCGTTCGTCACGCAGAAGCTCGCCATCGAACGCGAGGAAAAGCACCTCGAACAGCGTTTCGGCAAGCGCTATCGCGACTACAGGAAGAAGGTGCGCCGTTGGATCTGAACGAACGAGGGCCGGGGGCCCGTCAGGTGGTGACGCCGAGCTCGACGAGGCGCTCGACGCAGGACTCTTCCGCCTGGTCCAGTTCGGCCAGCGTCTCCTCGAGGTCGCGCCGCTTCTGCCTCAGATCTTCGCGCTTCTCTTCGATGCGCTTGATCATCAGCTTCAACTGACCCACCTCGCCCGGAGGCTCCCGATACATCTGGATGATCTCGCGGATCTCGCTGATCGAAAAGCCGAGCCGCTTGCCGCGCAGGATCTGCTTGACCAGATGCCGGTCTGCCGGGCGGAACAGCCGGGTACGTCCGCGACGCAGGGGATGGATCAGCCCCTCGTCCTCGTAGAAACGCAGCGTCCGCGTCGAGATGTCGAACTCGCGCGTAAGTTCGGTGATCGTGTAATATTCCCGCATGCCCGGTTTCGTTTCCCTTTGCGGAAAACTGTCGCATGGCATTTACGTAAAAGTCAAATGCCGGTCGATGCCGCGACGTCGCCGGTAAGCCCGGCCGCACCGTTCGGCCGTCCCCGGCGCTCGCCGGGGGCGCCGTCGCACTTGATCTGAGTCAAGTCGTTTCGCGCCGTCCTGGTAGAATCATCGGCGTGTCGAAGAGGGAGACACCCCGATGAAAATGCTGGATGCACTCGTCGCCCGGTGGCGGGACTATCAGACGAACGTCGCCGGTCTCCGCGAGATCGAAGCCTGCAGCCCGGAGATGGTTGCGCAGATGGCCGCCGATCTGGGAATAACGCGAGCCGAACTCGAGGAAGTCATTTCCCATGGTGCCGGCGCGGACCGGCTGATGCCCCGGATGATCGCGGCGTTCGGCCTGGACGCCGACGAGCTGGCGCGCACCGATCCCGCCGCCGTACGCGACATGGCGATTCTCTGCTCGCGCTGCGAAACCAAGGGACGATGTGTTCATGAGCTCGACGCCGGCACGGCAGCAGAGCATGCCGAGGAATTCTGCCCGAATGCAAACACGTTTGCGCTCTACGTCGAGGAAAAGCTGAAGCACTGAAGCCAGGGCTCAGCGGACGCCGAACCACCAGGTTGCGAGCCCGAGGAAGGCGAAGAAACCGACCACGTCGGTGACGGTCGTCACGAAGACGGCCGACGCCACCGCCGGATCGATACCGAGCCGGTCGAGCAGGAGCGGGATCAGTATGCCCGCGACGGCGGCGACGAACATGTTGATGATCATTGCCGCTCCGATGATGGCGCCGATGTTCGGGTCATCGAACCACAGGCCGGCGACCGCCCCGATCAGCACGGCGAAGATGATGCCGTTGATGAAACCGACACCCATCTCGCGACGGATGATGCGCCACGCGTTGTAGATGTCTAGGTCTTTCGTCGCGAGCGCGCGAACGGTCACCGTCATGGTCTGCGAGCCGGCATTGCCGCCCATCCCGGCGACGATCGGCATCAGGATGGCGAGAGCCACGATTCTTTCGATCGTCTGATCGAAGAGGCCGATCACCGAGGCGGCGAGGAAGGCCGTCAGCAGGTTGACCATCAGCCAGGGCACACGCGAGCGCGACGTCGCCAGGACGCTGTCCGACAGTTCTTCGTCGCCGACGCCGCCCATGCGCAGCAGGTCCTCTTCGGCCTCCTGCTGGATGACGTCGACGACGTCGTCGATGGTGAGCACGCCGACCAGCCGTTCGTTCTCGTCGACGACGGCTGCCGAAAGAAGATCGTACTGCTCGAACTCGCGCGCCGCCTCTTCCTGATCCATTGTCGCAGGGATGGCGTGACGCGTCTCGCGCATCACATCCTCGATCTTGACCGACCGCTTGGCACGCAGGATCTGGTCGAGATCGACGGCACCGAGGAGGCGGAACGTCGGATCGATGACGAAGACCTGGCTGAAGCGGTCGGGCAGATTCTGGTCCTCGCGCATGTAGTCGATCGTCTGTCCAACGGTCCAGAACGGCGGCACGGCGACGAATTCCGTCTGCATGCGCCGTCCGGCGGTCTCTTCCGGATAGTCCAAGGCCCGGCGCAGCCTGATCCGTTCGGTAAAGGGCAGCTTGGCGAGGATCTCTTCCTGATCCTCCTCGTCGAGGTCTTCCAGGATGTAGACCGCGTCGTCGGAATCGAGTTCCTGGACGGCTTCCGCGATCTGATCGTTCGGCAATTGCTCGACGATGTCGGCGCGGATCGCGTCGTCGACCTCCGTCAGCGAGGAGAAGTCGAAATCCTTGCCGAGCAGATCGACCAGGGCGTGCCGCTGGTCGGGAAGCAGCGCCTCGAGGAGATCGCCCAACTCGGACTGATGCAGGTCGGCGACGTCGCGACGCAACGTGAGCGTGTCGCGATCGGCGATCGCGGCGCCGATGTGGGCGAGGAAATCCTGCCGGACGGCACCATCCTCATTGTAGATGTCGACGCGCCTATCGTCGGAAGGACCTTTGTCGGTCGGGCGATCCTGGAGATGTTCCAAAGGCACTCCCGCAGTGGCTCGGTACTTCCTTTACCGTCTAACTTCTGCGGATGCGGAGCGCCACGAAAAACCGAGGAGCCGAAACGCCGGCCATTCGACACGATCCGATCCGCGGAACGGTCCGACCGTGTCCGCCGCCTCTGCATCTGACGCGCCGTACCCGCATGAGGCAGGCCTACCGGCGCGACGTGGATGCGGTTGCCTGGGCTGTCGGGAAGATCGGTCTAGGGTAGCGAACCGACCAGAGGCCGCGGGGGTCGGTAACGGGATGGTGCGGTCGAGAAGACTCGAACTTCCACGGGTTGCCCCACAGCGACCTCAACGCTGCGCGTCTACCAATTCCGCCACGACCGCACGTCACGAAAGGGCCGGTCGGAACCGGCCCGCGGCATGTAGCAAATCGCTCCCTGCGAAACAAGTACGCCGACACCATTAATTCCCCGGTCGCGTGATTTCCGGGCACCCTGCCGCGGCTGGACGGAACGATCCGCCGCCGCCATACTGGGGAAGGAAAACCATGCTCGAGCGCAACGCGATCCCTTCCCGTTTCCTCCCCGCGCCGGGTGCCGCAGCGGTCGAATGGCGCATCGCGCCCGGCCTGACGCCCTACCCGGAGGCCCTCGACTTCATGGAGGCGCGCGCAGAAGCGATTCGCGCCGGAACCGCCGGCGAACTCGTCTGGCTGGTCGAACATGCGCCGCTCTACACGGCGGGCACCAGCGCCCGACGGGAAGATCTGCTCGAACCGGACCGCTTCCCCGTCTTCGACGCCGGACGCGGCGGCGAATATACCTATCACGGCCCCGGCCAGCGCGTCGCCTACGTAATGCTCGACCTGAAGCGGCGGCGCGAGGACGTGCGCGCCTTCGTTGCGGCGCTGGAGGCGTGGATCATCGGCGCGCTCGCGCGCTTCAACGTCAGGGGAGAGCGACGCGAGGATCGCGTCGGCGTCTGGGTCGTGCGCCCGGACAGGCCTCCCCTCGCCGACGGCAGCCCGGCCGAGGACAAGATCGCTGCGATCGGCATCCGGCTGAGGCGCTGGGTTTCGTTCCACGGCATCGCCCTCAACGTCGAGCCGGACCTTTCGCATTTCTCCGGCATCGTGCCATGCGGAGTCAGGGGTTACGGGGTCACGAGCCTCGTCGATCTCGGTCTGCCGGTGACGATGGCCGATGCCGACCTGGCGCTGAAGGCTTCCTTCGAGGAGGTTTTCGGCGCGACCGCCGAGCCGGCTGCGCCGGCGGTGGCCGTCCCATGATCGGCGTGCTCGCCCGCTCCTTCCTCCTGGCGCTGTCGCTCGCGGCGGCCGCGATGGGCGCGGCGGCACAGCAGTCTTCCGACGTCGTCGCACCGGAAGGCGCGAGCGGCATCGCTGCCAAGGCGCCGGCCCATGCGAAAAAACACATGGTCGTTGCCGCCAACCCGCTCGCCGCGCAGGCGGGTCTGGATGCCTTGCGCGCCGGCGGCACGGCGGCCGATGCGCTGGTAGCGGTTCAGGCAATGCTCGGCCTCGTCGAGCCGCAGTCTTCCGGCCTCGGCGGCGGCGCCTTCCTCGTGTGGTTCGACGCCGCCACCGGCACGCTGACGACGTTCGACGGGCGCGAGACGGCACCGGCCGCAGCGACCGGGTCTCTCTTCCTCGACGCCGCCGGCAAGCCCCTCGATTTCTACGATGCCCTGATTGGCGGCCGCGCGGTCGGTGTTCCCGGCGTGCCGCGGCTGCTCGGGACAGTCCATGCGCGTTTCGGCAAGCGCCCCTTCGCCGAACTGCTCGAACCGGCTGCGGTTTTGGCGGAAAGCGGCTTCGTCGTCTCGCCGCGGCTCGCGACGATGCTCGCCGCGGAGTCCGAGCGCTTCGAGATCGGCTCGACCGCGCGACGCTACTTCTTCGACGCAGACGGAGCGCCGCGCCCTGCCGGGGCGATGCTCAGCAATCCGGAATACGCGGCGACGCTGCGCCTGCTGGCGAAGAACGGTGCGGACGCCTTCTATGAGGGGCCGCTTGCCGAGGCGATCGTCGACGCCGTGCGAAGCCATCCCGCCAATCCGGGTCTGCTCGGCGCGGAAGATCTCGCGGCCTACGCGGTAAAGGAGCGGGCTCCCGTGTGCGCGCCCTATCGCGGTCACGAGGTGTGCGGCATGGGTCCGCCCTCCTCCGGCGCGATCGCTGTCGGCCAGATCCTCGGCATGGTCGAACCGTTTCCGCTGCGCGGGCTCGGACCCGACGATCCGGTCGCCTGGCGCGTCATCGGCGACGCCACGCGCCTTGCCTTCGCCGACCGGGGTCGCTACGTCGCGGACCCCGATTTCGTCCGCATCCCCGCCGGTCTTCTCGACCGCAACTACCTTGCGGGGCGGTCGGCGCTGATCCGACGTCCAGCCGCGCTGCCGCCGGACGCCGTGACGGCCGGCGAACCGCCCTGGGACAAGGCCGAGCTCAGGATCGACGGGTTTTCTCTGGAGATCCCGTCGACGTCGCACATCACCATCGTCGACGATGCCGGAAACGTCGCCGCCATGACCACGTCCGTCGAGAACGCCTTCGGCTCGCGTCTGATGGTCGCCGGCTTCCTGCTCAACAACCAGCTGACCGATTTCGCCTTCGCGCCCGAGGAGAGCGGGGCGGAAGTCGCCAACCGCGTCGAAGCGGGCAAGCGGCCGCGCTCGTCGATGTCGCCGACGATCGTGCTGAAGGACGGGCGGCCGATCTATGCGCTCGGCTCGCCAGGCGGCAGCCAGATCATTCCCTTCGTCGCCAAGACGCTGATCGGCCTGATCGACTGGGATCTGGACATCCAGGCCGCGGTGTCGATGCCGCATCTGACCAACAGGTTCGGCACCTACGATCTCGAGGAAGGGACCGTCGCCGTTTCCATGGCCGCCGATCTCGGCGCGCTCGGCTACAAGACCGCCGTGCGCGAACTGAATTCAGGCCTTCACGGGATCGCCATCGGCCCCGGGGATCTCACGGGCGGGGCTGATCCCCGCCGCGAAGGAGTCGCGCTCGGCGACTGATACCGCCGCCCCCAACTTCAGAGGGCGCCGATCCACATCGCCATCGATACGATGAACATGCTTACCGAAACCAACGAAACGACGTCCTGGAGCAAGTCGGCCATGGAACTCTCCCGATTTGGTTATGTTCTTTTTATGTTCTATTAATGTTCGCTCGTCAAGGCGCATGAACGCCCGCCGGGGGCGTCTGGTTAACCAATAGTAAAGGGGATCAGGCTGGTTGGCCGATGTTTTCCAGCGGCACGATCCTGCCGTCAAGCAGGGTGACGCGGCGGTCCATGCGTGCTGCGAGCTCGTGGTTGTGTGTGGCGATCAGTGCCGCCAGGCCCGACTGCCGCACCAGCGCCTCGAGGGCATCGAAAACGTAGGACGCGGTCATTGGATCGAGGTTGCCGGTCGGCTCGTCGGCGAGAAGGACCAGCGGCGCGTTGGCCACGGCACGGGCG
>DUSC01000238.1 GCA_012842935.1 Hyphomicrobiales bacterium | reverse complement strand
GCGGCCGCTGCGCTACCTGCGCGAGGGCGGTTTCGCCGGCCCGATCTATCCGGTGAACCCGAAACGCGACACCGTCCAGGGGCTGAAGGCCTTCGCGTCGGTGGCAGCGCTTCCACGGACCCCCGACGTCGCGATCCTCGCCGTTCCGGCCCCGGCTACGGTGCCGGCGGTCCGCGAATGCGCTGAGCGAGGGGTCAAGGCCGTGATCGTCTTCTCCGCGGGCTTCGCCGAGACCGACGCGGCGGGTCGCGACATGCAGGACGACATGGTCGCAGTCGCCCGCGCGGCGGGCATGCGCCTGCTCGGTCCGAACTGCCTCGGGGTATTCAACGCCTCGACCGGCTTCTACGGCACCTTCTCGGCAATGCTGGACACCGGTCTCGTCAAGCCCGGACCGATCGGGATCGTCTCGCAGAGCGGTGCCTACGGCTCGCACCTCATGCATCTTGCCCGCCTGCGCGGGCTGGGCATGAGCTACATGATTACAACCGGCAACGAATGCGACGTCGACGTGGCCGAGGCGCTGCGCTGGACGGTCGATCAGCCCGACATCAACGTCGTCATGGCCTATGCGGAAGGCGTTCGTGACCGTGACACCTTCATCGAGGCGCTCGAAGTGGCGCGGCGGCGTCGCAAGGCGATCGTGTTCATGAAAGTAGGCCGGTCGGCCGTCGGTGCTCGCGCGGTGACATCCCATACCGCGGCACTGGCCGGATCCGATGCGGTCTTCGACGCGGCCTTCCGTCAGTACGGCGTCTGGCGGGCCGCAACGACGGCCGAGCAGCTCGACGTCGCCGCGGCGTGCTCGCGCGGCATCTACCCGAAGAGCAATTCGCTCGGCATCTTCACCATGTCGGGCGGATTCGGCATCCAGATGGCTGACGACGCGGAGGCCGCCGGTCTCGACGTCAAGCCGATGCCAGAAACGGCGCAGATCGAACTGAAGGCGATGCTGCCCTATGCCTCGCCGCGCAATCCGGTCGACGCAACCGCGCAAGCCGTCACCGACCTGCCGCTGATGACGAGCTTCATCTCGGCCATGCTGGAGAAGGGCGACTTCGGATTCTTTGCCGGCATTTTCGGCAGCGGCCCGGCGAGCCCGACCTTCTCCGGCAAGTTGCGTCAGGCTCTTGAAACCGCTGCCGCTTCGGCGCGCGACACGATCATGGCGCTGACGATGACGGCTCCCGACGAGATCGTGCGCAGCTACGAGGACAAGGGATTCATCGTCAACCAGGACGGCTCGGCGCTGATGAAGGCACTGGGGGCGATGGTCCATTTCCGCGACAGCTTCGAGCATGCCGAGCGCGCCGCTGATCGGTCGGCACTGCCGGCGCCGGCCGATCTCGGTACCGGGGGGCTTTCCGAACTCGCCGCGAAGCGGATTCTCGCCGGGGCGGGAATAGCGTTCCCGGCCCATCGGCTGGTGCCGCCCGGCGGCGACATCCGGTCCGCCGCCGATGAGGTCGGCTATCCGCTAGTGCTCAAGATCGTCTCGCCCGACATCGCCCACAAGACGGAGATCGGCGGCGTCGTGGTCGGCGTCAAGAATGCCGACGAAGCCGAGCGCGCCTTCGCTACAATCCTGTCGCGGGCGAAGGAGAAACGCTCCGACGCGCGAATTGACGGCGTCATGGTCACGCCGATGATTTCCGGCGGCGTCGAGACCATCGCCGGCGTGGTCAGCGACCCGGTATTCGGCCCTGTTGTCATGTTCGGGCTCGGCGGCGTCTTCGTCGAGGTACTGAAGGACGTCACCTTCCGCGTCGCCCCGTTCGGCGTCGACGAGGCTCACCGGATGATCCGCGAGATCCGCGGCTACGCGATGCTGAAGGGCGTGCGCGGCGCCCCTCCCTCCGACATAGGGGCCCTGGCCGAGACGCTTGCGGCCTTGTCGCGTTTCGCGTCCGCGAACGCGGCGCAGATCGACAGCATCGACCTCAATCCGCTGCGCGTGCTTGAGGAAGGCAAGGGCGTGTTGGCGCTGGACGCGCTGATCGTACCGCGCGGTGCGAAGACGGAGGTTCACTGAAATGGACGAAGCGAAGCTTCGGGAACTCGTCGACCGCGAAGCGATCCGCGACTGCCTTTTCCGCTATTGCCGGGGCATCGATCGCGCCGACTTGGCGATGTTGCGCAGCTCCTACTGGCCGGACGCCCATGACCGGCACGGCGCCTATGTCGGCCCTGCCGAGGGTTTCATCCGGATGGCGCAGGACGTCTTCAAGTCCGGCCCGCGCAATATCCACCAGATCTCGAACATCCTGATCGAGTTCAGGAGTTCGACCGAGGCCGTCGTCGAGAGCTACTTTACCGCCCTCCAGCGCGGCCCGGACCGCGAGGGCGTCGCGCGCCAGGTCCTCCTGTGCGGACGCTACTGCGACCGTTTCGAGAAGCGCGGCGACGAGTGGCGGGTCGCCGACCGAACCGTCGTCTACGACTGGGTCGAGGAGCAGACGCCACCCGAGAAGGGAGAAGCAGAGCGCTTCGGTCTACGCCAGCCGATCGGCGGGGCTTTCCCCGACGATCCCCTTTACGCGCTGCTCGGCACCAAGGGAAATCCGACCGTCTGATGGCTGCGATGATCGCCTTCTCTTCCCGCAGCGAAGCCGTCAGCGAGGTCGATTTCAAGTCGGCCATGCGCCAGGTCGCATCGTCGGTGGCGATCGTCACCGCGCGCTGGGGCGACCTGCGCAATGGTCTGACCGCTACGGCCGTCTGTTCGGTCGCGGCAACGCCGCCGACCATGCTTGTCTGCATCAACCGGAGTGCCTCGGCGGAAACTTTGATCCAGCAGAGCGACGCCTTTGCGATCAACTTCCTCACCGAGGGTCAACACGTGATCGCGCGCCTGTTCTCTATGGCGAAGCTCTCGTCCGAAGAGCGATTCGCCGAGGGATCGTGGGGCGAACTTGTCACCGGTTCGCCGGTTCTGGAAGGTACCGTGGCGAGCTTCGATTGCCGCGTCGAAAGCCGCTTCGCGTCGGGGACGCATTTCGTCTATCTCGGCCGTGTCGTGGGCGTGACGTCGCTCGAGCAGGAGGTTCTGCTCTACCGCGACAGATCCTTCCGTCGTCTCGATCCGGCCGAGTGAACGGCATTTGAAAGGACGGAAAATGGCGGCAAAGGACCGTATCGTCATCGTGACCGGCGCAGCAGGGGGTATCGGCCGGGCACTCGTCGATGTCCTCGCGCGCGACGGCGACACGGTGGTCGCGGTTGACCTGCCCGGCACAGGAGTCGTCGAACTGGCCCAGAAGGTCGGGACCGGCCATATCGGAATCGAATGCGACGTCGCGCGCGAAGGCGATGTGAAGGCCCTCTTCGCGATGATCGACGAGCGCTTCGGCCGGCTCGACGTGCTCGTTAACAATGCAGCGATGGGGCCGACGATGACACCGACTGTCGATACGTCGGTCGACCTTTTCCGCCGGACTTTGTCGGTGAACCTGATCGGACCATTCATGATGGCGCGCGAAGCCGCGCGGCGCATGCGGGCGGGGTCGGCCATCGTCAACATCGCGTCCCTGGCCGGCATCCTCGGCAATCCGCGCCGCAACGCCTATTCGGCGTCGAAGGCGGGGCTCATCTCATTCACCAAATCGCTCGCCTGCGAGTGGGCGTCGCGCGGCATCCGCGTTTGCGCGGTGGCTCCGGGTTACGTCCGCACGCCGATGGTCGAGGAACTGGAGCGTACCGGCAAGGCGGACATTCCGGCGGTGCGCCGCCGCGTGCCAATGGGCCGCATGTGCCGGCCCGACGAGATCGCAAGTGCCGCGCGGTTCCTGGCGTCATCGCAGGCACGATACATCACCGGATCCGTGCTCGCCGTCGACGGGGGGTGGATGTCGTTCAACCAGCCGGGCGAGGCCCATCCGCCCGTCGACGGCACGCCGGCAGCCGAACTCGGCCGGCCCGGGCCATCTGGCGGATCGCGGGTCGTGGTCGTGACCGGCGGCGCCGAAGGTATCGGGGCTGCCATTTCCTATCGGTTTGCGCGGGGTGGAGACATCGTTGTGGTCGCCGACCGCAACCCGGCGGGCGCTTTGGCCCAGGCCGAGAAACTCGGTGCGCCCCATGTCGGACTCGTGGTCGATGTCGCCGACGAAGCGAGCGTCGTCGCGATGTTCGGGGAGGTGGCGCGCCGCTTCGGCCGGATCGACATCCTGGTCAACAACGCCGCCGTCGCCGACACGTTCACGCCCGCGCTCGAGCAGACCCCGGAGCACATCGAACGGCTGCTCGACATCAACCTCACCGGCGCCTTCGTCTGCGCCCGGGAGGCGTTGAAGCTGATGAAGCCAGGCGGAGTCGTGCTCAATCTCGGCTCCATCAACACCTTCCTGCCCTTCGCGCCGCGCCACGCCTACGGGGCGTCGAAGGCCGGGATCGACATCCTGACGCGCTGCATGGCGGCCGAGCTCGGGCCGAAGGGCCTGCGCTTCGCCACCGTAGCCCCGGGCTATATCCGCACGCCGGGCGTCGCCGCCCTCGAAACCTCTGGCAAGGTCGACTTCGGGGCGATCCGTCGCCGCATCCCGATGGGCGATCTCGGGCGGCCGGATGATATCGCCGACGCGGCACATTTCCTTGCCTCCGACGACGCCTCCTACATCAACGGCGCAATCCTCTATGTCGACGGCGGCTGGACCTCCTTCGGCAATGCAGGGTTCGCCAGCGCCGGCAACGACGAGACGACGGACGCTGTCGAATGATCGTCGACTACTCTCCCGGATCGGGCCTGACGCTTGTGGAGCCCGACGATTTCATGGCGTTCAAGCTGCGCCTGCGGAACACGATCGAGCGCCGTCCCGCATTGGCGGGCATCCTCTTTGTCGACGACAAGGAAGTGCTGATCGACGTGGAAACGGTGACGCGCCTGCCCGGCGCGCCCGGCAGTGAGGCGTGGGCTGCCGCCTTCAGCCGGATGATCGACCATGCGGCTTCCAAGGGCTGGGTCGACGTTGCCAGCAACGCCGTCCGCGCCCATGTCGAGCGCACCGCCTGATCCTTCAATAGACCATACCGAGGACGCAACCATGGAATTCGGCACATTCATCCTTGCGGCCCAGCGCGGATACCACCAGCCGCCGCACGAGGTGATCAGGAACTCGATCGAGCAAGCCCGGGCTTCCGAGCACGCCGGCTTCGACGTCGCCTGGTTCGCCGAGCACCACTTCAACAATTACAGTCTCGTACCATCTCCGCTGATGATGGTTTCCGCCCTCTCGGGGCTGACGAGCACGATCCGCCTGGGCACGGCAGTTTGCGTCCTGCCGCTCTACCAGCCGCAGCGCCTGCTCTCCGAAATCGGGTTCGCCGACATCGTCTGCAATGGACGGCTGGAGCTCGGTGTGGGCTCGGGATACCAGCAATTCGAGTTCGAGCGCTTCGGCGTCAATGTCGACGAGGCGCCGCAGGTCTTCTCCGAGTACCTCGACATCATCCAGAAGGGGCTTAAGGAGACGATCTTCGAGCACCGTGGTACTTATGCCAGAATCCCGCCGACAGCGATTTCCGTTCGCCCGTTACAGAAACCGACCCCACCGATCTGGCTCGCCGCCGGCTCCGCGCGCAGCATGATGCGTGCCTACCGTGACGGCCTGAACCTCTTCGTCACTGCGCTGCATGGCGGCCTCGACGCAATCGCCAATCTGCGCGACATGCTGCAGCAATCGGCCTCGGCGGAAGGCAAGGACGTGACGGCGGCGAAGATTTCTCTGCTGCGCTGCTGTTACGCCAGCGACGACCGGCGCGAGATCGAAAGCTATCTCGACAATGCCCGTTTCCAGCGCCGCCTTTCGGAGGCGCTGCACCAGCGCCGCCAGCAGAGCGCGGACGGGTACATGCTCCAGGAGACGCCGCGCGAGACGGACCTGACGTTCGAAATGATGGAGAAGAACCTGCCTGTCGGCAGCGTCAACCGGGTCATCGACCGGCTGCTGGAGGAGATCGAGGTGCTGAGGCCCGACCAGATCGCCGTACAGACACAGCTCGGCGACTTCGACCAGAAGACGATGATCAAGCAGATCGAACTGTGGGGCGAGAGGATCATCCCGGAAGTCAAGAAGGCGCTCGGTCCGGAACGACGACCGGTAGCCATGAAGGCACACGGCTAGAGCGGAAGGACGAATCCGCGGTCGCGGCGAAAAGGATACCGCCGGGAAGAGCCCGGCGGTATCGAGCGCACATCGAAAGCCTTCTCAGAAGTGGATGTTGAACCCGACCTTGACGGTGTGGACATTCGTATCCTGCGTGAACGTCACGTCCGGTCCGGGAGGCGGGTCGTTGAACGTATAGTTTCCGAAATCCGCATAGGCGTACTCGGCGAAAACGCTCACCCTGTCGGTGAACTTGTGTTCGACGCCGGCGCCAACAACCCAACCCAGGCTCGTGTCGCTTCCGGTCCCGTTCCAGGGCGTGCCGACAATACCGCCAGCGCTGCCGATCCAGCTCCCGCGAATGCCGGCGACCGCAAGACCGCCGTGCCCGTAGACGAGCGTCTGGTCGCCGACGAGGGCACCGGCTCTCGCACGAAGCGTCGCCATCCATTCTATTTCGGCAGTCGCCGTGAAGGGCGGCCCGGGAGGCGGCACGTTCGTGAAGGAATCCTTCATGTCGCCGATCGAGAAATCGCCGACCGCACCAAGCACGAAGTTGCCCACCTGCCAATTGTAGCCGGCCTGGACGCCGCCGAACAGGCCGCTCGGATCAAGGGAAACCGTACGCGACGGGGGTCCGGGAGGGCTGGAATTCGTCAGATCGGAGCTTCCCCAGCCGTAGCCCGCATGCAAGCCGGCGAAGAAGCCGGACCACGTTGCCGCCGGTGCCGCCTCCTCCGGAACAGTCGGATCGGCGGCGAAAGCCGGGACGGAAATCCCGAGCGTCAGGGCCGCCAACAAGACTACCTTTTTCACGATTGCCTCCCGATAACACATTCCCTATTCAGCATGCGTCGATTTCTTTGCCGGCGCCAGTGCAGGATTGCAACACCGGGTGCGAATCGCGATCCTGTTACCGACCGATGACCGGCCGACTGGGCTCGGCCAGCGGGTGCCTTGTCTTCCGAATGGCCGGACAGAATGTCGCAACCTGGCCGTACCCGCCGGCGTGTAGACGCTGGTAAGCTTCGGTTGCTCGTATCCCGTCGAAAGGATCGGCAAGGCTGGGCGAACGTCTGCCTTCGAACGGCCGGAACCCGTCCTCAACCGAGGCCATCATGTCCGCGAGCCCGACAAAGTACCGAACTACGCTTTCGATCGCCGTCATCCTGCTGGCTGCGGCAGGGGCGTTTGCCTACCTGCGCCTCAAGCCGGTCGACGTGGTCGTCGCGCAGCGCGAACGCGATGTTCCAATCGAAGTCTTCGGCCTCGGCACCGTCGAGGCGCGGACGATCTCCGATCTCGGATTCGAGGTCGCAGGTACCCTGGTTGTCCTCCACGGCGACTCCGGCGACGCCGTCTCGAAAGGCGAAGTTCTCGCTGAGCTCCAGAGCCGTGAACAAATGGCGCGGGTGACATCTGCACGGGCAGCCGCCGCGCAGGCGCGCGCCAACGCGGCGCAGGCCGGCGCGACGGTCGCACGGGCCAATGTCGCCTTGCGCCAGAAGCTCGCGATCAGTGAAAGGCGAGAGGAACTGGCCCGGCGGGGGGCCGTCTCCAGCGAGATCAGCGAAGAGGCGCGCGCCGCTTTCGAAATCGCCCAGGCGGACCTCGTCCTCGCCGAAAGCGCCGTGGACGTGGCCGGGGAGAACGTCCGGCAGGCCGAAGCACTGGTCCAGGTCGAAGAGGCCCGGCTCGCCAAGTACACGCTCGTCGCGCCCTATTCCGGTGTAATCGTGGCGCGGCAGCGGGATCTCGGCTCGATGCTCAATCCCGGCGAGACGCTCTACACGATAGCCGATCCGGCCAGCATCTGGGTTCTCGCCTATGTCGACGAAGCGAAGTCGGGCGAGATTGCGGTAGGCCAGTCGGCAACGGTCACGTTGCGGTCGAACCCTTCCCGACCGCTCGCCGCACGCGTTGCACGGATCGACATTGAGAGCGACCGGGTCAACGAAGAGCGCCGCGTCTACGTCAAGTGCGAAGCCTGCCCCGACGACTTCCATCTGGGGGAACAGGCCGAAGTCAGGGTCACGGTCGCGACCCTGGAGGATGCCCTGCTGGTGCCGATGGCGGCGGTTCGCGAATATGCGGGCAATACGGGCAAGGCGTGGATCGTCGCAGACGGGCGGATCGGGGAAGCCGCGCTCACTTTCGGAAAGAAGACCCTCGATGGCCGTCTCGAAGTAGTGGGCGGGCTGCCCGATGGGGCGGCCGTCGTGACCGAGGCGGCCGGCAGACTCGCCGCCGGCCGCAGGGCCCGGATCGCGGGCGCGGCAAGCCCATGAACCTCGCCTACCGCGATATCCGCCACAAGCTGGGCCGCTTCATGCTCACCTGTCTCGGGCTCAGCCTCCTGTTGGGCGTCGTCGTGACGATGGCGGGCATTTTCCGTGGCCAGACAGCGGACGCTCTGGCACTGCTCGAGGCGACGAAGGCCGACATCTGGATCGTCGAGTCCGGAACGCAAGGTCCCTTCGCCGAGGCCTCGCGCGTTCCGGGCGATACACGCGAACTCGTCGCCCGGATCTACGGTATCGAGGCTGCGGGATCCCTGACGTTGCAGAACGTTCAGCTGGAGCATGGCGGCCGCCGGCTGCGAATCCAGATCGTCGGTTTCGAACCTGGCCGACCGGGCGGTCCAGAGCATCTGATGGCCGGACGCCAGATCACGGCCAGCCGCTTCGAGATCGTCGCCGATCGCCAGACCGGCTTTTCTCTGGGAGAGACGATCGCCTTCGGCCGGGACAGGTTTACCGTCGTCGGCCTCACGTCCGGTGTGGTCACGCTGTCCGGCGATTCCGTCGTATACATGACGTTACGCGACGCCCAGAAACTCCAGTTCGATATGGCGCCCCCCGCTGCACGAAAGGAAGCCGCGCGAGGCGCCCAGCGCGGCGCTACCGATCTCGTCAACGCCGTCGTCGCACGGGTGGCTGGGAATGTGCCTCCCGCCATGGTGGCGGACGAGATCAGGCGCTGGAAACACCTTTCCGCCCTGACGAAAGACGACCAGCACTTCCTGCTGACGCGGACGGTGATCGAACGGGCGAGCCGCCAGATCGGCCTGTTCATGAGCGTGCTGACACTGGTGTCCGCCGTCATCATCGCGCTGATCGTCTACACCCTTACGCTGGACAAGACGCGCGACATCGCCACACTTAAGATGATCGGTGCTCCCGACCGGACGATCATCGGGCTCATCGTCCAGCAGGCCCTGTTGATGGGCGTGATCGGCTTCATCGTCGGAACCACGCTGGTCTACGTCTTGCGCGGCGCGTTCCCGAGGCGGGTGGAGATGCTGCCGACCGACATCGCCGGACTGTTCGCGATCGTGGTCGTGGTATGCCTTGCCGCCAGTGCGCTGGGGGTGCGGGTTGCCGTGAAGATCGATCCGTCCCGGGCTCTGGCGGGCTAGCCGCAATGGCCGCAGCCGCAAAAGTCGAGCCGGGCGACCCCTTGGTCGAGCTCGAAGGCCTGTCGAAGCACTTCGGCGAAGGGCAGACCCGTGTCGACGCCCTCCGCGAGATCAACTTGACGATCCGCGCCCGTGAAGTCGTCGGTCTTCTCGGCCCTAGCGGATCGGGAAAAAGCACGCTGCTCAACGCCATAGGCTGCATCGTCGAACCGAGCGAAGGCCGGATGCGCCTCGATGGCGAAGTGGTCTACGACGGCCGGTGGTTGCGCGTCAATCTCCGGCGGCTCCGGCTCGAAAAGATCGGATTCATCTTCCAGACCCACAATCTCCTGCCGTTCCTCAACTGCACCGACAATGTCGCGCTGGTGCTCACCCTGGCAGGCTGGAAGAAGGAAGCCGCCGTCGTCAGGGCGCGGGAGCTCCTCGCCTATCTTCAGGTCGACCACCGCAGGGAGGCGATGCCGGGCCAGCTCTCAGGCGGCGAGGCACAGCGGGTCGCCATCGCGCGGGCACTGGCGAACCGGCCGCGGATCATACTCGCCGACGAGCCGACCGCAGCGCTGGATTCCGCACGGGCGGGCATTGTCATGGACCTGCTTCACAAGCTTGCGATAGAGCAGGACGCGGCGATCATCGCAGTCACCCATGATGACAAGATCCTCGGTCGACTGGACCGGATATGCCGTATGGTCGACGGTCGACTCATCGATTCCTGATCCTGACGTGCGGCCTCGAAGGCCTTCGCCCATCGCAAACCTTCGGGGATTCAGAAACGCTCGCGCTGCCCACGGTCGTGTGAACGGCGGTCCTTTCGCCATACGACATCGAACCGCCGCAATGCCTGGCACCGTCAGAACGCTGCCGTCGCGGTCATTGTCGTGGCGCCGTCGGAATCGGCGCACCACAGATCGAAACCGCCGTCGGCGCGTGCGGCGTTGACCGTGAAGGTCGCTCCGTCGAAGAGCGGTGCCACGCCGCGGTAGGCGAAGCTGCTCGGCGGCTGGCCGTCGTTCATGCGCGCGGCAAGGTTGACGAGCAACGTCGCCTGCAGCGGTCCATGCACGACGAGGCCCGGATAACCCTCGACATTGCGCGCATAGTCTCGGTCGTAATGGATACGGTGGCCATTGAAGGTAAGTGCGGAGTAGCGGAAGAGGAGCACGGTCGTGGCTTCGATCGACAGGCTGACGTCGGCCGATCGCAGCCCGGCCGGTGCGGCCGGCGTCCTCGCCTGTGCCTCGCGATAGACGAGATCCTGGCGCTCGGCGACGGCGAGGCCGTTGGCGGTCGAGATCTCATGTTCGACCGAAACGAAGACGAGGCGGCCGGTGCGCCCGACTTTCACCGCGACGTCGGCGATGCGAGACCGGCGCTCGACGCTGTCGCCGATCACCAGCGGCCGAAGGAACTCGAGTTCGCCGCCCGCCCACATTCGCCGCGGCAGCGGAACCGGCGGCAGGAAGCCGCCGCGCGCCGGATGGCCGTCGCCGCCGATATCCTCGGGCGGCACCGCCGCCGGCGCCAGGCACCAGTGGATGGCGAGCGGCAGCGCATCGCCCGGTGCAACGGCCTGCTCGCCCAGAGTGGCGCGGAAGCGATCGGCAAGCCCTACGGTGACGACATCGACCTTGCGCTCCTCACGCCCGATCCATTGGCGCAGATGGGCGATGTCGACTTCGGTCATGATTCCTTCTCCGCAAGTTCGCGCCGGTCGTGTTTGTTGCGTGCGCCGGGCGCCGAGCCCATCCGGACGACGGACAGGTTTTCGGCCCGCGCCGCGACTGTGCCCCGTCGCGCCGCCTACCGCAATTCACGCGACCATCTGATCGGTCCGAGGCACGCCAAATTTTGACCGTTCGATCAAATCTACTCGCGCCAAAGCGGATTTCGCGCTATGGCGCTGGATGCGCAGCGGGACTCGCGAAGGCCCGGCGCGCAAGATATTGTATTGTGCGGGTGTCGTCCGGGCGGCGCATGTCCGCGCGGCGGGAGGAGCGAGGCAGGAAGATGAGCAGAACGACCGCCCATGCCCAGAACGATACGCCCTCGCCGGGCGTGACCGTCCTTCCGACGCGCGCCCCGGCCAACACTGTCCGGCCCGCCGGCGATGAGATCGTGCGCAATCCTGGCATGCCGCTCGACCTCGGCTTCCTTGAATCGACCCGCTACGTGAACCGCAGCGCGCTGGAGCGCCGGGTGGCGACGATGACCAGGCGGCGTTCGATCAAGGGCGACAATCAGGCCGCCTGGCTGCTGCGCGCCATCGCGTTGATGGATCTCACCACGCTCAACTCCAACGACACCGACGAGCGCGTCAGGCGGCTGTGCGCCAAGGCGCTCAATCCGCTGCGCGCCGACATCGCCGAGGGCCTCGGCGTCGCCGACGCGAAGATCCGCCCGGCTGCGGTCTGCGTCTACCACCCCTTCGTCGCCACCGCAGTCGAGGCGCTGCACGGCAGCGGCGTCCACGTCGCCGCCGTGTCGACAGCCTTCCCGCACGGCCTCGCCCCGCTCGCCACCCGCCTCCAGGAGATCGAGGCTTCGGTGCGCGACGGTGCGGACGAGATCGACGTCGTCATCCCGCGCGGGCTGGTTTACGAGGCCCGCTGGCAGGCGCTCTACGATGAGATCGTCGCCATGCGCGCCGCCTGCGGCGAGGCGCACCTGAAGGTGATCCTCGGCACGGGCGACCTGGCGACGCTGCGCAACGTGACGCTCGCCTCGATGGTGGCGATGATGGCGGGGGCGGACTTCATCAAGACCTCGACCGGCAAGGAGAGCGTCAACGCCACGCTGCCGGTCGGCCTCGCCATGGTCCGCGCCATCCGCGCCTATTTCGAGACGACCGGATACCTGATCGGCTTCAAGCCGGCCGGCGGCATCTCGACCGCCAAGGCCGCGCTCGACTGGCTGGTGCTGATGAAGGAGGAGCTCGGCCGCCGGTGGCTCGAGCCCGACCTGTTCCGGTTCGGGGCCTCCAGCCTGCTGACCGACATCGAGCGTCAGCTTGAGCACCACCTCACCGGTCATTATTCGGCTAACTACCGCCACGCCATGGCGTAGCCGCGTCCGCAAGACCGCCGACATCGCTGCCGGGGAGCCAGCCATGAATATACTGGAACGCTATCAGGCCATGGACTACGGACCGGCGCCAGAATCGCGGACAGAAGCGGATGCCTGGATAGCCGGGCGCGACTTCTCGCGCTCGCTCTACATCGGCGGCGAATGGCGCCCTGCCGAGGGCGGAGCGACCTTCGAGGTCCGCGATCCCGCCACGGGCGCGCTCCTCGCCAACGTCTCCGAGGCGGGCAAAGCGGATGTCGACGCGGCCGTGGCAGCGGCGGCGAAAGCCCTGCCGAGGTGGCGGGCCACCTCCGGTTTCGCCCGGGCGAAGATCCTCTACGCCATCGGCCGCGCCATGCAGCGCCACGGGCGCCTGTTCGCCGTGCTGGAATCGCTCGACAACGGCAAGCCGATCCGCGAGACCCGCGACATCGACGTGCCGCTGGCGATCCGCCATTTCATCCATCATGCCGGCTGGGCGCAGTCGCTAGAGCGCGACTTTCCCGGCCAGGCGGGCGTCGGCATCGTCGGCCAGATCATCCCGTGGAACTTCCCTCTGCTGATGCTCGCCTGGAAGGTGGCGCCGGCGCTCGCCGCCGGCTGCACGATCGTGCTGAAGCCGGCCGAGCTGACGCCGCTCACCGCGATCCTGTTTTCCGAGATCTGCGCCCGCGCGGGCGTGCCCAAGGGCGTCGTCAACATCGTCCACGGCGGACCGGCGGCCGGCTCGGCCATTGTCGAGCATCCCGGCATCGACAAGATCGCCTTCACCGGCTCCTCGGAGGTCGGCAAGATCATCCGCAAGGCGACCGCCGGCTCGGGCAAGAAGCTGTCGCTGGAACTCGGCGGCAAGTCGGCCTTCATGGTCTTCGAGGACGCCGATCTCGACAGCGCGGTCGAGGGGCTGGTCGACGGCATCTGGTTCAACCAGGGCCAGGTCTGCTGCGCGGGCTCGCGCCTGCTCGTCCAGGAAGGCATCGCCGAGGCGCTCCTCGCCAAGGTCAAGGCGCGCATGGCCAAGCTCCGGCTGGGCAGCCCGCTCGACAAGAACACCGACATCGGACCGCTGGTCGATTCGACCCAGCTCGAACGCGTGCGCAGGCTGGTCGCCGAGGGTGCCCGCCAGGGAGCGGTCTGCTGGCAGCCGGACCAACCGCTTCCCAATGCCGGGTATTTCCACCTGCCGACACTCGCGACCGGCGTTTCGCCGGCAAACATCCTCGCCCAGGAGGAGGT
The DNA here is from genome assembly GCA_012842935.1 of Hyphomicrobiales bacterium. Classification (GTDB taxonomy): domain Bacteria; phylum Pseudomonadota; class Alphaproteobacteria; order Rhizobiales; family Rhizobiaceae; genus DUSC01. The sequence goes on along the minus strand of DUSC01000238.1, from coordinate 234 downwards.
CTTCGGCCCGGTCCTGTCGGTCATCACCTTCCGAAATACCGAGGAAGCGGTCGAGCTCGCCAACAACACGCGCTACGGCCTCGCCGCCTCGGTGTGGAGCGAGAACGTCAACCTCGCGCTCCACGTCGCGCCGCAGCTCAAGGCCGGCGTGGTCTGGATCAACGGCACCAACATGTTCGACGCTGCCTGCGGCTTCGGCGGCTACCGCGAGAGCGGCTTCGGCCGCGAGGGCGG
>DUSC01000237.1 GCA_012842935.1 Hyphomicrobiales bacterium | reverse complement strand
GAGCAGCGCAAGCGCGAGCAGCGTCCGGGCGATGCCCGGAAACGTCCCCCTGTCCTGTAACCCACCCGCCATGTCCGGGCCTCCGTTGACCGCAGCGACTCTACGCCGGTTGCGCGGGAGGGGGACAAGATCGCCGCCGGAGCCGGCCGGAAACCGCGCAAGCCGCTGATTTCGTTGAAGGGGGCAGCGGACGTCTATCCCCGCGTCGGCGAGGCGGCCGGCCGGCGGCGCTTCACCCTCCCTTTCGTCATCCTCGGGCGAGTGCCGCAAAGCGGAGCGCGGCCCAAGGATGACGAAGGCGCGGGGGCGGCGCCAAGATCCCTCACCGACTTGCTGCGCAAACCACCTCTCCCCCGCAAGCGGGGGCGAACAGTGGCACATTCGCGGCGGCCTCCGGCGCCCCTCCTCGTCCCTTGCGGAGGGGGGGCCCCCTACCCCAGCGCGGCCAGTACAGAGTCGGTGTCGGAGACGGCGGCGACGTTCTGCATGGCGTAGTTGATCGAGGCGCGGTGCCAGTCGGCGTTCATGGTCGAGCAGGCGTTTTCCGGGATGACCATGACGTAGCCCTTGTCGGCGCCGGTGCGCGCCGTGTGCTCGATCGACATGTTGGTCCAGGCGCCGGTCTCGATGATGATGTCGCGGCCCTCGGCCTTCAGAATCGTCTCCAGCGTGGTGCCCTCCCAGGCGCTCATGCGGTTCTTGCGCACGATGTGGTCACCCGGCTTCGGCTCGAGCCCCGGCACGGGCGCGGCGCCCCAGGTACCCTCGATCATCGCATTGGCGTCGATCGATCCCTCGAAGAGGGGGGCGTTGAGCGTCATGTCGCGGCCGTCCGGGCGGCGCACGAACCAGACGTGGATGACGGGGATGCCGAGCGCGCGGCAGCGCTCGGCGAGCCGCGCGGCGTTGGCGATGGCGTTCTGCTCGCGGCAGTGCGCCGGCGACCCCGACGACGCGAAGGCGCCGCCCTCCATGACCACGTCGTTCTGCATGTCCTGGATGATCATGGCGCAGCGCGACGGGTCGAGGCGCAGCCCGCCGCCCGCGGGCGCGGGCCTCGCCGACGGGGACGGCTGCGACGAAGACGCCTGCGACGCACCCTGCCCGGCCCCGACGTCGGCGCGCATGAACGGCTCCGGACGCGGGCCGACCTTCGTCTCCACCGCATAGAGCGAGGTGGTAGCGGTAATGAACAGCGTGCGCCAGTCGGCGCCGCCCCAGTGCAGGTTGGCGACCAGTTCCGGTACCTCGACCTTGCCGATCAGGTTGCCCTTGGGATCGTAGACCCATATCCCGCCCGGCGCGGCCACCCAGACATTGCCCTCCGCATCGCACTTCATGCCGTCGGGCACGCCGGGCTTCAGCGTGTCCCTGATGCCGGAGGCGAAGATGCGGCCGTTGGAGAGCGTGCCGTCGCCGGCGACGTCGAAGACGCGGATGTTGGCCTGCTCGGTGTCGTTGACGTAGAGCCGCTTCTCGTCGGGCGAGAAGCAGAGGCCGTTGGGTTGCGAGAACATGTAGCGGTCGACGAGGAGCTGAGGGTCGCCGCGGACCTGGCCGGGCGGGATGCGGAAGACGCCCTGCCAGCCGAGCTGCCGCGGCCGCTCGACGCCGTAGACCGGCATGCGCCCGTACCACGGGTCGGAGAAGTAGATCGAGCCGTCGGAGCGCACGCAGACGTCGTTGGGGCTGTTCAGCTCGCGCCCCTCGAAATGCGTGGCGAGCACCTCGCGCGTGCCGTCGGGGCGGAAGCGGACCAGCGAGGAAGTGGCGTGCTCGCAGGCGATCAGGTTCAGGTCGCGGTCGTAGGTCAGCCCGTTCGCCTTGTTCGACGGGCGCATCACCTCGCGCACGCCGGAGCGGTCCCAGCGCCGGCGCACGTCGGCCGGCATGTCGGAAAACAGGAGGTAGTGGTCGCGGGGATGCCAGATCGGCCCCTCCGTGAACGTGAACCCCTGGCCGATCTGACGGACCGGCGCCCACTCGTCGATCAGGCGGCGGAACTCCGGCCGCACCGCTTCGTTGGCCATGCCCTTCCTCCCTCTCTGCCCGGTTCTTCCTCGCGTCAGACTGGGAACCAGTTTCGCCGCTGCACCGACTGCACGATCGGCCCGGGCACCTGCATGTCGAGACGGCCGACCACCTGGTCGGCCTCGATCTTCGCCGGCTTGTCGTGGATCGGCAGCAGGAATTTCGAGCCGTTGAGCAACTTCTTGATCGCCGCCTTCTCCTGCCGCTTGCTGGTGCCGTGGTTGCCGGTGACCCGCGGCTCGTGGTCGTGGATCTCGTTCAGCGGCTCGACGATCTGGTCGTTGAAATCGTAGATGACGTCGCCGCAGATCGTGGCGCGGCCTTCCGCCGTCTCGACGTGAACGTTCATCGAGCCTTCGGTGTGGGCGCCGGCCCAGTCGAGGGTGACGCCGGGGATCAGCTCGATCTCGCCGGTAATATCGGTGTCCTCCAGGCGGAGGGCGCCCGGCGTGTGCAGTCGCTCGATCAGGTGCTGGATGTCCGGCTTGGGATATTGCGGATGCATCAGGCCCGACACCGAATATTCGAGCTCGCGGCGGTTCAGGACCACCGTCGTGTTCATCGGGAAATGGTCGTCCTTGCCGGCGTGGTCGATATGCAGGTGGGTGTGGCAGACGTAGCGGACGTCGCCCATCTTGACGCCGTGGCGGGCGAGCTGGTTCTCGATCATGTTCTCGTGGAACTGCAGGCCGCGCATGCCGAGCGACTGCATGATGGCGTTGTCGCGGTAGCCTGTGTCGACGACGACCGGATATTTTCCGCCGAGGATGAGGAAGCCGTAGACCGGAACGCGCCGGGTGCGGCCGCAGTCGCGGCCGAGGACGAGGAAGCTCGATTCCAGTTCGATGTCGCCGTAGTCGAGGATCTTTATCTCCAGGGCCATGATGCGTGCTCCTTCCGTGTCTGCGGTTGTGGGCTAGAGGCGGTAGACCCGCCGGGCGGTGTCGTGGAAGATCGCCTTCCGTGCGGCCGCGCTGAGCGGGGCAGCGGCGTCGCGGAAGGCGCCAATCAGGGATTGGTAGTCGGTCCACAGCTTCTCGATGGGAAAGTTGGACCCGTAGAGGCAGCGCTTCGGACCGAAGATCGCGACCGTCTCGGCGACCATCCAGGCGATATGCTCGGGGTCGTTGCGGTGGATGAAGGTGCCGAAGGCCGACAGTTTCGAGACGACGTTCTTCCTGCGGGCCAGCGTCTTCATGGCCCGCCGCCAGGAATCGCGGCCCGCCTCAGACAGGTCTTCCAGCATGCCGGCGTGCTGGAGGACGAAGGTGACGTCCGGGCAGGCATCGGCGAGCGCACAGGCGGACTCCACCTGGTGGGAAAAGACCTGCAGGTCGAAGCTCCAGCCGTAGTCGGCGAGCCGCGCGACGTTCTTCTGGACGGTCGGGTCGGCGGCGAGGTCCGGCCGTTTCGCGAAGCGGTAGAGCGGGTTCTCGTGCCAGTGCAGCTGCTGGCGCACGCCGCGCATCAGCGGATACTTCGCCAGCCGGTCGAGATCGCGGCGGGCGTCCTTCTGCGTCATGTCGCAGTAGCCGACGATGGCGTGCGGCCAGCCGGTGCGCTCGGCGGTCTCCTGCACCCAGGCGGCTTCGTCGGCGAACCAGTTGGGCGCCCAGTTGGCCTGCACGTAGACGGACTTGACCACGCCGGTGCCGGCGATGTCTGCAAGGTATTCCTCGATCGGATAGTCGCGCTTGATGGCGTCGTAGGGACCGAAGATGCGCGGCTGGGTGGGGCCGAGCAGCCACGGCAGGTCGGTCTGACGCCAGATGTGATGATGGGCGTCGATGACGGGGATCATGCGGCCCTCCGGGAGAAGTCGAGCACCTCGCGGCAGAGGCTGGCGGTATCGGCGGCGCTGCCGAGGCGGGAGAGGTCGGGAAGGATCGCGGCCATCGCCTCGGTCTCGGGCACGTAGGCCGCGTCGGCGGCGAGCGGGGTCAGCCAGAGGATCGCCCAGGCGAGGCGGCGGATGCGCGCCACGGCGTCGATCAGGGCGGCGGGATCGCCGCGCTCCAGCCCGTCGGAAAGCACGACCACCAGCGCGCCGCGGGCGAAGGAGGCGAAACGCGGCACCGACAGGAAGGCCTGCAGCGCGTCGCCGAGGCGGGTGCCGCCGTCCCAGTCGGCGACCATCGTCGAGGCGAGTGCCAGCGCCTGGTCGCGGTTGCGCGCCTTGAGCGCGCGGGTGATGCGCGTCAACCGCGTGCCGACGGTGAACACCTCCAGCCGCTCGGCCGAACGCATGAGCGTGTGGGCGAAGCGCAGCTGCGCCTCCGTGCTTCCCTTCATCGAGCCCGACACGTCGACGAGGAGCAGGATGCGCCGCTGGCGGGTGCGCCGCGACAGCATCGGCAGGCGGACCACCTCGCCGTCGCGACGGACCGCCTCGCGCAAGGCGCGACGCAGATCCGGGCTCTTGCCGCCGCGCGCGTCGCGCCAG
>DUSC01000236.1 GCA_012842935.1 Hyphomicrobiales bacterium | reverse complement strand
GGCGCCGGCCACCACGAGACGCAGGCTGGCGAAGTCGGTGTCCTTGGCGCTGCGCGCGTAGCCGCCGAGGAAGGTGTCGGTCCCAAACAGGATGGTTGGCCGCGCCTTGGCTGCGGTCTCGGGGATAAGCTTGTAGTGGAGCGGCGAAGGGTAGAGGAACAGCCTTACGCCGGTCAGAAGCGGCAGGATCGTGCCGCCGGTGAGCCCGAACGAGTGGAACACCGGCAGGACGTTGAACAGCTTGTCCTTCCGCGAGAAAGCGATGCGCGCCTGAATCTGCATGGCGTTCGCCACGAGGTTGCGGCCAGCGAGCACGACGGCCTTCGGCGTTCCCTCCGACCCGGAGGTGAAGAGGATGACGGCGGGAAGGTTCGGATCCTGGCGCGCGATCGGCCGGTCGCGCATGAGCGTGGCGACGATCTTTTCCCAGCCGGTGAGACCCTTCTGGATGTCTTCCAGCCAGATGATGCGCGCGCCTCCGCGCTCGGCGGCGGCAACGATGCCGGCGAGTCCGGCCTTTTCGACGAAAGCGCGCGAGGAGACGACGGCACGGATCATTGCCGTACGCACCGCCGCGGTCACGTTGGCCTCGCCGGCCGTGTAGTTGATCATGGCGGCGACGCGTGAGCCGGAGAACAGGCCCGCGACCGTGACGGCGACGGCATTGGTGTTGGGAAGCATGACGCCAACCGCCTCTCCCGGAGCGGTGACCGAGGCCAGCCGGTGGCCGAGGATCCGCGCTCCGGTCATCAGCCGGCGGTAGGTCATCGTCCCCGACAGGACGTCCTCGAGCGCCGGGTGATCGCCGCCGAAGAGGCCGACTGCATCGCGCAGGGCCTGGAACGGCGTGCGCGACAGGCCGCCGGCGGCGACGCGGACCTCGGCGACGCGGTCGAAAAGCGCATTCGATGCGGTGGTCGGCAGGCCCGAACGGTCGAGGAGCGCCGCCATCGGCATCGCCTCGAGCGCGACGACGCCGAGGCGCGGCAGGAACCGGCGCGGTGCGAGTTCGGCGGGCGTGAGCGAGGAGCGCAGGTTTCGCGCTCCGCCGACAAAGACGGGAACGATGCTGGCTTCGGCATTGAGCGCGATGCGGGCGACGGCGCGATAGAGACGGAAAGCCCTCGTGTCCGGCTCGACCGCGTCCGGGATGTAGACGGCCAGCCGGCCTTTTCCCCGCAGATGGCGGACCAGCCTGCGGCTGACGAACACGTGCTCGGCGTTGAAGGCGATCGAGCGCGCAAGTTCCCGCCAGGGTTCGAGCCAACCCGCCCGGGCCGAAACAGGGTCGAGGATATGCAGCGTGTCGGGCGGCAGCAGCGACAGCATCAGGGCCGGATCGATGCGCGACTGGTGGACGACGACATAGATCACGGGTGCCTGCGATTTCCGCGCCGCGCCGATCCCCTCGCACGATATCCGGTAGGCGATCCTGAAAGGTAGGAAGAGCAGCGCCTGGCGGAAGCCGAGGCCGTGCCGGACCATCTCGGCCGCTGCCAACAAGACGACCGCGGCCAGGACGAGGCCGGAAAGCAGAACGGCTGGCAGGATCATTGACGCCTCCAGTCTCCCTTCTGACGCGGCTTCTTGCCGACCGCTGCTTCGACGAAGGGTAGCGGAAGCGGCGCGAAGGTCAATGCGGCGACCGCCCCGCGCCCGGGCGCCGCTTCCGTCCGTCCCGGGAGCTGCCGGGACTCTCGCTCTGTTCCACGGCCGATCCGGCGGCCGTCGGACCTTCGGCCGCCGCGGGGGCGGCGTATCGTGATTTGAGGATGTCGACCAGAGTCCAGGTCAGCACGATGGAGGCGGGTCCGAGGACGAGGCCCGAAGCGCCGAAGAGCATGATGCCGCCGATCGCTCCGATCAGGGCGGGAATGGTGTGCAGTTTCAGCCGGTTGCCGACCAGCATGGGGTAGAGGAGGTTGTCGATGCCGGCGACGATCAGTCCGCCCCAGGCGGCGAGGATGATTGCCTTTGCCCACGAGCCGTCGAGGGCGAGGAACAACGAGGCGGGGATCCAGACGACGAAGGCGCCGAGCACCGGCACGATCGCCAGCAGTCCCATGACCAGGCCCCAGACCACCGGCAGCGGCAGGCCGAGCCACCAGAACATCAGTCCGCCGAGGGTGCCCTGGATTGCGGCGATGACGATCACGCCGAAGATGGTCGCGTCGACGGTCTCGGCAAAACGGCTGCCCATGAGTCGGGTCTCGGCTGGGCTCAGGGGTGAAAGCGCACCCAGCACCCGCAGGATGCCGACCCGGTCGCGAAGCAGGAAGAAAAGAAAATAGAGCGTCAGGACGAATCCGAGGAGTTGCGTTGCCGATGCGCGCAGGAAACTCGTGCTGCGCCCGGTCAGCCAGGCCGCAAGATTGGCGGCGGCGCCCGCGAGGTCGAGACGTTGCTCGACCCAGTCGGCGATCGCCGACAGGTGCGGCGAATCCGCGATCGCCTCGCGCCATGCCGACGAACGCAGCGTCTTCTCGATGAAGATCGCCGCCTTGGCGGCCTCGCCGATCAGCTGCTGGGCGACGAACAGGACCGGCACCGCCACTACCGACGCGGCGGCGATGGTCGAGATCATCGCCGCGAGCGAGGGATGGCGCAGCCGGTCCTCCAGTCGGCGATGGAATGGCGCGATAAGGATGCTCAACACTACCGCCCAGGTGAGCGGACCGACGAAAGGCAGCGCGAGAAGATAGCAGACATAGAGGCCGAGGACCGCGAAGGCCGCGGCGAGGCCCGTGCGGACGAATTCCTCTTTCGGCAACCTGTCAGCCAACAGCTCCTCCGCGCGCCGCGAACGCCGTCCACGGCGGCCGCCGCGAGACAATGCCCGGCTCCGACCGCCCTGCCAAGCCGCGACATGCGGCGGGCGCCGCTTTCCCTGGCCGCGGATCGGCGGCCTGCCATCCGGGAAACACGATCGGTCGGAAAAAAGGCCGACCCGCGGGGGTCGGCCGGAGCGAGGAACGGGCCTGGGGGGTAAGGAGGGGGTGGGGGACAGCCCGTTCGCTCCAGAAACGGCGCATGCTGACGAAGGTTCCGGGGGTGAGCGACTATTTTCCGTCTTCTTCCGAAACCCGTCTGCGCCGGTCCTCCGAGGCGACGACGAGCAGGCCCGCCGCCATGATCAGACACGCGCCGACAAAGACCTCCAGCCGCGGGATGTCCGCCCAGACCAGGTAGCCGAGCACGAAGGCCCAGACGAGGGCAGTGTACTCGAATGGTGCGATGATCGAGGCTTCGGCGCGTTTCATGCCCTCGAAGAGCGTGAACTGCGCGAGCCCGGCGAGCATTCCGGCGCCGAGCAGAAGCAGCCCTTGCGACAGGCCGGGAGTCTGCCACAGCCACATCAGCGGGATGCCGGCCGTAGCCAGGAAGAAGCCGTTGTTGAGGATCATCTGCACGATCGTCTTCTCCTGCATCGCGATCTTGCGCAGGAGGATGATCGAGGTGCCCCACATCAGGGCGGCGGCGAGCACCAGCAGGACCGGAAGGGAGAAGCCGAGCCGCGCCGGATCGCAGGCGATGACGACGCCGGCGAAGCCGCCGAACACCGCCGCCCAGCGTGTCCACGGCACGGTCTCCCTGAGGACGATCACCGACAGCACGGTAACGATGATCGGTGCGGCGTAGTAGATCGTCGTCAGTTCGGCCAGTTGCAGGCTGCGCGCCGCGCTGTAGTAGCAGAGCCATGCACCGAGGATCAGGAAAGAGCGCAGGAACATCGGCTTGACGATCGGCGAGCGGACCGCGTCGCGAAACGGCGCCGGGCCGCCGAACAGGGCGCAGCCGGCGAGAATGGTCAGGCTGCGGAAGAACAGCACCTGCCAGACCGGGATCGTCGCGACCAGCAGTTTCACCGCCGTATCGTGAAGGGTGAAGAGGAAATAGGAGAGGCTGGTGAGCAGTATGCCGGCGAAGACGCGTTCACGGGACGAGGCTGTCGCTGACATGGCGTGGTTCCAGAGGGACGGCATTGCCCGGGCCGTCCGGGCTCTACTTCCGTCAGAAGCGGCTGCGCCAATCCCACGCTGAGGGAATACGTTGGCGCAGGCCGACGGATCGGTCGCCCGCCTCAGGCCGGCATCTGGTGGGCCACCCAGCGATCCTTCTGAGCCTGGTAGATCATGCCCGTCTGCTTCAACGCCGGATCGGCGAGCCGGACGATGCGGGCTGCGATCTCGCTCGGGTGGGGCAGCGTCATCGGATCCTCGCCCGGAACGGCCTGCGCGCGCATCGCGGTCCGCGTGGCGCCGGGGTCGGCGCAGTTGACGCGCAGCGGGAAGTTCCGGGTTTCGTCGGCCCAGGACCGGGCGAGCGCCTCGACCGCGGCCTTCGATGCCGCGTAGGGCGCCCAGAAGGCACGCGCCGAATGCGCGGAACCCGACGACATGACGATCGCCCGGCCGGCGTCGGAAAGGCGGAGCAGCGGGTCGACCGAGCGGATCATCCGCCAGGTAGCCGTGACGTTGACGGTCATTACCTTGTCGAAGACCTTCGCCTCGACATGGCCGATGGGGGCGATGACGCCGAGGATCGCGGCATTTGCCACCAGCACGTCGAGTTTGCCCCAGCGCTCGTGGATGGCGCCGCCGAGCCGGTCGATACCCGCCATGTCGGCGAGGTCGAGGGGGACCAGGGTCGCCTGGCCGCCGGCCGCCTTGATCTCGTCGTCGAGCTCCTCGAGCCCCCCGACCGTACGCGCCACGGCGACGACATGGGCGCCGGCCGCCGCCAGCTCCTTGGCCAGGAAGTAGCCGATGCCGCGCGAAGCTCCGGTGACGAGGGCGATGCGGCCGGAGAGGTCGAGGGCAGGGGTCATGGTGCTGGGCCTTTTACTTCGTGGCGCGGGTCGCGCTCCCGATAATACGAATCCGCCGCCGACGGAACCCGCGGCGCCTGCATTGTCGGCCTGCGGGTTCGCCGCTATGAGTGGCGCGGCGGGGACGACCCCGCCCTTTCCCGCAACAGACATGATGAGGACGGCCTCATCGACGTCGATGGAGATGGCTATGGCTTGGCTGACCTTGTTCGCGGCCGGTCTGTTCGAGGTCGCCTGGGCGATCGGCCTGAAGTACAGTCAGGGCTTCACGAGACTGGGGCCGAGCGTCGCGACCGTGGTATCGATGATCTTCAGCCTCGCACTGCTCGGCCTCGCGCTGAAGAACCTGCCGCTCGGTACCGCCTACGCTGTGTGGACGGGCATCGGCACGATCGGCACGGTGGTCCTGGGCGTCTTCCTGTTTGCCGAATCCGCCGACGTCGTGCGCCTGGCATGTATCGGCCTGATCGTCGCGGGCATCGTCGGCCTGAAGCTGGTGACGCCCTGACCGCCGTCGGCTACTGACCGCCGGCCGCAAGCAGCGACAGAGTACGCACGTTGTCGGCGCTGTCGAAGTCGGTGAGCCGCGTCGGGTATTCCGTGGAGAAACACGCATCGCAAAACTGCGGCGTCGCATTGTCGCGCGCTGCTTCGCCGACGGCGCGGTAGAGCCCGTCAATCGACAGGAAGCCGAGCGAATCGACACGGATGAAGTCCGCCATCTCCTCGATCGACATGCGCGAGGCGAGCAGCTTCGCCTTTTCCGGCGTGTCGACCCCGTAGAAGCAGGACGATCGCGTCGGCGGCGAGGCGATGCGCATGTGCACTTCGCGCGCACCGGCATCGCGCACCATCTGCACGATCTTCTGGCTGGTCGTGCCGC
>DUSC01000235.1 GCA_012842935.1 Hyphomicrobiales bacterium | reverse complement strand
GATTTCCTTCGAGCCGCTCTCGATCGTCGCGGCGTTCTCCGAGAAGGCGAGCAGTGCTTCCCGCAGCTTCTTGACGGATTCGTTGAAATCGCTGCGGATCGGATCGAGCTGGGCGTCGAAGGCACGTTCGAGACGGACCGTCATGTCGCCGTTCGACAGACGCGACAGGCCCTCGCCGAGCTCGGTGACGGCGAAGCGGATCGCCTCTTCCCGCGCGGCATGCACGGCGGAGCGCTCCTGCCGTTCGCTCTCCTCGCGGGTGCGGGTTTCCGCCGCTTCCCTTTCGAGCCTGGCCTTCTGCCGGTTGTTGTCGCGCAATATGTCGAGCGAGCGGCTCAGGTCGCCGATCTCGTCGTTGCGATCCTTGTCCTTGAGTTCGATGTCGAGCTCGCCGGCCGCGATCCGGCCGGTTTCCTCGATCACATTGGTGATGCGGCGGATGAAGCGCCGCGCGATCAGCCAGCCGGCAAGGATCAGCACCAGCGCGGCAGCGACGATGATGGCGGCGGCGACCATGAGGACGTGGTAGAGCTCGGCAAAGACCGTCGCTTCCGGCACCGAAACCACGGCGAACCATGTCGCGCCCTCGAACGGCCGTACCGGTATGGCGACGGCGAGATTGGTCGCGCCCGTCGGCTCGGTGACCCGCATCGGCGTGCCCGGCTGGTCGAACAGCGCCTTCCAGGCGGCCTTGTCGAGATTGCTGTCGGCGAGCGGCTTGCCCATCAGATTGCCGTCCGGATGGGAGACGACCGCGCCCTTTTCGGAAACCAGCGCGATATAGCCGTCGCCGAAGGGCTTGCGCTTCGACAGGTCCTCGGCCGTCTGCGCAAGGTCGAAATCGGCGCCGACATAGCCCACGACCTTGCCGTCAACGCGGACGGGGAGCGAAATCGTGGTCAGGAGCGCGTTCTTGCCATTGATCGGATAGAGATAGGGCTCAAGCAGCACCGGTTTGCCGGTGTCGCGCGGCAGGATATAGTAATCGCCGATGCCGGGCTTGTCGTAGTCGAGCAGCACCGACTTCTCGATCGCGGCGCCGTTGCGGTAGACATAGGGCAGGAAGCGCCCGGTGGCGTCATGCACGGGCTTGCCCTTGAAGTCGGCGTCCTTGCCGTCGAACGTATCGGGGTCCCAGCCCGTGGACAGGCCGAAGGCCATCGGCGTGCGGACGAGCGTGTCCTCCATATACCGGATCACGGCGTCACGCGAGACGCCGCCCGCGGCGCGCTGCGATGTGATGGCGATCTCCATTCCCTCGACGAGCTGATAGGCGACCTTGAGCTCGGACTGGATGCTCTCGGCGGTCGAGCGCGCCACCGATCGCATACGATCGAGATTGGCTTCCCTGGTCTGGTTGTAGGTGATCGCGATCTGTGCGCCCGCGATGGCAACGGTGGTGATGAGGCCGAGACCGACGATCGCGAAGATGTTCCGACTGGTGGCCGACTTGAACAGCATGCAATTCCCCTCCATTGGATGTTTCCCCGGCCTGGGCCTCCCCTTGTCGCGACCTCCCCAAAAATTTCGGCCGCGACGGAAGCCCGCCGCAGGAATCGTTCCCAATTTCGAAGAATTACGTGTTGCGAATTAAGATTGCGTTTAGCGTCGGGGCGTGCTGCCTCCCGCCCGACCCCGCCGCTTTCCCGGAACCCGGGCCGGCCGATCCACGTTGCTGACAGTCGGCGCAGGTCAGCTTGTGCGATCGCTGCCTGCCGGTCTATAAGGTTTTCGGACGCGGAGGGCATTGCATCATGGACCTGAAGGGAAGCCGTGAATCGGAGAATGTCGAGGACGTTCGCGGCATGGGCCGCGGCCCGACGCCGGGCGGCGACCCGTTCGGCCGGCGCGGCGTCAACATTCCGATCGGCAATATGCGGGGCGGCTCGATCGGCTCCGTCGTGCTGATCATCGTCGTGATCCTGGTCCTTCAGTTCATGGGCGTGGATGTGAGTTCGCTACTCGGAGGCTCCGACACGACGGTGTCGCGGCCGGGCGACAGCCAGACCGTGCAGACGCAGAACGCCAATGACGAATCGTCGGTCTTCATCCGCAAGGTGCTGGGCGAGACGGAAGACGCCTGGAACGGCATCTTCGCCGCGGCGGGCGAGCGCTATGTCGAGCCGAAGCTCGTGCTGTTCGAGGGGCAGTTTCCCTCGGCCTGCGGCACGGCGAGCGCCGCGACCGGGCCGTTCTACTGCCCGGCGGACCAGAAGGTCTATCTCGACACCGCGTTCTTCGAGGAGATGCGCAGCCGCTTCCAGGCGTCGGGCGATTTCGCCCAGGCCTATGTGATCGCCCATGAGGTCGGCCACCACGTGCAGAACCTCACCGGCGTGCTGCCGAGGTTCAACCGCCAGCGCCAGTCGATGAGCGAGGCCGAAGCCAATGCCATGTCGGTGCGGGTCGAGCTGCAGGCGGATTGCTATGCCGGGATCTGGGGCCGCTACACCGACCAGAAGGGCATCCTCGAGCGCGGCGACCTTGAGGAAGCGCTGAATGCCGCCCACCAGATCGGCGACGACGCGCTGCAGAAGCGGTCGCAGGGCTATGTCGTGCCGGATTCCTTCACCCACGGCACTTCGGAGCAGCGGGCGAAGTGGTTCCGCCGGGGCTTCGAGACCGGCAAGGTCAGTGCCTGCGACACCTTCTCGGGACCGATCTGACGGCTGACGGCGCCCCGCCGGGCCGCTCCGGCGGCGGGGTTGCGAAAAAGCATCACCGCGCGCGCAAAGGCGGGAAGGGGGTTCCCTTATCCTCCTCCCGGCTTGAACTTCATCATTTTTTGCTCTAGAAGCCGCCTTTGTTCTTTATATGTTCCGCCCCTTCGCGCGGCAACACTGGTAGTTCAATCATGATCGACAAAAAACGCGCCCGCCGCGGGCTCGCGCTCGTGTTCTTTATTCTGCTGATGGACATGATGGGCATCGCGCTCATCATGCCGGTTATGCCTGCCTATCTGAAGGAACTGACCGGCGCCGACGCCACGCAGGGCGTCATGGAGGGAAGCTGGCTGTTCATCGTCTATTCGCTGATGCAGCTTCTGTTCGGCACATTCATCGGCAACCTGTCGGACCGTTTCGGGCGTCGGCCGGTGCTGCTCGCCTCGGTGCTGACCTTTGCGGTCGACAATCTGATCTGCGCGATGGCCGGCAGCTATTGGATCCTGTTCGTCGGCCGGGTGCTGGCCGGCATTTCCGGCGCGAGCTATGCGACGGCCTCGGCCTATGTCGCCGACATCTCGACCGACGAGACGCGGGCGAGGAATTTCGGTCTGGTCGGCATTTCCTTCGGCGTCGGTTTCACGCTCGGGCCGGTGATCGGCGGACTGCTCGGCGAGTTCGGGCCGCGCGTGCCGTTCTACGTGGCGGCGGGCCTTTCGTTCCTGAACTTCGTGGTCGCGCTCTTCTTCCTGCCGGAGACGCTGGAGCGGCACCAGCGCCGCGCCTTCGACTGGAAGCGCGCCAATCCGCTCGGCGGCATCCTTCAGCTCCGCAACTATCGCGGGATCGGCTGGATCGTGACGGTCATGTTCCTGTTCTGGCTGGCGCATGTCGTCTATCCGGTGGTCTGGCCCTTCGTGTCCGACTACCGCTACGGCTGGGGTCCGCTGATGATCAGCCTGTCGCTCGGCGCTTTCGGCATATTGAGCGCGGTGGTCATGGGCGTGATATTGCCGTTCTTCGTCCGGCGCTACGGCGAGTGGAACACGGCGATCATCGGCCTCGTCTTCTGTTTCGTCGGCTTCCTGGGCTATACCTTCGCCTGGGAGGGCTGGATGGTGTTCGTCGTGATCCTGATCGCCTGTCTCGAAGGCATGGCCGATCCGGCGCTCCGGGCGATCACCGCGGCGGGCGTGCCGCCGTCGGACCAGGGCGACCTCCAGGG
>DUSC01000234.1 GCA_012842935.1 Hyphomicrobiales bacterium | reverse complement strand
TTTCCCGCCGGTCGCGTCGCCGAAGGCGCTCGCCGGTGACCCGCGGATCGCCCGGCTGAAAACCGCCCTGACGACGATGGACGGGCACGAGCAGGGTCGGAAAGTTCTCGCCCTGCTGCGTCTCGACGGCTTCGTGGCGACGCAGCCCGAACTTTTCGATACTATCGCGGCGAAGGTCGACATGGTGAGGCGGCTCGGATGAGGCTGCGCGATCGCCTGCTCAGGATCCCCGTCTCCTTCCGCGTGCCGCTGATCGTCGCGGCGCTGATGGTGGCGATCAGCGCCGTCATTTCCGAACGCGTCCTCGACCGGCTGTCGCGCACGCAGGAATCGTTTCTCGACGGCATGGCCGGCAGCTATCTCGACGGGCTGTCGGCGTCGGTTCTGCCGGCAGTCCTCCGCGGCGACGTCTGGGAGGTTTTCGACGCCCTCGACCGCTCGCGAGCCTCCTACGAGGCCATGTCTCCCATCGAAACCGTCGTCGCCGACACCGACGGCATTGTGCTGGCGGCGAGTGACCCGACCCGCATCCCGTCCTATTCGCGATTGCCTGCGGACTACGCTACGCGCTACGGAAAAGCCGACCTCACCCTCGATGCCGCGGCAGCGACCGGCTTCGCGCGGCGCGACCTCGTCTACCAGGGACAGGTCGTCGGAACCATCCACGCCACCTTCGACGTGTCGCACATCTTTTCCGAACGCCGCGAGGTGTTCTACACCCTGCTCGTGACCAACGGCGTCCTCGCCGCCGTGTTCGCGCTCGGCGGATTCCTCCTCGTGGAGCGCATGATCGCACCGATGCGCGTGCTCGAGGAACACATGCGAGCCGCAGCGCAAGGCGCCGCACAGCCGATCGCCCTGAACGCGTTCCCGGCCCGCGACGCCGAGGCGGCAAGCCTGTTCGGCGGTTTCAACGCGCTGGTCCACGCCGAGCGCGACAGGGCGAAATTCGCCATGCAACTGGCCGAAGAGGAAAAACTCGCCAGCCTCGGGCGCCTGGCGTCGGGCATGGCCCACGAGATCAACAACCCGCTGGGCGGCCTGTTCAACGCCATCGACACGCTGAAGACGCACGGAGCCACGCCCGGTGTGCGCGACACGTCGATCAGCCTCATCGAGCGCGGCCTCGAGGGGATCCGCGAGGTGGTCGAGGCGGCGCTCGCAACCTACCGTCCGGAACGCTCGGCCAGGCCGTTCTGCATCGCCGACCTGGACGACGCCCGCGTGCTGATGAAACCCGAACTCCGCCGCCGCGGCCAACGCCTCGCCTGGTCGGTCGAGCCGTTCGCGGGGCCGGCGCCATCGCTACGGGGCGGACCGATCCGCCAAGCCGTCCTCAACCTCCTTCTCAACGCCAGCGCCGCTACCCCGGAAGGCGGAGAGATCGGCCTTGCGGCGAGCTGGGCCGACGGCCACTTGCGTATCGCCGTCGCCGACCAGGGGCCGGGCCTTCCGCGCGATTCCGCGGCCATCCTCGTCGACGCCGATCCCGGGCCTGCCGTGCGCGCCGGCCACGGCCTCGGTCTGTGGATGGTCCGGCGCATGGTCGATGCCTGCGGAGGCACGGCTACGGTAAAGGGCGGGCCGGACGGTGGATCCGTGATCACGCTGCTCCTGCCGATCGACAGGGAGAAGGAACATGAGCGCAGCCACGCCGCCTGAGCGGCCGCGCGTCGGCCTCGTCGAAGACGATCCGGTCATGGGCGGCTCCATCGTCCAGCGGCTGGAACTCGAAGGCTGGGACGTAACCTGGTGGCGAACAGGCAACGATGCCGTCGCCGGGCTTGCCCGCGCCGCCGCCGACCTCGACCTCGTGATCTGCGACATTCAATTGCCGGACATGTCCGGCGAGGCCGTGTTCGAGGCGGCGGCGCGCCAACCGGATACCCCGCCCTTCCTGTTCGTGACCGGCTTTGCCGAGATCGATCAGGCAGTTCGCCTGATGCGCTGCGGGGCCGTCGACTTCATGACCAAGCCCTTTGCCATGGACGACTTCCTGAAGCGGATCGCCACCGGCCGGCGAAGCGCGCGTCCGGGCCTGCGACCGAAGGAGTACGTGCTCGGCAGGTCTCCCGCAATCCAGCACGCCGAGGACCTAGTCCTGCGCTACGCGGCGCACGACCTGCCCGTTCTCCTCACCGGCGAGACCGGTTCCGGCAAGGAGGTGGCAGCACGGCTCCTGCACCAGGTCTCGGCGCGTTCGCATGAACCGTTCATCGCAGTCAACTGCGCCGCAATTCCTGCCGATCTCCTGGAGAGCGAGATCTTCGGACACGAGAAAGGTGCGTTCACCGGCGCCCATCAGCGCCATCTCGGCTATGCCGAGCGGGCAGGGGGCGGCACGCTCTTCCTCGACGAGATCGGCGACATGCCGGCGGCGCTGCAGGCGAAGCTGCTCCGACTGATCGAGAGCGAATCCTTCACGCGGCTGGGCGGCGAGACCCCGGTTCCCTTCCGCGCCCGGATCGTGGCGGCGACGCACCGCAACCTCGCGCCCGGACAGTCAACGGGTTTTCGCGAGGATCTTTACTTCCGGCTGGCCGTGCTGCCGGTCGAGATTCCGCCGCTGAGGCAGCGGCCCGAGGACATCCTCTGGTTGCTCGACCGCTTCCTGGAAAACGCCGTGGCCCGAACCGATACGCGCATCCGCGGCTTCAGCGCCCTGACCGAGGAGGCGGCGCTGGCCTATCCATGGCCCGGAAACGTGCGGGAACTGCGCAACCGCGTCGACCGCGCGGTGGCGCTCACGGTGTCGGAATGGATCATGCCCGGCGACCTTTTCCCCGATCGCGCCGGCATGCCGGCCCAGCCCGGCTTCCTTCCCCTCGCGGACGTCCGTGACGCTGCGGAACGCCGGCAGATCGAGCGCGCGCTGGAACAGACCGGCGGCCAGGTGATCAAGGCGGCCGAACTGCTTGGCGTGGGCCGTTCGACGCTCTGGGAGAAGATGACGCGGCTCGGCGTGCGTACCTGACGACACTCAACTTCGGGCCGTCGGGGGTTCATAGGCCATGCGATATCCGCGCGCTCGCCAGATCGGAGGAGACACCGTTGGAGAATGAAACCTGCGTCGTGACGGGCGGCCACAGGGGCATCGGGAAGGCCATCGTCGACAGGTTCCTGGAACTCGGCGCCCTGGTCCATTCGATCGACGTCTCGCATGTACAGGGCGGCGCGCGGCGATCCCGGTTGTTGGAACACCGCTGCGACATCACCGATCTCGACGAGGTCGTGACGCTTGCTCGCGCAATCGGCCCCGTGGATGTCATCGTCAACAATGCAGCGACGGTGACACGGGCGGTGCCCATCACCGAGCTCACGCCGGAAGAGTGGAAACGGACCATCGACGTCAACATCACCGGCGCGTTCAATGTCTCGCGTACCTTCCTGCCGCAGATGCGGGAGGGAGGGCGTATCATCAATCTCGCCTCCACCTTCGCGCATGTCGGCTCGCCGGGACGTGTGGCCTATTCGACGACCAAGGGTGCGATCCTCGCCTTCACCCGAAGCCTGGCGCTGGACGTGGCGGCGCAAGGGATACGCGTGAATTCGGTCTCGCCGGGGGGAATCGCCACCGACAGGCTGGTCGAACTGTTCGGATCGCAGGAGAAGGCAGAGGACTATCTCGCGCCCTTGCACCCGATCGGCCGCACTGGCCGGCCCGAGGACGTCGCCGACGCCGTCGCCTTCCTGGCCTCGCCCGGCGCCCGCTTCGTCACGGGCGCGGATCTTCTGGTGGACGGAGGCTACACGGCACGCTGAAGTTCAGCGATCCTGCCGGAAAGGGGCTTG
>DUSC01000233.1 GCA_012842935.1 Hyphomicrobiales bacterium | reverse complement strand
GGGAGGAGGAGGCCCGCCGGCAGCGCAGGGAAGCGCTCGCCGCGATGGCCGTTCCCGACGGCTACCGCCTGATGGAGGCCCTGCCTTTCTCGCAGATGACGGGCCAGTTGCCGCTGCCGGTTGCGGGCCGGTTCACGCGCCGATACGGCAGCGACGACGGTAACGGCGGCGTGATGCTCGGCGACATGCTTGCGACACAATCGGGGGCAATCGTCACCGCGCCCGCAGACGGCAGCGTCCTCTATGCAGGACCCTTCCGGTCCTACGGGCAACTCTTGATACTCGACGCGGGCGACGGTTATCATGTCGTCCTGGCGGGTTTGAGCCGAATCAACGTGACGCTGGGCCAGTCGGTGCTGGCCGGCGAGCCGGTGGCGACGATGGGAGAAGCCCGTGTGGCGAGCGCTGCGGCTTTCATGAGTGGAAATGCGGGACCGGAGCTCTACGTCGAGTTCCGCAAGGATGGGAAACCCGTCGATCCGTCGCCCTGGTGGTCGGAGCGCATGTCTGGAAGGACAGGAAATGATTCGTAAGGTGTCGCTTCTCTTTGCGGGCGCGCTGATGGGCGCTTCCGCCATGAGCCTGGTGTACGGTGCTCCGGGGTCGACGGCGAACGCAGCGGGATCGGAGACCTACCGCCAGCTGGCGATCTTCGGCGACATCTTCGAGCGCGTGCGCAGCCAATACGTCACTCCGCCGGATGAAAAGATGCTGGTGGAAAGCGCCATCAACGGCATGCTCGCCTCGCTCGATCCGCACTCCTCGTATCTCAACCCCGAAGCCGCCAAGGACATGCGCGTCCAGACCAAGGGCGAGTTCGGCGGCCTCGGCATCGAGGTGACGATGGAGAACGAACTGGTGAAGGTGATCACGCCGATCGACGACACGCCCGCCGCCAAGGCCGGCGTGCTGGCCGGCGACTACATTTCGGCCATCGACGGCGAGGAGGTGCGCGGCCTCACCCTGACCGAGGCGGTCGACAAGATGCGCGGCCTCGTCAACACCCCGATCAAGCTCACCATCCTGCGCGAAGGTGCCGACAAGCCGCTCGAGATCACCATCGTGCGCGACATCATCAAGGTGAAGGCGGTCAAGTTCCGCGTCGAGAACGACGTCGGCTACATGAAGATCACGTCGTTCACCGAGAAGACCTACGACGACCTGCAGAAGGCGATCGAGCAGATCAAGGCGCAGGTGCCGGCCGAGAAGCTGAAGGGCTACGTGCTCGACCTGAGGCTCAATCCCGGCGGTCTGCTCGACCAGGCGGTGAGCGTTTCCGACACGTTCCTCGACCGCGGCGAGATCGTCTCGACGCGCGGCCGCGAGGCGCGCGACATCTCCCGCTTCGATGCCCGGCCGGGCGACATGATCGACGGCAAGCCGCTGATCGTCCTGGTCAACGGCGGCTCGGCCAGCGCCTCCGAGATCGTCGCCGGCGCACTCCAGGACCATCGCCGCGCCACCGTGCTCGGCTCGCAGTCCTTCGGCAAGGGCTCCGTGCAGACGATCATCCCGCTCGCCGAAAACGGCGCTCTTCGCCTGACGACGGCGCTCTATTACACGCCGGCCGGCAAGTCGATCCAGGGCAAGGGTATCACCCCCGACATCCTGGTCGACCAGCCGCTGCCGCCGGAACTGCAGGGTCGCGACGTCAGCCGCGGCGAGTCCGATCTCAAGGGCCACATCAAGGGTGTCGACGAGAGCGAGAAGGGTTCCGGCTCGGCCGCCTACGTGCCGCCGGACCCGAAGGACGACGTGCAGCTCGCCTACGCGCTCGACCTCCTGCGCGGCATCAGGACGGACGCGGCATTCCCGCCCAACCCGGACCAGGCCGTGCTCAACCAGTAAGCCGCCCGCGGCCGTTCGCGGCCGCGCGCCGTCGCTGTCGCGTCGCTGCCGGAATCGCTACGATTCCGGCAGTCTTGATTCCCGGCTTCGGCCGGCCGTCGGGGACCGCCACTTGTCGACATCGCAGACACCCATGAAGGACATCGACCGGCCGCTCGGCCAGTCGCGCCCGCGCGGCGGATGGCGCCGCCGGCGGCTGTCGCCGGGCGGAAGCGGGGCATGGCTCGCCGCGGCCTTGGTGATGTTCGGCGCGTCCGGCGCGATCGCCCTGCGCGAGCGGCCCTACCGCACGCCGGCGACGATCGCGGCACAGCCCGACGCGCGCGTGCCCGCGGCGGCGCCGGTGGCGGAAGCGAAGCCCTCGCCGTCGGTCGAACGGCCACTCGGTGCCGACGGTCCGTCGATCACGCGGGTCGACCCGGATGCGCCGCGCTCGGGCGGCAACGTCGTGGTGATCCGCGACCCCTCGGCGATCGGCCAGAACCTGCGGGTCGCCCACCTGCCCGACAAGGCGCTGATCGAGGAATCGCCGACGGGCCCCCTGCCGATCCGCGCGGCCGACGGGCGGCGGCCCTTCGACGTCTACGCGCGGCCGTGGTCGGGCGCGCGCGGCGCCCGCGTCGCCATCGTCATCGGCGGCCTCGGCGTCTCGCAGACGGGCACGCAGCGGGCGATCGAAAAGCTGCCCGCGGAAGTCACGCTCGGCTTCGCCTCGGGCGGCAACAGCCTCGGCCGCTGGATGCAGGCGGCGCGGCAGAAGGGGCACGAGCTGGTCATGCAGGTGCCGCTCGAGCCGTTCGACTATCCCAACGTCGATCCGGGCCGGAACACGCTCACCGTCGACGGCGGCACCGAGGAGAACCTGAAGAACCTGCGCTGGGCGCTGTCGCGAACGACCAACTACACCGGCGTCATGAACTACATGGGCGCGCGCTTCACCGCCGACGCTGCGGCCATGGCGCCAGTGATGGACGAGCTCGGCAGGCGCGGCCTGCTCTACGTC
>DUSC01000232.1 GCA_012842935.1 Hyphomicrobiales bacterium | reverse complement strand
CAGGTTCATCATGTCGGTGGTCATCGGTGGAATCTCCGGTCCAAGTTGGTGTCAGCAACCAGACCCTACCGGAACATCGCCGGTGACCACCTCAGCCAGAACCTACACCACGCTCAGGGACAGCATCGCGGCCCATGGGGAGGACCCAAAGACGAAATGGATTTGGACCGATCCGTCCGATTGGCCGTATGAGGCCCTTACATGTGTGTTTGTGCGCGTCCCTTACATGTGTGTGTGCGCGCGTGTAGAGCGATAAACCGGGCGAACGGACGGATCGGTCCAAATCCATTTCGTCACCCTCCGATCGCATCAAATCGATCACGTTCAATCACGCGGATGCCGAGATAGCCTTTTCCGATGATGCCGTGTTCATCTCGAATTCTCTTAAATCCACGCTGTTGAAGCGTCTCCGGAAACGTCCTGTTGCGGCTACCGGGCAACTCGCCGTTGGCAGTCGCGTAGTAGCACCACGAATCCCATAGGTTTCCACACGTGTCGGCTAGGCACGGCCCTGTTTCGCAGCACTCTGCTATCCACTGCCCAAGGGCGTCTTGTTCGGTAAAGTAGTTCTCGGTCGCTTGATTTAGGACGGCGGGGCGGACCAGGCCGTTAGCCTGCCAATCGAGACAGCCGACAATCAACCATGACAGGATGCCCGGCCACTCCGCTTTCAGCCGCTCGGGAAGGCTGACATCCTTCTTTGCCGGCGGATGATCGAACGGCAGCACCACGATGCGGCGCTTGATTGCCGTGTCCACGTCCTTCAGGCTCGGTCGGTTGTTTCCGAAGATGGTAAGCTTGAACTCAGGCAGGAACTCGAAATGGTCCTGCCGCATGAAATTCGCCGTGATCCGGTCTTGCCCGGTCAGGTTCTTGATACGATTCTCTGCCAAGGCGCACCCCTTCTCCGTCTCCGATGCCCGTGCCATCCGAGCGCCGTGAAGGCGTGCCAACACTGTCAAATGGGCTCGGTGCTTTGATGCCGTCAGCGTTTCCATGCCAACGTTGACGGCATATTCCCCGAGCACGTCGCCAATGGTGTTGATTGCCGTGCCTTTGCCCGACCCGCCCGGCCCGTAAACGAAGAGCAAGACTTGCTCTCTTGTATCGCCCGTCAGGGAGTAGCCGCCCCATTGCTGAAGGAAGCGGATGGCGTCGGCGTCGCTGCCCAGCGCCTCATCAAGGAATGCCAGCCATAGCGGACAGTCGCGGGAAGGATCGAACGTGGCTAGCGGAACGGGCGCGACGCTGGTGAGCTTGCTGATACGGTCTTCCGGGCGACCGCGGCGCAACTCGCCCGATCGAAGGTCGACTGTGCCGCCAGGCGTGCCCAACAGCCAATGATCGCGATTCCAGGAGTCGGAAGTGCAAGCGAACTCGCGCACGGCGCGGGCGCCCCGCTCGACTGCCTCCCATGTCCGGACCTGCTTTAGCGCTCTAATCTTCGGATCGGTTCGGGCAAACTTCGTGCACAGGTCGCGGGCGTAGTGGTGCGCCAGTTTTGTTTCTTCCCGGCGCCAGACGTTGCCATCGAACCGAAACCAGCGCCCGACGTGATGATCGAAAAGAAGCTCCCCGTCGTGGCGAGCGGTGAAGGCGCGGATAACGCCGTCTTCGTCGAGCGCATAGGATTCAGGCTTGGGCTCATCGCCCAAGAGGTCGCTCAGGTCGTACGAATTAGCGTCTAGGTCCTCGAAATCGTCGGCAGTGATCTCGCGCGGGTAGTCCGAAATGGGCTTGCGGAGGCCCGCATTCCATCCGCTGCGAAAGGTCGACTCGAATTCCCGCAGCGGCAGCCCGTTCTGTTCACAAGCGGCCCCTAGGAGCGCACGGGCGGTTTCGCAATCGATCATCCCGCCTTGCGCCGCCGCGCCGCCGGCCCACATAGCCGTTTCGTTCAAGGTAGCATTGCGGCCGCCTTCAGACATGGCCGCCAAGGCGTCGGCGAGGCCGTGAAGGCGGTTGGCGGCCCAAGCCCGCTGTTCGGCCGATGCAACATCCAGCACGGCGACATGGGCACGTTCCGGTTTCGCGGGCGGAATCAGGGCATCCGGGAAGGGTGGCAACTCAACGCTGCCTAGCGGATGCCCCAGAGGCGTGTAGCGACCGCCGTCCTTGAAGCTTCCCGGTGCGATGATAATGCCGCCTTCGGTGCGCACGTCTAAACCGGGTGCGATCTCACCTTTCGACCAGTTCTTGAGTCCCTCCCTGTGTGCGAAAAACAGGTGGCAACCGCCGCTCGGCGTCCGTGTCATTACAGGCGAAAGCGTATCAGGATCGAACCCTTTCGCCCGCAATTCCGCATAGCCGTCCTTGCCGTTCTTCCGATCGATATCAAGAACGGCGATTCCGCTACGGGCGCCGGTAGGCAATGCGGGAAGCGCGTCGGGCCAGGTCTTCCACCACGCCCGAATCTGGTCGGCGTCGGTCGTGGCGTCCCGGAAGCTGTGTCTCGTCAATGGCCGTTTGTCGGCGTTGCAGGGGAAGACCGCGAAGCCGCGCCGCGCGAGGTCGAGAGCGACGGCCCTATTGGCGCCGGGCATGGGCACGACGGTCGAATCGCCAAGTAGATCCGAGAGGTCGAATTCGCAGGAGGCTTGCGAGGGATTCCCCCCAATGGTATTGTCCATCTTGAAATCCTAGTAAAAGGGCTCGCTCGAAAACCTGTCAGTCGAGAGCGGGCCTTTTGATTGCGCTGTGCTCACTAATGAACACGACCGCAATCATACCCCCGCGGACGGTGGAAGTCCACAAGCCCCCGCGGACGGTGGAAGTCCACAAGCCATTGATACCGCGGCGGTTTTCACTTTTTTTGTGAATCTCATCCTATCTCAGGTAATCGAGAGCGCTATCCGGGCCGTCCCCGGTCATCCACAGATATTCTACAGCGCCGAAATACAGCGCCAATTCTCTAACATATTGAATAATTACGCCGTATTGGTCCCTTCATCCACCAGATTTACAAGCGGAGGCGCTGATAGCTATTGGCGATAGCGCTCCATGGGCCGACACAGCCACGTGAACCGGCTAACTAGTTCAGCTTACGACTGTACCAATATCTGTCCGGATTTGTCGGGAACGTTACATGAATCCCTAGCTCTGGCTTATCATATCTATAAATATAGCAAAAACTGCTTATATATTTTGTCATACTTACAGATAATATATATTCAATATATCCTATATAGTATATCCAAATTGTTTTATTAACTTCATTTATGGAGTTTTTTCTATGCCTGTATTCCGCTGAAAGGCTATAAATTTTTGGGGTCTTTCCTGAGGGGCCTACCGGGATTTGGATTTCCTCTCGCGACCATCGATCAACTGGCTCGCGAGCCACTTCCTCCGCTGTCTTAGGACTCTCATTTGGATCCACGCTTTGCCATGAACGAAAGATCGCTGTAACAGTCGCCGGCCCCCTTCCGGTATTTTCGATTTCGCAAAGGAGTGCCGTTGTTGGATATCCTTGAGCATCCAATTCGAACTTCTGCCCGTCAACCGGCTTCAGGATGAGAAACGGCGTGCTGTCAACGGCATATGCCTCTGCCGCGATCCTATTCGTCTCGCTGTTTTCATCGAGTGTCTTCCGCACGAAGTACACTGCGAGCGCACTGACGGCGGTAGCAAGTATGGAGGACAGGGCGATAATCCACTGTGAAAGCTTGTCGTCCAACTCGATGAATGCCCACGGGGTCGATTCATTCGTCGGGCGGACAAAAGGTGGAACGGCCCAAACAAAGAACATCAACGCCAAGGCCAAGCCGAAAACGAAACCGATCGCCACGCACGAGGCGATAAAGAACCATCTCATATTGCCTAAACGGTTCTTGCGGCTCCGCGGACGGACCTCGTCTTCGTCGAATTCCTTGCGGACGGTTCCCATCGTCTTGCTCATGCGGCGTTGGCCAATGACATTCTATCGTGTCGGATTTTAACTTTTAGAAGAATCTCGGATCGACAGTCATTCTGACCTGAGACCCGGATTCCCTCCTGCCCCAAAACGAGCCATGACCGGGGCGTTGAAGGTCGCCTTTGTCTTCGAGGCCCGCCGACGGTTCCGGTCGGGCACTTAATAAGGCGGTTCCTCGTATAGCACCGTTTCGCCGTCGAGTAGCGCCTTGATCTGCGGCGAGCCGTCCCTGGCAACCGCGACCAGCATGGAGAACGGCCGCTCGCGAATATCGTTCTGGATCGGGAGGCCTTCGCCTTCCGGCAGATAGAAGCGCTCGATACCGTATTCGATCCTGACGGTGATATCGCGGGAAAAACTCCAGCCTCCGGGCATCCAGCCCCTGATGTCGACCTCGCCCGGGGCCGGCGGCGTCGCGGACGGTTTGCCGAGGTTCGCCGAAACGGCGTTCCAGTGCTTGTCGACGCCCTTCGCCAGGCGGACGTAGATCGGTCCCTCCTCCGTGACCGTCATGCCTTCCGGCACGTTGGCGATGATCGCGGCCGGGATCTGGCTGATGTCGTAGGCGAGGACGACGTAGTCGCCGCGCAGCAGATCGCGCGGATCGATCGGCTGTATGCGCAAGAGCACCTCGGCGCCGTTGCGCAGGATGGCGGCGCGGCCGGCGATCATCCAGGAAAGGAAGGCGATCTGCACGAGCGAAAGCGCGATTGCCGCGATGACAAGTCGATTGGCGCGTATCATGCTCCCGCTCCCCCAGGCGCGGCCGGCGCGCTCACGCGGCGCTCGATCCGGATGATCACCCAGGCCAGGATCGCGAGCGTCACCGAACCGAGCAGGAAGAAGCCGGCCGTGCCGAGCATGGTGCCCAGCGTCACCACATAGGTGAAGACCAGCTGGCAGCCGAAGCCGAGATAGGCGATCCAGCGCACGGCGCGGCTGTCGCGGCCGCCGTAGAACAGCGCGGCCGCGATACCGGCAAACGAAATCACGGCGCCGACGATCAGCGCGCTCAGTTCGTCGATCATGCCGAACTGCAGTACCGTCATGCCGGTCAGGAAGCCGATCAGTCCGTGGAGCGACAGCCGACCGTCGAGCCGGGCGAGGCGCTCGGCCTCGGCCGGACGCATCACGGCGAATGCGAACACTGCCGCCGAAGCGATCGCCAGCAGGATCGAGACCACGAACATGTTTACCTCGATGGCCAGCAGCACCAGGTAGAAGTCGAGCGACAAGAGGAGCAGGTGGCGCGCCACTTTGCTGTCGGTCCAGTAAGACAGCGCCCACAGGACGGGTGCGATGGCGGCGAACTCGTAGGGGAACGGCGTCGACTTCCAGAAGTCGAGAGCAAGCATGGCCAGCCAGGCGTCGGCCAGCGCCACCGCAGCGACGGTGAGCGGGCCCGAGCGCAAAGCCAGCGCCGCGAGCGCGGTGCCGGCGCACCAGACGAGCACGGCCTGCGCCTCGTCGCCCGACAGATGATACATCTGGCCGATCAGCGAGATGGCGCCGCCGAAGCCGGCCGCACCGATCAGCCAAAGCGCTTCGGCGAAGGCGGCATGATCGCGCTGCTTCAGCACCGCACCGCCGACATAGCCGGCGACGAGCGCGGCAAAGACCAGCCCGACGCGCAACAGGCGCGGCATGGCTTCCCAGTTCGCCGCAATGAAGATGAGCAGGGCCGCGACGAACAGCAGCGCCGCGAGGATCGCAAGGACGGAGCCGAAACTGAACGACTTGCGTTGGTGGGCGTCGACGTCGTCCGCCAGAACCTGCGCCAGGTCGGGCGCTATCAGGCCGCGCTCGACCCAGCGCGCGATGTCGCGCTTCACACGGACTGGATAGCTCGCCATCTGGTCGGTCTTCCCCTCCCGGCCCTTCCGGCCGCACAATGCTCCATAGCACGCACGCCGCTGACCGAGCGAGAGCTTCGATTCGAACCCGCTTCTTGCCAACCCTGGTCGCGCAGCAAGGGATGTTGCAATGCACAAGACGCAATGCTGCTATGCACCAATGCGTCTACCCAAACGGATCCGGCGCACCTATCTTCGCATCGTACACGAAGACGGCAAGAAACGAACTAAAGACGAAACGAGACGTGCCATGAACCTGATCCGCAACTATCGCAACTGGCGTCGCTATCGCGAGACCGTTTCCGAGCTGAGCCGCCTTTCGAACCGCGAGCTTTCCGACCTCGGCATTGCCCGCGGCGACATCACCTTCGTCGCCCGCAAGGCGATCTGACGACGAGATTTCGTCGGAGCCTACCTCCTCCCAGGCTTCGGCGAATGAGGCCAACGTTCTCCTCCTCCCGATCGTTGGCCACCGAAACGACACCCGCCGGACCTCCTCCCCCGGCGGGTGTTGTTCCCCGGGAGCGAACGGCGCCGGAAACGGCGACGACATGGAATTCAGCCGCGGCCCTCCTCCTCCCAGGCCAAGGCGAATAAGGCCGGCGTTCTCCTCCTCCCGATCGCTGGCTGACAAAACGACACCCGCCGGACCTCCTCCCCCGGCGGGTGTTGTCTTTTCTGACCTTCTGCCGGGTCACGAACCTCGCTGGACACGGCACCGACCGCTCGGCGCTAGGCGGACGTAACCGGGCGGCGCTGCCGACATCGCGATGCCGGCTAGACCGGATCGTTGCTGCCCAAAACGCCGCGCTTCAGCCACTGCTCCATGGGCAGGATCTCGGGCGCCTCACCCATCGGCGGGAACCAGCTGTCGACCGCCCACTCCTGGCCCGAATTCTCGCGGACGACCGCCGTCGAATGCGGATAGCGACCGTCGATGAAGAAGCCGCGCGAGACGTTCGACCCGACGGCGTGGTGTTTCAGCAATCCGCGCCGCTCGAGATAGAGCAGGAGCGAGCGCGTATTGGTGGATTCGTCGATGCAATCCATCTGGCCGAGTTCGCCCGACGCGCCGAATACCGATTTGGCGTCGTCGATGACTCCGATCGCAGCACCGGCGCGCTTCTCGTAGTATTGGACCGCCCTGGAGATGGCTTCGCGTTCGGCCCGGGGTGAGGCCCGGCCCGCCGCCATGATCTCGGCGAAGCGCTTCGCGTCGGCAGGCCCGAGGTCGAGTCGCGTCCTATAGTGGCAACCGTAGCCGCTGCACACATAGAGGCGCTCGGTGCGCGGCTCCGCGACCGCGCCGGTGTGGTCGGCGGTGGGCGACGTGCAAGCCGGAAGCAGGCTGGACGCGAGCAGAACGGCCGTGGCGACAATATTCATCCGGACCATGCCCGATCCTTAGCCCTGCGTAAACACGGCGACAATCGCGAATGGAAGCAAATCCTGTTGAATAGCGGGGCACGCAGCCGGGCACGATGATTCGCGGCTCCTTGCATTCGCGGCCCCCCGGGACTAATCCGGCCGACATGACACACGCCCCCATCCACGTCGTCGGCGGCGGCCTCGCCGGCTCCGAAGCCGCCTGGCAAATCGCCGAGGCCGGCGTTCCCGTCGTCCTCCATGAAATGCGGCCCCTGCGCGGCACCGAGGCTCACAAGGGCGAAGCGCTTGCCGAACTCGTCTGCTCCAACTCGTTCCGCTCAGACGACGCCGAAACGAATGCGGTCGGGTTGCTGCATGCGGAGATGCGGCTTGCCGGCTCGTTGATCATGGCCTCGGGCGACGCCAACCAGGTGCCGGCCGGCAGCGCCCTCGCCGTCGACCGCGACGGCTTTTCCGCCGCGGTGACGTCACGGCTGGAAGGCCATCCGCTCGTCTCGGTCGTGCGCGAGGAAGTCACCGGTCTTCCGCCGGCGGCGTGGGACCAGACGATCATCGCCACCGGTCCGCTGACGGCGCCCCCGCTCGCCGAGGCGATCCGCGCGGCGACCGGTGCCGATGCGCTGGCGTTCTTCGATGCCATCGCGCCGATCGTGCATTTCGACAGCATCGATCTCAACATCGCCTGGTTCCAGTCGCGCTACGACAAGGTCGGTCCCGGCGGCACGGGCAAGGACTATCTCAACTGCCCGATGGACAAGGAGCAATACCTCGCCTTCGTCCGGGCGCTGATCGAAGGCGACAAGACCGAGTTCAAGGAGTGGGAAGGAACGCCCTATTTCGACGGCTGCCTGCCGATCGAGGTCATGGCCGAGCGCGGCGTCGAGACGTTGCGCCACGGCCCTATGAAGCCGACGGGTCTCACGAATGCCCATGATCCGTCGGTCAAACCCTATGCGGTCGTTCAGCTGCGCCAGGACAACGCGCTGGGCACGCTCTACAACATGGTTGGCTTCCAGACGAAGCTGCGCCACGGCGAGCAGACGCGGATCTTCCGCATGATTCCCGGCCTGGAGAATGCCGAATTCGCGCGGCTCGGCGGCCTGCACCGCAACACCTACATCAACTCGCCGGTTCTCCTCGACCGGACGCTGCAGCTGAAATCCCGGCCGGGTCTGCGCTTCGCCGGGCAGATAACCGGCTGTGAGGGCTATGTCGAGAGCGCGGCAATCGGCCTTCTCGCCGGCCGCTTCGCCGCCGCGGCGCGGCTCGGCCGTCCCGTCGAGGCGCCCCCCGCGACCACAGCGCTCGGCGCGCTGCTCAACCACATCACGGGCGGCCACATCGTCTCCGACGACGAACCGGGCAAGCGCTCCTTCCAGCCGATGAACGTCAATTTCGGCCTGTTTCCGCCGATCGAAGCGCCGAGGACGGAAGGAAAACGCCTGCGCGGCAAGGACAAGACCGTCGCCAAGAAGAAGGCGATGACGGCGCGCGCACTCGACGACTGCCGCCGCTGGCTCGGGCTTGCCCCGCGCGCCGAGGCGGCCGAATAGCATCGACCACCGCCTGACCGTACCGGGAGACCGCCGTGAACGTCGACAGCACCTTCTTCAGGATCGAACGCGGCGGTCCGGTGGCCCGCATCGTCATGAACAGGCCCGACAAGGCGAACAGCATGACGCCTGAATTCTGGTCCGACCTGCCACGCGTCATGGCCGCGCTCGGCCGCGACCGGACCGTGCGCTGCGCGGTGATTTCCGGCGAAGGCAAGCATTTCAGCGGCGGCATGGACCTTGCCGCGTTCGCGGGCATCGCGAGACTTTTCCGGAACGAGTCGGGTCGCGCTGCGTTCGCCATGCGCGAGCTGATCCTGTCGCTTCAGGACGCCTTCACCGCGATCGAGCGGGCGCCCTTCCCGGTGATCGCTGCAATTCACGGCGCCTGCATCGGCGGGGCCATCGATTTGATCACCGCTTGCGACATCCGCGTCGCCAGCGCTGATGCCACTTTCGCGGTCGAGGAGATCAACATCGGCATGGCCGCCGACGTCGGCACGCTGCAGCGCCTGCCGAAGCTCATTGCACCGTCCGTTGCAGCCGAACTCTGTTTTTCCGGCCGGCGCTTCGATGCGGCCGAGGCGAAAGCGATCGGCCTGGTCTCGGCCGTCCACGCCGACCGGGACCGCCTGATGGACGCGGCGGACGCGCTGGCGCGGTCGATCGCGGAGAAATCGCCGCTGGCGATCGCCGGCATCAAGAGGAACCTCGCCTATGCGCGCGACCACGGCGTCGCCGACGGGCTCGACTACATCGCCACCTGGAACGGCGGATTTCTGCGCCCCGAAGACCTGATGGCGGCGGTGCAGGCGAAGATGGCGAAAGCGACGGCGACTTTCGCCGATCTGCTTGACGAACCGAAGCTCGGCTGATCACTCAGCCGGGGCGATTTCCGCGCGATCCGCGCCCGGCAGTCCCGGCTTGCCCGCCTCGCCCGGATTTCGACGCACATATGCCGCCTTCAGGCTCTCCGAAGTCGCGCGGCTGCCATCGTGGCTCCAGCCGGGCGGCATGAACAGGTAGCCGAGGCGCTGGCGCAGCGTGAGACCGGGCCGGACGACGTCCCGGAAGATGCCGACATATTCGTGGAACGCCACCTTCAACGGATTGAAGGTGCCGAGATTCCTGACGATGCCGTAGCGCGGCCGGTCTTCGTCCAGTTCCTCGACGAAGGTGCCGAACATCCTGTCCCAGACGATCAGCGTGCCGGCATAGTTGGCGTCGAGATAGCGCGGGTTGACGGCATGGTGGACGCGGTGGTGCGAGGGCGTGTTGAAAACCGCCTCGAACCAGCGCGGCAGCTTGCCGATCGTCTCGGTATGGATCCAGAACTGCCAGACCAGATTGAAGCCGAAGACGAAGGCGATGACGGCCGGGTGCAGGCCGAGCAGGACCAGCGGCGCCTGGAGCACGAACATCCCGGTGAACAGGCCCGTCCAGCTCTGACGCAGCGCCGTCGACAGATTGTAGTGCTGGCTGGAATGATGGTTGACGTGCTCGGCCCATACCCAGCGCACGCGATGGGCGATACGGTGGTACCAATAGTAGCGCAGGTCATCGAGCAGGAAGGCGCCCAGGAAGACCCAGATCGAGAGGCCGAGATCGAAGATTCGGTACTGCCAAAGCCACAGAAGCAGAGAATAGGAGACGAAGCCGAGCAGGATGCCGGCGACCACGTTGCCGGTACCCATCATCAGGCTGGTGAGGGTATCGCGGGTCTCGAACGTGCCCTTCGCCCGCCCGGTCCGGACGAGAAAGATCTCGATCAGGATCGCCAGCACGAAGAACGGGATGGCATATTCGGTGACCTTGGGGAAGACGTAGTCATGCATGTCAGCTCGCCGGTGCGGATGGACTGCGTTTCGGGTCGAGGGCGCGGGCGACGGCGCTCGCCGCCGCCGCGTCGGCAAAGGCGAACTGCCCGCCCGTCCAGGTAAAGTCGCGGAAGCGGACCGAGACGGTGGCCGGCTGCCCAAGCGCCAGCGCCGCGACGTCACCCGGCGTGGCGATCCGCGTGAAATAGCCGTCGCCGAAGCTCTGCACGATGCCGGTGCGTCCGCCGGAAAGCGACAGGAAGGCGGACCGCCCGTCGCTGGTGATCAGCACGCTCGACGGCGTCTCGTCGGGAAAGTCCAGCGCGAAGACACGCCGCGCCTCTTCGACGCCGGCAAGACGCGCGACCTTGCTGCCGCCTGTGAAATGCACCGCGGCAACGGTCAGCGATATGCCGATCACGACGATCGCCACAAGCAGCGGCAGACTCACGCACCCCTCCCGATCAGCGGCCGTTTCGCCGTGACCGAGGGAATCACTAGCACGTTTGACGTTTACGTCAAAGGGAACGGCGCCGGCCATCGGCCGGACGCCGCGCGGAGAAGTAGCCAGTGGCGGCGGACGGTCGAGATTTCGGCACCCCGCCGGAGCACGGCTGACGGGTCTCGGGCGATCGCGGCGAGGTAGGCGGCTGCGAGCGCAGCCGGCAGGAAGGCCGGGCGCAACGATTGCGGAAGCGAGCCGGCACCTGCGAGGAACGTCGTCAGGTGTTCGCAGCCCAGCGCCGTCATGGCCGCAACCGCACGTGCCGCCGCGACTTCGTCCCCGCCTGAGACGAAGGCCTCGGGAGAGGTGCCGACGGCAGCGAGCATGTCGCGCGGCAGAAAGCACTGGCCGCGACGACGGTGGAGAGGCACCAGACGCAGCAATCCCGCGATCGCCTGCGCGCAGCCGGCATGGCCGGCAAGGTCCGCGGTCCCGGCCGCCGCGGCGGGATCGAGCACGAGTGCGGAAAGCTGGATCATTGCCGATGCCGTCTCGCCGCAGTAGCCCTCCAGGTCGGTGCGAGAGGGCATCGGGTCGTCATAGAGATCGAAGATGCGCGCCTCCAGATAGGCGTCGAAGGCGGCAAGGGGCAAGTCATGCGCAGCGATGGTGCGCAAGAGCGCCGCCGCGAGCGGGTGTCCGCCGCCCGAACCGTCTCCGGAAGCAATGATGTCTCGCCACCATTGAACGCGGATTTCGCCGGGCAGAGCCTCGCGGATCCGATCGCGGATGCCGGCGATCTCGGTGTTGAATGCGTAGAGCGCCATCAGGTCGGCGCGGCGCTCCGCCGGCGCATAGAGCGCGGCGAGGTAGCGGTCCCGGTCGGCGGTGCGCACCGCCTCGGCAATCGGATCCTTCATGTCAGTCGATGGCGACCAGGGCGGCGGCGACGGCGCGATCCTCGGCGAGGAGGACGTTGTAGGTACGCACGGCCGCGCCCGTCGACATCGGATCGGCTGAGATGCGGGCGTCCCTCAGTGCCGCCTTGAGAGCCGCAGGAAGCGGCCTGAGGTCCCTGCCGCAGCCGACGAGCAGGATTTCGATGTCGGCCGATTCCGCCAGCACGCGGGCGAAGTCGTCCACCGCGAGCGCCGCCGGATTTTCCGGCTCCCAGCCGTGGACGCCGGACGGCAGACACAGGATGGAGCCGCGGTGCGACATCTCGGCGAAGCGGAAGCCGCCATTGCCGTAGGCGTCGATCGGCGCGCGCCCGGGAAAATGCGCGCGACGGATGACGATGCCGCCGGCCATCGGCGCCTACGACGTTTGCGCCCGCGTCACACCCGCCGCGGCACCGTCGTCCGACGCTTCTCTGGTCGAGGGCCGCAGACGGAAGAGGATGAGCAGCGGGGCGGCGATGAAGATCGAAGAATAGGTACCGAAGATGACGCCGAACAGCATGGCCGCCGTAAAGGAACGGATCACCTCGCCGCCGAACAGGAACAGCGCGAGCAGGGCAAGCACCGTGGTCAGTGCCGTCAGGGTCGTACGCGACAGCGTGGCGTTGATCGCCGTGTTGAGGAGTTGCGGAAGGGTCAGCTTCTTGTATCGCCGCAGATCCTCGCGCACGCGGTCGTAGACGACGACCGTATCGTTCAGCGAGTAGCCGACGATGGTCAGGATCGCCGCTATCGACGACTGATTGAACTCGATTCCCGTCACCACGAAGAAGCCGATCGTCATGACGACGTCGTGGATCGTGGCAACGATCGCGCCGACGGCGAACTGCCATTCGAAGCGGAACCAGACGTAGACCATGATCAGCACCAGTGCGACGATGACGCCGATTGTTCCCTGGCGCGCCAGCTCGCTGGAGACGGTCGGGCCGACGGTCTCGACCCGACGGAACTCGTAGTCCGCGCCGAGTTCGTCGCGCACCTTGGTCACGACAGTCTGTTCGGCGTTGTCGCCGCCTTCCTGCGAGCCGACGCGGATCAGAACTTCGTTCGGGCTGCCGAACTCCTGGACCTGGACGTCGCCGATGTTGAGCTGGGAAAGTCTCGCGCGCAGATCGGCGAGGTTCGCCGGGCCGTCCTTCGACTGCACCTCGATCAGCGAACCGCCCTTGAAATCGACGCCATAGTTCATGTCGACAGTGACGAAGAGGACGAGCGAGGCGATCGACAGGAAAGAGGAAAACGCGAACGTCCAGCGGCGTATCCTCATGAAGGGGATGCTCGTTCCGACCGGGACAAAATTGATCAGCGCGCCCGGCAATTCCTTCGGGCGGCTGCGCTTGACCCATTCGGCGACCATCCACCGGGTAAAGGTGAAGGCCGTGAACACGGTCGTGACGATGCCGATGGCGAGCGTCACGGCAAAGCCCTTGACCGGACCGGTGCCGAGATAGAACAGCACCGCCGCCGCGATCAGTGTGGTGACGTTGGCATCGACGATGGTGGTCATGGCGCGCGCGAAGCCGGCGTCGATCGCCTGGATCACCGAGCGGCCGCTGCGCCGCTCCTCTCGGATGCGTTCGTAGATCAGGACGTTCGAATCGACCGCCATGCCGATCGTGAGCACGATGCCGGCGATACCGGGCAACGTCAGCGTCGCCCCCAGCACCGAAAGGATGGCGACGACCAGCGCGACGTTGACCACGAGCGCCACGTTGGCAATCAGGCCGAGGAAGCCGTAGGCGACGAACATGAAAGCGACGACGAGGACCGCGCCGATGACGCTTGCGATCTTGCCTGCCTCGATCGAATCCTGCCCGAGGCCCGGTCCGACCGTTCGTTCCTCTATGACGGTGAGCGTCGCCGGCAACGCGCCGGCCCGCAGCAGCACGGCGAGATCGTTGGCGGTCTGGGTGGTGAAGCGACCCGAGATCTGGCCTGTGCCGCCGAGGATCGGCTCGCGGATCTGCGGCGCCGAGATGACCTGGTTGTCGAGGATGATGGCGAATAGCCGGCCGACATTCTGCTGCGTCGCCTGGCCGAAGCGCGCCGCGCCCTTGGCATCGAAGCGGAAGGAGACGACGGGCTCGTTGGTGCGCTGATCGAAGGTAGCCTGCGCGTCGACGAGGTTTTCGCCCGAAACGATGACACGGTCCTCGATAAGGTAGGGCACCGGCGGATCGTCCTGCGAATACATGATCGTCGATCCTGCCGGCGGGCGGCCGTTGAGGGCGTCCTGCACCGACATCGACTGGTCGACCATCTGGAAGGTCAATTTTGCCGTCTGGCCGAGGATGTCCTTCAGGCGCTGCGGATCCTGGAGGCCGGGCACCTGGACCAGGATCCGGTCGTTGCCCTGACGCTGGATAACCGGCTCGGTCGTGCCCAGTTCGTTGACGCGGCGGCCCACTACCTCGATGGACTGCGTGACCGCGCTGCCGATCCGGTAGTCGAGACCCTCGTCGGTCATCGTGTAGCGGAGCAGTCCGGGCTCGGGTTCGTCGAAGCTGAACTCCCTGATCGTGGTGCCGCCGAAAACGCCTGTCGACAGAGGCTGGGTCAGCGCCTGCAGCGCGGTCTTCGCCTTGTCGACGTCGTTGGCCTCGCGGATGCGTACCTGGACAACCCGGCCGCTGCCGGAAAGGCCGGTGTAGCCGATCTTGGCGTCGCGCAACGCCGTGCGGATCTCGTCTCGCGCCGAGGTCAGCCGTTCACTGACGAGGTCGTCGCGCTCGACGGCGAGCAGGATGTGCGAACCGCCCTGCAGGTCGAGGCCGAGCGTCATCGGCCGTTTCGGCCCCCAGGAAGGAACGTTGTCCAATTTCGCCAGCATCGATGCCGGCAGCAGGTTCGGAAGCGCGTAGATGATGCCGAGCACCACCACCAGCCAGATCGAGATTGTCTTCCAGCGCGAAAAATAGAGCATGGTGCCTCGTCGAAGCCGGCGACTTGCCGTCGGCCGGGCGGACCTCCGCTAACGGATACCGCCCGATTTGCGGTTATTTCTTGGCGTTCTGGTTGGCGACCGGCTCGCCCTTGACGCGAACGTCCGAAATGGTCGCACGCAGGGCCGTCACCTTCACGCCGTTGCCGAGATCGACCTCGAGTTCATTGTCGTCGATGACCTTCGTCACCTTGCCGACGAGCCCGCCGCCGGTCACCACCGTGTCGCCCCGGCGGATGGCGGCGAGCATCTCGCCGCGCTTCTTCATCTGGGTGCGCTGGGGCCGGATGATCAGGAAATACATGATCACGAAGATCAGAACGAAGGGCAGAATGCTGACGAACATGTCGGGTGTGGCGCCGACGCCCTGCGCATAGGCCGGTGTGACGAACATCATGAAGCTCCTGAAACGTTACCGGCCGCGTGCAGCCCCTCGAAAGTTGCGCGGAATATAGTCGGTCGCGGACGCATTGCAACCGCGCTCGGCAGACTGGTGCGCGCTTTCCCGGCCGGCGCCCGCGTGTTAGACGCCCTGCACGCGAATTGCCAGAACAAGCGGCGGTGTCATGCGCAGGACCGGACCGGAAACGCTCGAGGAAAAACTGGACAGGCTCATCGAGGCGATCTCACGCCTCGCCCCGCGCCCTCCCAGGGAGGTCGACTTCAGGGTCGCCGACTGCTTCGTTTGGTCGGCCGATCCGGGCGAACTGGAAGCGGTCGATCGCGTCAACAGGGTCGACATCGGTCTGATCCGCGGGGTCGATCGCGTCCGCGACATCCTCGTCGACAACACCGAGCGCTTCGCATCGGGATTGCCCGCCAACAACGTTCTTCTGTGGGGCGCGCGCGGCATGGGTAAGTCATCGCTGGTCAAGGCCGCCCACGCGAGGGTCAACGCGACGCGCAGCAGAGACCCGCTGAAGCTGATCGAGATCCACCGCGAGGACATCGGCACACTGCCGAGGCTGATGACGATCCTCAAGGCGGCGCAGCACCGCTTCATCCTGTTCTGCGACGACCTGTCCTTCGATCATGACGACACGTCGTACAAGTCGCTCAAGGCGGCGCTGGAGGGCGGCGTCGAGGGGCGGCCCGGAAACGTGATCTTCTATGCCACGTCCAACCGTCGGCACCTGCTGCCCCGCGACATGATCGAAAACGAACGATCGACGGCGATCAACCCGTCGGAAGCGGTCGAGGAGAAGGTATCGCTGTCGGACCGGTTCGGGCTGTGGCTCGGTTTCCACAAATGCTCGCAGGACGAATATCTCGACATGGTGGCGGGCTATGCGCGCTACCACGAGCTCGCCATCGGACCGGATGCGCTCCGAACCCAGGCGCTCGAGTGGGCGACAACGCGCGGGGGGCGCTCGGGTCGTGTCGCCTGGCAATTCATCCAAGACCTCGCCGGCCGGCTCGGCCAGCGCCTGAAGGACTGAGATCCGAAAGACCGCCGCGGCGGGCGCCCTATTCGAGGTAGGTCGAGGGATCGACCGGCGCCGAGTTCTTGCGCACCTCGAAGTGCAGCTTCGGCATGTCCGCCGATCCGCTCATGCCGGAGCGCGCGATTTCCTGGCCGCGCTTGACCTTCTCGCCGCGCGAGACCTTGATCTCGCTGGCGTGGCCGTAGACCGTGACAAGCCCGTCCTCGTGGCGAACGAGTACCGTGTTGCCGAACTCCTTGAGGCCGTCGCCGGCATAGATGACGACGCCGTTCTCGGCGGCCTTGACCGGCGTGCCCTCGGGAACGGCGATATCGATGCCGTCGTTCGCCTTCCCGGCGTTCTTGCTGCCGAACGCGTTGATGACCCGGCCGCGAACCGGCCAGCGCATGCGGCCGATCCCCGTTGCGTCGGGAGCCGACGCCTCGACTCTCTCGGCGTCCTCAATCACCTTCTCGGCGGCACGCGGCGGCGTATAGGCCGTTACCTGGGCGTCGGACGCCTTCTTCGCCGGTCCGGCGGTTCCGGTGACGATGGGGTCAGCGCCCGGCTTGGCCGCCGCGACGGTCGGCGATCCCTGCGGGATGACGAGGGTCTGGCCGATGCGGACGAAGCCGTCCTTCATGCCGTTTGCGGACTTGATGGCGGTAACGGGGACGCCGGTCTTCTTGGCGATGGCGGACAGTGTATCGCCGGCCTGGACGACATAGCTGCCCTTCCCTGCGCCGTCCTTTCCTGCCGTATTCAGCGGTTCCGCCTTCGCCGTTGCGCCGCTCGCGGGCGGTTCGTTTTCCTTCACCTTCGGCGACTGGGGCAGGATCGCGACCTTCTCGGCAGGGGCTCTCGACGGGAGCGGCACCTTGTCGGCGGGAATGTCGAATTTCGTCCCGCGCGACGACCTGGCGTCGGCGACGTTCGGATCGCTGTCCGGCGCAGAGACCGGCGCCCGGCGCGAATAGACATAGGTCGGGATGACGATCTTCTGACCGGCCTTCAGCGCGTTCGCGTCGGGAAGACCGTTGACCGAAAGCAGCACGTTCGCCGGTACGCCATAGCGGCGCGAGAGATTGTAGACGGTTTCGCCATCCCTGACCGTGATCTGCGTGCCGCCGGCGCGCGACCAGCCGACCGTCTCCTCGGCCTCGGGCTGCGCAGCCAAGCTCGGCGCCGGCTGAACCGTCGCCGTCGTCGTGCTGTCGAGCCGGACCGCTGCCACCGGCGCGGCAGCCTTTGGCTGGGCGTCTGGCAGACTGCTGCGCGTCACGGCGGAGGTCGTCAGGTCGACCGGTTTCACCGCGTCGCGCGAAACCGAGCCGGTATAGTCCCCCGTCGCCGGTTTCGGCCTCGCCGCGTCTCCCGGGTAGGGTTGCGCCTCGTTCCTGATGATGGAACGCTGATTGGCGGTCGATGCAGTGAAGATTCCGTCCACCCCGTCGGTGAAGCGTGACGCCCCGGAACTGCACCCCGCGACGATTCCGCCGATCACGATAACGGCGACGCTCCGCAGCAGACTGCGCTCGTCGACCCTCAGAACACTGAAACGCATCGCACTTACCCGCGCGTACCCGACACCAGTTGGCTTGATTAAAGCGCGTTAATCTTACCGGCCGGTTAAGGTCGAACAGGTTGCCGAAAGAATTAGCACGGGCGCGACCCGTCTAGATGACCGCGGCCACGCCGGGCGTGATCGGCTGGAGGCGGACCTTGCCGATATCCTCGCGTTCGAAGCGGCTGCCGACCTTGGTCAGCCTGGCAAGGCTCTGCGGAGCTTCCGCCGCCCCGATCGGCGCGATCATGACACCGCCGATCGACAACTGGTCGACATAGGCCCGCGGCAGGTTGTCGAACGCCGCCCACACGACGATACGGTCGAACGGCCCTTCGCCCGGTAATCCGTTGGCGCCGTCGGCGTGGCGGACCTGGACGTTCTGGATGCCGAGCGCCTCGAGGGCGGCGCGGGCCTGGGTGGCAAGCGTCTTGTAGCGCTCGACCGTGAGTACCCGGCCGGCAAGCCGCGACATCACCGCTGCCGTATACCCGGAGCCGGTGCCGATCTCCAAAACGCGCACGCCCGGCTGAAGATCGAGCGCCCGAACGACAGAAGCCTGGAGGTCCACACCCTCGATGGTCTCGCCGCAGGCGATGGGGATCATCCGGTCGGACCAGGCGACACTGTGCCACTGGCCGGGCAGGAAGGCGCGGCGGGGCGTCGCCTCGAACGCGGCGGCCAGTTCACGCGTCACCATTCCGGTGGCGCGCAGGCGCAGCATGAAAGCGGCAAAGCCCTCCCTGTCCTCGGCGGCCGTCATGGATGCAGCGCCTTGCGCAGCCGGTCCTGAACCTCGTAGGCGGTCAGGTCGAGCTTGAGCGGCGTGATCGATACCCTCTTTTCGCGAAGCGCCGCCATGTCGGTGCCGGGCCGCATCTCGGCCGGCTCGCGGCCGAAGCGCAACCAGTAGTACGGGAAGTTGCGGCCGTCGGCGCGCTCGTCGATCCACAGGCCGTGGACCAGCTTGCCCTGGCTCGTGACGACGGCGTCCGCCACCTCCTCGACCGGACAGTTGGGGAAGTTGACGTTCAGGAATACGCCCTGCGGCAGCTCGGTCTCGACCAGTCGCCTGAGGAGCTTCGGCCCGTGCGTTTCGGCTACCTCCCACGGAACGACTCGCGCCTCGTTGTAGAAATTGTAGGCTTGGCTCAGCGCGATCGAGCGGATCCCGAGCAGCGTGCCTTCCATGGCACCGGCGACGGTGCCCGAATAGGTGACGTCGTCGGCGACGTTCGATCCCGAATTGACGCCGGAAAGAACGAGATCGGGCAGGCCCGGCATCAGCTTGCGCGCCCCCATGATGACGCAGTCGGTGGGTGTACCGCGCACGGCGTAATGGCGGTCATCGATGCGGCGCATCCTGAGCGGCTCGGACAGCGAGAGCGAATGGGCGAAGCCGGACTGGTCGGTCTCCGGCGCCACGACCCAGACATCGTCCGAAAGGGTTCGAGCGATGCGTTCGAGCACCTGCAGGCCCTCGGCATGGATGCCGTCGTCATTGGTCAGGAGAATGCGCATCTATTTCACTTCGATCTTGGCCAAGCCACCCATATAGGGGCGCAAGACTTCAGGAATCGTGACGCTGCCGTCCTCGTTCTGGTAATTTTCGACGACGGCGATCAGGGCTCGGCCGACGGCGACGCCGGAACCGTTCAGCGTGTGAACGAAGCGGGTCTGTTTTTCGCCTTCCGGACGGTAGCGGGCGTCCATCCGCCGGGCCTGGAAATCGCCGCAGACCGAGCAGGACGAGATCTCGCGGTAGGCGTTCTGTCCGGGCAGCCAGACTTCGATGTCATAGGTCTTGCGCGAACCGAAGCCCATGTCGCCGGTACAGAGCACGACGGTGCGGAACGGCAGGCCGAGGCGCTTCAGCACTTCTTCGGCGCAGGCCGTCATGCGCTCGTGCTCCTCGATCGACGTCTCCTGGTCGGTGATCGAGACCAGTTCGACCTTGTAGAACTGGTGCTGGCGCAGCATGCCGCGCGTGTCGCGCCCGGCCGATCCCGCTTCCGAGCGGAAGCACGGGGTAAGCGCCGTCATGCGGATCGGCAGCTCTTCGTGCGCGAGTATTTCCTCACGCACGAGATTGGTCAGCGGGACTTCCGCAGTCGGGATGAGGCCGAGCCGCGCGCCGGCGTGCGGCGTGAAGAACAAGTCGGCCTCGAACTTCGGAAGATTGCCCGTGCCGTACAGCGCGTCGTCCCGGACGAGCAGCGGAACCTGAACCTCCGTATAGCCGTGTTCGGTCGTGTGCAGGTCGAGCATGAACTGGCCGAGCGCACGCTCCAGACGCGCCAGCTGGCCCTTCAGCACGGTGAAACGCGCACCGGAAAGTTTTGCTGCGCGCTCGAAGTCCATCTGCCCGAGCGCCTCTCCTATTTCGTAATGCTCACGGGTCCAGCCGGCCCGCTGCGGCGGCTCGCCGATCCTGCGCACTTCGACATTGTCGTGCTCGTCCTTGCCGACCGGCACGGTGTCGAGGGGCACGTTGGGAATGACCGCCAGCGCGTGGTCGAGCTCGGCGTCGAGCCTTCGTTCCTCCGCCTCTCCGCCCTGGATGAAGGCCTTGATCTCGCCGACCTCCTCCTTCAGCCGCTCCGCCAGCGCCATGTCACCGCTACGCATGGCATTGCCGATCTCCCTGGAGGCGGCGTTGCGGCGTTCCTGCGACTGCTGAAGCTTCGACACGTGTTCTCGGCGCGCCTCGTCCTTCGCCACGAGGTCGTCGACGATCGCCCCGGCCGCTTCGGGAGACTGGCCGCGCTTGACGAGCGCATCGACCAGCGCCTTCGGGTTCTCGCGGATCCATCTGATGTCGAGCATGGTGGCACGGTTCCGTCGTTCGGTTGCGCAACGCGCCGGCGAATCGCGGCGATTCGCTCTGGCGACAGGCCGAAATCGGCCCAGCCACTCCGTTAAGGACAGGCGTCAACGACGTCAACGGTGGGCGGGTACGGGACAGTGGCGCGTCGCCTGCGCAGGGCCGCCGGAAGGAATCAGGTGGCCTTCTGCCCGCCCGACGCCGCCTCGGCGGCGAGCCTCTCGGCATCCCGCTTCCGCTCGATCATGCGAGCCGTCCAGATCGAGATTTCGTAGAGCAGGATCGTCGGCAATGCGAGACCGATCTGGCTGACAGGATCTGGCGGCGTCAGCACCGCCGCGACGACGAAGGCGATCACGATCGCCCATTTGCGCTTCTCGGCGAGCGCCTGAGAGGTCAGCAGGCCGACGCGCGCCATCAGTGTCGTGACTACCGGCAGCTGGAAGACGAGGCCGAAGGAAAAGATCAGCGTCATGATCAGGCTAAGGTATTCCGACACCTTCGGCAGCAGCGAGATCTGCACTTCGGCGTCCGGCCCCGTCTGCTGCATGGCGAGGAAGAACCACATCACCATCGGCGTGAAGAAGAAGTAGACGAGCGCGCCGCCGATCAGGAACAGGATCGGCGAGGCGATGAGGAAAGGCAGGAAGGCCGCACGCTCGTTGCGATAGAGGCCCGGAGCGATGAACTTGTAGATCTGCGTGGCGATCAGCGGGAAAGCGACGACAAGGCCGCCGAACATGGCGAGCTTGATCTGCGTGAAGAAGAACTCCTGCGGGGCCGTATAGATGAGCTCGACCTTGTGGTCGGCCAGGCCCGCCCATGCGACCGCCCATCGGAAGGGCACTACCAGGAGGTTGAACAGCTGCTTGGCGAAAAAGAAGCAGACGAGGAAGGCGACGAAAAAACCGCCGATCGACCAGATCAGCCGCGAACGCAGCTCGATCAGGTGCTCGATCAGCGGCGCCGACGACTTCTCGATCTCGTCCTGCTCGCTGCTGTTGCTCACGCTGGGCTTCCCGTCTTCTTCCCCTGCGCGGGCGCGCCCGGCGCAG
Organism: Hyphomicrobiales bacterium; assembly: GCA_012842935.1. Classification (GTDB taxonomy): domain Bacteria; phylum Pseudomonadota; class Alphaproteobacteria; order Rhizobiales; family Rhizobiaceae; genus DUSC01. The sequence goes on along the minus strand of DUSC01000232.1, from coordinate 11,606 downwards.
CCTCCGCATCCTCAGCCGGCTTCTTCGCACCGGCCGCCCGTTTCGCCGGCGCGGGTTTAGCCGCCACCGTCCCGACCTCGGCCGGCGCAGCCGCGGCAGCGGGGGCCGGCGGCGTTGCCTCGGGCGCCACGACGACGGGCGGCGGCATTTCGGTCGGACCTTGGACGACCGGCGCAGGCGGCGGCGCGGCCGCAGCCGGCGTAGAAGGAGCGGTGGCAGCGGGCGCCGATGGCTTCAGCGCCTTGTCGAGGCCGGCACGGACGTCTGCCGCGGCCTTCTCGAATGGATTGAGCTGCTTCTTGATCTCGTTGGCCGGGTTGAGGCTGCGCAGCGATTCCACTGACTTCTTGACGTCGTCGAGCTCGGCTTCCTTGAGCGCCTCGTTGAACTGCTTTTGGAAATCGCCGGCCATCGACCGAAGCTTCGCCGTGGTCTTGCCGAAGGTGCGCAGCATTTTGGGCAAATCCTTCGGCCCCACGACCACGATCATGACGATCGCGATCACGAGCATTTCGGTCCAGCCGATGTCGAACATGGCCCTGTTACCCGGCTAGAGCGGTATTCGGCTCAGCTCTTGCTGGCCTTCTCCTTCGGGGCGCCGACGGTCTCGTCGGCCCGGTGCTCGACCGTCTTGGTTTCGTCGGCCGTGTCGTCGTCCGACATGCCCTTCTTGAAGCTCTTGATGCCCTTGGCCATGTCGCCCATCAGCTCGGGAATCTTGCCGCGCCCGAACAGGAGCAGCACGACGACCAGCACGATCAGCCAGTGCCAAATCGAAAACGAACCCATTGTCAAACTCTCTCGAACGGTTTCCTCTACCTGATCTAGGCGTATTCGCCGCGGGATTCAAACACAAGTACGTCGGCGGGGCGAACCGAGACAAAAATATCTCGCCCGCCCGGCGCCAGCACCCCGCAACGGACGCGGGCGCGAACCGGGCGATCGGCCCCCGGCACGGCGAGGTCGACGAGGTCGACGACGCCGAGAAACCGGCTGCTGAGCACGCGGGCCGGGATGGCGCCGGCAACCTCTCCGACCTCGAAGCCCGAAAGGCGGACAGCAACGGTCACTCTGGCGCCGTCGGCGAAGCCGGGCGCCGCAACCCTGCCGACCGGCGTATCCGCCGTGCCGCCGGAAACACGGGCCTCGAACAGGTTCAACTCGGAGAAGAAGCCGGCAACGAACAGGTCCGCCGGGCGCTGGTAGAGTTCTTCGGCGCGGCCTAGTTGCATGAGCCGCCCGGCGCGCAGCAACGCGATGCGGTCGCCCATGCGCATGGCTTCCTCGGCATCGTGCGTGACCACGATCGCCGTCGCCCGACTCCGCCGCAGGATGTCGAGGGTCTCGGCACGCACGGCGTCCTTCAGCCGCGAATCCAGACCGGAAAACGGCTCGTCCATGAGCAGGACCGCCGGCCGCGGCGCGATCGCACGGGCGAGCGCGACGCGCTGTTGCTCGCCGCCCGACAGAACATGCGGGTATTTATGGGCATATTGCTCCAGCCCGACGCGGGCGAGCGAGATCATCGCTTCGCTGTCGGCTTCCTGCCGCGACAGCGCGGTGAGGCCGAAGCGGACGTTCTCGAGGATGGTAAGATGCGGAAACAGGGCGAAATCCTGGAAGACCAGCCCGATCGAGCGCTTTTCCGGCGGAAGGAAGACGTCCGGTCCTGCGATCTCGCGTTCGTTCATGACGACGCGGCCGGCGGTCTGCGTCTCGATACCGGCGGCAATGCGCAGGAGCGTCGTTTTGCCGGATCCCGACGGGCCGAGAAGGCACAGCACCTCGCCAGGCTCGGCTGCGAGCGTGACGTCGCGGAGCGTCTCGACGCCGCTGGCGAATGCGTGGCTGATGTTCTCGAAGGAAAGCCGTGCGGCGAAGGTGACGCCGGCCGATACCCGCGAGCCTTCCTGCATGGTCAAGACAGGGCCTCTGGGATAGGTTCAGACCCCGTCAATCATTCTCGACCCGAGGTGTCAACAGGCCGAGTTCCTCGAGGTCGATGTCGGTGAGCGGGTCCTCGTCCTCGGTGAGCCGGTTCGGGTCGGCCGGCGGCAGCGGCACGGAAAAGTTCGACGGCATGCGCGCGGAGAGCAACCCTGCGCCCTTCAATTCCTCCATGCCCGGCAGATCGCGGATTTCCTCCAGCTGGAAATGGTCAAGGAAGGCATCCGTCGTTCCGTAGGTGACGGGGCGGCCCGGCGTCTTGCGGCGGCCGCGCATCCTGATCCACTCGGTCTCGAGCAGCGTGTCGAGCGTGCCTTTCGACGTCTCGACGCCGCGGATCTCCTCGATTTCGGCGCGCGTGACCGGCTGGTGGTAGGCCACGATCGCAAGCACCTCGAGCGCGGCGCGCGACAGTTTGCGTTGCTGGACCGCGTCGCGAGTCATCAGGAAGGCAAGGTCGCCTGCCGTGCGGAACGCCCAGGCGTCGCCTACCCTGACGAGGTTCACCCCGCGCTTCTCGTAGGCGCGCTGCAGTTCGGCCATCGCTTCCCGAATGTCGACGCCGGCGGGAAGCCGCTGCGCCAACGCCTTCTCGCTGACCGGCTCGGCGCTGGCGAAGACGATCGCCTCGGCCATGCGCATCGCCTCGGAGAGGAACAGGCGACCGGCCGGATTGCGGTCGCGCTGGTCGTCGTGCTCGGAAACCGTGAAAGGCAGGACGGCTGCCGGCGCTGCGTCAGTCATTGACGACCTCCATCGGCTTCGACGTCGCGCGGTTGCGCAGGTAGAGCGGCGCGAACGGCTCGTGCTGGCGGATCTCGATCCTTCCTTCGCGGACGAGTTCGAGACTCGCCGCAAACGAACTGGCGATCGCCGTCGGCCGTTCCTCGGGTGTCGCCAGATACTCGACGAGGAACCTGTCCAGTTGGGTCCAGTCGGGGAACGAGCCGATGAGCCGGGTGAGAATGTCGCGTGCTTCCTTGAGCGACCATACCCCGCGTTTGGCGATGCGCACGTTGGTGATCGCCTGGCGCTGCCGTTGCGCGGCATAGGCGGTGAGGAGATCGTAGAGCGTCGCCGAGAAGGTGTTGCGCTTCTCGACGATGACGGTTTCCGGCATGCCGCGGGCGAAGACGTCGCGGCCGAGCCGGTTGCGGTTGACGAGCCGGGCCGCCGCATCGCGCATCGCCTCGAGCCGCTTCAGCCGGAAATGGAGGACCGCGGCCAGTTCTTCGCCGCTCGCTTCCTCGTCGCCAGGCTGCCTGGGAATCAGCAGCTTCGATTTCAGGAACGCGAGCCAGGCGGCCATGACCAGGTAGTCCGCGGCAAGTTCGAGCCTCAGGGTACGGACGCGATCGATGAATGCGAGATACTGGTCGACGAGCGCCACGATGGAGATGCGGGCCAGGTCGACCTTCTGGTTGCGGGCGAGATGCAGCAGCAGGTCGAGCGGTCCCTCGAAGCCGGCGACGTCGACGACGAGCGCCGGCTCGCCCGTGGCCCGCTCGGGGCCTTCTTCGGTCCACAGGCTGTCCATCGGGACCGCCTTGTCGGGCCTTTGAACGGCTTTCTCGGCCACCTTCCCCGTTCCTTCCGCCGTCAGGCCACCGCTTCGAAATAATTCGCGAATTCGGCGCGCACCATCGCTTCCTCGGTTTCATCGGCCCGGCCGACGACGTCCAACGCCCTCCGTGCCCGTTCGAGCGACCGGCCGGCAAGAGGTCCGGTAAGCGAGGCGATACCGGCCATTTCTTCCATCACGCCGTTGCAGTGAAGAACGAGATCGCACCCCGCCGCAAGGATCGCCGCGGCCTTCTCCAGGAAATCCCCAGAAAGAGCTTTCATCGATGTGTCGTCGCTGACGAGCAGGCCGTCGAAGCCGATCTCGCCGCGCACGACGTCCTGGATGACTTTCGCCGACGTCGTGGCCGGCCTGTCGGGATCGATCGCCGTATAGACGACATGTGCGGTCATCGCCATCGGCAGGTCGTTCAACGCCTTGAACGGAGCGAAATCGTGAACCCTCAGCGCCTCGAGCGGCGCATCGACCACCGGGAGCGCCAGGTGCGAATCAGCCGTGGCGCGGCCGTGGCCGGGAATGTGCTTCATCACCGGAAGGACGCCGCCGGCCATGAGGCCTTCGGCAGCGGCACGGCCGAGGGCCGCGACGGACCGCGGATCGCGGCCGTAAGCCCGCGAGCCGATAACGTCGTTGGCGCCTTCCACGGGCACGTCGAGCACGGGCATGCAGTCGGCGGTGATACCGAGGCGCCGCAGGTCGTAGGCGAACAGCCGGGCGAGCAGCCACGACGCCCTGAGGCCCGTGCCGCGGTCCCTGCGGTAGAGCTCACCGACGGAAGCGCCGGCCGGATAGTTGGGCGCTATCGGCGGTCGCAGCCGCTGAACCTTGCCACCTTCCTGGTCGACGAAGACCGGCGCATCGTCGCGGCCGACGCAGTCTCGCATCGAAGCGACGAGATCGCGGATTTCGGCCGGCTCGCCGATGTTGCGGGCAAACAGGATGAAGCCCCAAGGCCGCTCGTCGCGGAAGAAGCGTACCTCGTCCGCGGTCAGCGATTTCCCGGCGCAACCGAGGATCATGGCTTTTGATTCGTTCATCACCGAATCGTAGACGGTTTCTCGCGTCCTTGGAATCGCGGGCCGTCGCGCTTCTTCCCCGAACGCCGACGGCGCGGCCAGAGCCGCGCCGTCGATCGGCTTCCCTGCGGCACGGTTACTTCGAAACGAAGCAGCTTCCGCCTGCTGCCTTGTATTGTTCGCACAGCGCAATGGCATCGCTTCGGCTGCTCGCCGGTACGCGGACACGGTAGAACGTGCCCTTGCCGGAAATCTCCGCCCTGACGATGATGACCCCCTTGCCGCCGATGACATTCGCGTAGCGGCGCGACAGATCCTGGTAGGTCGATTTCGCTGCCTCCTCGCTCGGCTGCGAGGCGATCTGCACCGACCAAGCCCCGCCGGCGCCTGTGGCGGCGACCTGATCCGGCTTCACCTCTCCGACGACCTCGACCGGCTGATCGGCGGGCCGCGACGGCGCCAGCGGGCCGGCATCGGGAATGGACGCGGTCCGGGTCTTCTCGGCCGGCTTCGGCGCTTCGGCGGTCTTCGGCCTGTCGATCGGTTTTGGCGCATCCGCGGCCTTCGCTACCTTGGTCTTTGCCGGCTCGACGGGCGCGGGCGCAGCCTCGACCGCCTTGACGGACGGCACGCCGCCAGTCGTCGTGGACGCGGATGACCCGGCAGGCGCCGCGGCCGATGCTCCGGCACCCGGCTGCGGCTCAGCGAGGGCGGTTTCCTCGACGATCTCGTCGCGCGGGACGATCGAACCGTCCGGCTTGACCACCATCGTGCGCACCTTGCGCGGAGCGACGACGGCGACTTCTCCGGCAGTGCCGGTCGCGGCCGTGTCCGCCGTGGGCTGCACGCGATCCTCGCTCTTCAGCGGCTGATCGGGCGCAACATCCTCCTCGTTCAGCGGTAACGGTCCCTGCAGCATCTCGGCCGCCATATCGACCGGCTCCTCGCTGGCGCTGATCAGCTTTTCCTGCGACGGAGCGGAAGCCCCTCCCGCAACCGTCTGGTATACCTTGTTGTCCTGGTTCGGCACGACCGTCCCACCCGGGTTCTCGGGACGGACCTTGACAGGCGTGTCGTCAGCGCGAACCACGACCGGGACGGAAGAGCCGGAGCCGCCGCCGAAAGACAAGGCGAAGGCGCCGATGCCGCCGATCACGGCGACGCCGCCGACGACGGCCGCGATCAGGAGGCCGCGACGCGCTCCGTCCGAGCGTCCCGTCTCATGCGGAATCGGAGCCGCCGTCCGCTCGTCGAAGTCGTCGCTGTCGAAATCGCCAAGGTCGGAGAAAGCGGCGTTCGCCGCGGCGTCGAGTTCGAAGTCCAGATCATCGAGATGCCGATCGACGGATGCGTGCGACCATCCGGCAGCACCCGCCGTCGAGACTGACGTCGGGACCGGCTCCGGGCCGCGGTCGATCGGGTGGGCGTCAAAGGACGCGTCGGCATAGTCGGCGAGGTCACCGACTTCGTCCGCATGGCCATCTTCGACTGTCTCCGGCTCGGCATAGGCAACCGCCAGATCCCGCTCGAAATCGTCAAGGGCGAGCGCAGGGGCATCGTCGACCGCGAACGCAAGTTCGGGGAGGTCGAGATCGTCGGCCACCGCGAAAGCGTGCTCTGGCACCTCCGTCGTCTCGATTTCCGGGATACCGTCTTCGGCCCCGGCGAATTGTGCGTCGTCGATCGCGCCGACGTCGTGAGAATGGAGCGGATCGACAGCGGCCGGAGCCGGACGCAAATCGTCGGCCGGAACCGGATAGGACCGGTCGCCCGGGGCGGAATAGGCCTGGGCCGAAGCCTGATGCTGGTAGGTTGACCGCGCTGCGGCGGACGACGGACTGACCGTCGGCGTCGCCAGCGAGCGATAGCCGGGATATGGCGTCGAGACGCTGCCGCGGCCGGCGTCCGTCGCCATCGAGCGCAAAGCCGCAAGAGGATCCACGACCGTCTCCTCCGCGACCTTTCCGTCCGGCCCGGCGTGGATGGCCTCGGCGTCGAACATGTCGGCGTAGGCGCCGTCTTCCTCCGGCACGGCGGCCTGCCAATCGGTCGCCGCCTGGTCGAAATAGCGGCTGCCGTCGTCCGATCGGTATTCCGCCTCGAGAACGTCTTCACCGTCGACCGTGCCGAACGCCACGGGCTCACGGGCGTCGCGAACGCTGCCGGCGGTATCCGTGCCGGCATCGACTTGGCTTTCAGCTTGCCAGACGGCCGGTTCGGCCCCGAAATCGACAGGACCGCCGCCGGGACGTTCGATGTCAACCCCGATCGCGGCCGGCGCAGCCATGGCGGCCGTCAGCGGCTCGCTGCCGTAGCGCCCCGACAGGTCGACAGGGGCGACGGGATCGCCGAGGAGCGCGGCGAGTTCGTCCTCGAGCGTGGTGTCTTCCAGCACATCGGCAGGCGCGGCAGATACCGGTTCGACCGGCGCCGCACCGAATTCGTGGTGCGGCTTTCCGTAAGCCGTCGGAGCAGGCGTTTCCTCCGCGGCATCGGCGGAAAGGTTCGCGACCGCGTCGTATTCCGGCTCGTCGGCCGCATCGCCACCCCCCGCCCCCGGATCCAGGGCAAGCGCCTGTTCGAATGCTTCCGCATCGAACAGATCGAGGCCGTCTTCCTCCCCGGCAACCGCGTCAGGCTCGTTTGCGAGCCTGTCGAAATCCATGTCGACTTGCGCCATGGCGACGTCGAAGCCGAAATCCAAATCCTCATCGGCCGGGCCGCGAGATGTTCCGATCGAGTTTGTCGCTGGAGGCGTGACACCCCGGCCGATCGTTCCGCGGACCGAATCGTCGTCCCGCTCAATGGCGGCCATCGGCACCTCCTCCAAGACGGGTTCGGCGTCCGCAGCAGCACCCGGCTCGTCGAAGCCGAGCGCCGGATCGTCTTCTGCCGCCTCGGCCGAGTGGCGGTCGAGTTCCAGATCGAGGTCGAGATCGCCGACCTCGAGAGCGAAGGCGGCATCGAAGTCCAGGTCAAGGTCGGCGGCTGCCGCCTCCGGCGTGTCCCGAACGGACGACGCGGATGGATAAGCCGAAACCGGCGGCTCCTCCTCCGGCAACAGCCCGCCGAGCAGCTCCCGCTCGAGATCGATGTCGAAGCCGAAATCGTCCTGGCTGGCCGGCACCGGCTCCACCGGAGCGAGTGGTGTGACCGCGGCCTGGCGCGCACCTTCGGCCGGAGTCGGGCGAACGGGAACACGCGGATCGAAACCCATGATTCGCGTCAGCTCGGCGAAGGGGTCGTCCTCGCCGTAGTCGATGGCTTCGATTCGCTTGAGCTGGTTTGCGTCTGCCATGCTTCTTCCCATACTCGCACTCTGGCACAAGCAGGTGCCACGGGGTTGGCCCTACCAGCGCAATGTGGGCAAAAGGTGACAGGTTTTGTGGCGGCTCTAGCGCATTTCCGTGGGCGCTTCGGCCCCGATCAGCGTCAGTCCCGAGGTCAGGACGTCCGACACAGCCTGCACCAGCCCAAGTCTGGCTTGGCTCAATTGTGGATCGTTAACCTTAACAAACCGTAAGTCGGGATTTTCCGTGCCGCGGTTCCACTGGGAATGGAACGTGCTCGCCAGATCATGGAGATAGAAGGCGAGCCTGTGCGGCTCGAGCGCCTGGGCAGCCTGCTCGATCACGCGGGGATATTCCGCGAGCTTTCGGATGAGCGCGATCTCGCCCTCGTCCCGAAGCAGGACGGCATGCCGCGCCAGCGAGCCGCGGTCGAGATCGATGGCCCCGAACTGCTCCACCGCCTGGCGGAAGACCGAGTGTGCGCGCGCCGAAGCGTACTGCACGTAGAAGACGGGATTGTCCTTCGACTGCTCGGTCACCTTGGCGAAGTCGAAGTCGAGCGGTGCATCGCTCTTGCGATAAAGCATCATGAAACGGATCGCGTCGCGACCCACCTCTTCCACCACCTCGCGCAGGGTGACGAAATCGCCCGAGCGTTTCGACATGCGCACCGGCTCCCCGTCGCGATAGAGCTTGACGAGCTGGCAGAGCAGTACGGTGAGTTTCATCGAACCGCCGGAAATCGCTCTGGCCAGAGCCTCCATGCGTTTGACGTAGCCGCCATGGTCAGCGCCGAGAATGAAGATCGTCTCGTTGAAGCCGCGCGAAAGCTTGTCGCGCAGGTAAGCGACATCGGCGGCGAAGTAGGTGAAGGAGCCGTCGGACTTCACCAGCGGCCGGTCGATGTCGTCGCCAACGTCCGTCGAGCGGAACAGCGTCTGCTCGCGGTCTTCCCAGTCTTCGGGCTTTTCGCCCTTCGGCGGCGGCAGCTTGCCCTTGTAGATGTGGCCCTTCAGGGTCAGGTCCGAGATTGCCGCGCGGATCGCCCTGGCGTTGTCGGCGTGCAGCGTGCGTTCGGAGAAAAACACCTCGTGGCGAACGTTCAAGAGGGCGAGATCCTCGCGGATCATGTCCATCATGGCGTCGATGGTGCGATCCTTCACAATCGCCAGGGCCTCGGCCTCGGGCATGCGCAGCAGCCTGTCGCCGAATTCCTTCGCCAGCGCCTCGCCGACCGGGATGAGGTAGTCGCCCGGATAGAGACCGGCCGGGATCTCGTCGATCGTCTCGCCCAGCGCCTGGCGGTAGCGCAGCATCGCGGAGCGGCCGAGTACGTCGATCTGGGCTCCGGCGTCGTTGATGTAATACTCCTTGGTGACGTCGCAGCCGGCAAAGGCCAGCAGGTTGGCGAGCGTATCGCCGACGACCGCACCCCGGCAGTGGCCGACATGCATCGGTCCGGTCGGATTGGCCGAGACGTATTCGACGTTCACCTTGCGCCCGGCGCCCTTCGTCGACCGTCCGTAGTCGGTGCCGGCGGCGAGCATCTTGGCGAGCGCGTCCTGCCAGAAGCGATCGTCAAGCGTGATATTGACGAACCCCGGCCCGGCGACTTCGGCGGATTTCACGTCGGGGTCGTCCCGCAGCGCCGCGGCGATGCGCTCGGCAAGCGCACGCGGGTTCTGCCCCGCCGGCTTGGCCAGCACCATCGCCGCGTTCGTCGCGAGGTCGCCGTGCGAAGGATCGCGCGGCGCCTCGACGGAGACGCGTCCGAGATCGAGTGCGGAGCCGTCGGCGGCAACGATTCCGAGCCGCTCGACGGTTTTCCTGATCCGCTCGTTGAACTCGGCGAATATGTTCATGGTCGACTTCCGGGCAGTCTCGAGGAATTCGGCCGGCGCGCGGGCCGCAAGTCGCGGCTGCCCTATCCCAAATCCGGGGTATGGTCAAACAAACGCCGGTGCTCCTTGACCGCGTAGGTGTCGGTCATGCCGGCGAGGAAGTCGGCGACGTGGCGGGCGCGTATGCGTTCGTCGGCCCGGTCGAGCCCCTCGCGCCAGCTATCCGGCATCGCCCGCGGATCGGCAAAATAGGCGTCGAAGAGATCGCGCACGACGCGGTCGGCACCGGCCCTGATCTTCATCACCTCGGGGTGCCGGTAGACGTTGCGGTAGAGGAACGCCTTGAGTTCCTTCTCGCGCGCCGCCATGTCCCCGGAGAACGAAACGATCGTGCGGCCGGCATCATGGACGTCCTCGGGATTGCGGGGAGCCAGTTCCTGGAGCGTGGCGCGGGCCGTGACGATGACGTCCTCGACCATTCGCGTGATCTGCCGGCGCATGAGTTCGTGGCCGGTGCGGACCGGATCGAGCGCGGGATAGCGCGCCCGGACTTCTGCCAGGATTTCGCCGGGCAGGGCGAGATCGTTCAGCATGTCGAGGGTGAGAAGGCCGGAACGCAGACCGTCGTCGATATCGTGGGTGTTGTAGGCGATGTCGTCGGCAATCGCCGCGCACTGCGCCTCGATGCCGGCATGGCGGTCGAGCTCGAGGTCGAACAGCGCGTTGAAGTCGCGGATCGCCTGCGGCACCGGGCCTGATAGACCCTCGCCCGCCCTGTCGGTGAGCGGGCCGTTGTGCTTGACCAGGCCTTCCAGCGTCTCCCAGGTCAGGTTGAGGCCATCGAATTCGGCATAGCGGCGCTCGAGGCGGGTGACGATGCGCAACGACTGGGCGTTGTGGTCGAAGCCGCCCCAGTCGGCCATCTTTTCGTTGAGCGCATCTTCGCCGGTGTGGCCGAAGGGCGTATGGCCGAAATCGTGGACAAGGGCCACGGCCTCGGCGAGGTCCTCGTCGCCGCGCAGGGCCCGCGCCAGGGCTCGCGCGATCTGCGCCACCTCGATCGAATGGGTGAGCCGGGTGCGGTAGTGGTCGCCCTCGTGGGCGATGAAGACCTGGGTCTTGTGCTTCAGCCGGCGGAACGCGGTCGAATGGATGATGCGGTCGCGGTCGCGCTGGAACGCGGTGCGGGTCGGACTCTCCGTCTCGTCGTAGAATCGGCCCCGGGAACGCGCCGGATCGCAGGCATAGGCCGCGCGCGGCCGATAGCCAAAGCCGATGTCGCCCAGTTCGCCTGCCGCAGCCATGACCCGCCGCCAGTTGACTTGCCAATGCGCGCTTCATACCTATCGGATTGACGCGAACGCAAGGTGACGACCATGGGCGCGGATGCCAAGTCTTCCATGAGAGTCGAGATGACCGACGCCGCCGCCAGGCGGGTGGCAAAGATCCTTGCCGGCGAGCCGGGAAAGACGGCGTTGCGCGTCTCCGTCGAGGGCGGCGGATGCTCAGGCTTCTCCTACAAGTTCGACCTCGTGGACGTCCGCAACGACGACGACGTCGCCATCGAGAAAGACGGCGCGACCGTGTTGATCGACGAACTGTCGCTCGTCTACATGGGCGGTTCGGTGATCGACTTCGTCGACGACCTGATGGGCCAGTCCTTCCAGATCAGGAACCCGAACGCGGTCGCCTCCTGCGGCTGCGGCACGAGCTTCGCGATCTGACCCGTTCCCCGACCTGACAGGCCGGCCCGCCGCGCGGGCCCGCATTGATCGTTTCCTCAGGCCTCGGCCGCCATCGCCGCTTCCCTAGAGCAGATTCGACTTATTCGGGGTCATATCCGGCGGCCTCGAAATAGTTCTGGCATTCCTCAGGGGTGAAGGCGGAGAGACAATCGGCGACGACCGACCAGAGTTCGTCGATGGTTCTG
>DUSC01000024.1 GCA_012842935.1 Hyphomicrobiales bacterium | reverse complement strand
TCTTTGACGGCGCCGCTGGCGGTCTTACCTTCAGTCCTGGTCATGGTGGCGTTCCTTCACGGGATCAGGTGACGTTGAACATCACCAGCCTGCCATGACCGCCCCTCTCAGCGAATTTGCAGAACTTGACGCACACTACCGGCGGACCAGAGTCCTACCCCTCCTTGATGTCCGGCTCGACCAGATTAGCGAGCTGCGAGAGCGATTCCTGCCAGCCGAGATAACACGCCGCTTCGGGGATCATCTCCGGGATGCCCGTCTGCACGATCTTCAGGTCGGTGCCGCAGAAGACCTCCGTCAGCTCGACCGTCACCTTGATCTCGCCGGGCAGGTTCGGGTCGTCGAAGCGGTCGGTGTAGACGAGCTTCCGGTTCTCCTCGAGTTCGAGATACTCGCCGCCGAACGAATGCGCGCCGCCCGTGGTGAAGTTGGTGAACGACAACCGGAACGTGCCGCCGACCCTGGCGTCGGCGTGGTGCACCGTGCCGAGGAAGCCGTAGGGCGGCAGCCAGCGGCACATGGCGCCGGGATCGAGGAAGGCGCGGTAGACCTTCGCCGGCGGGGCCTTCAGCACGCGGTGCAGGCGGATCGTGTGCGGCATAAGGTTACTCCTTCTTCGCTGCCGGGGGGAAAAGCGATTCGAGATAGCGGCGCAGGTGCGCGAGGTTGTCGCGCGCCACCTCGGCCTCGTTCTTCGCCTTGGCGAAGATGAACGAGCCCTGCAGCACCGCCTGCATGAAAAAGCCGACGCTTTCCGGCGTCCAGTCGGCGTCCGGTGCGTAAAGCGCCTTGGCCGCCGCCGCGTCCGCGACGAGGTCGTCGATATGACCGCTCATGCCCGCGTCGCAGGCGGCGAGCAGCGCCGGATGGCTTTGGTAGACCTCCTGCACGAGCGTGCCGAGCAGGCAGGCGAATTCGGGAATCGGCCGGTCGAGGATGGCGATGCGGAAATCGACATAGCCGAGCAGCCGCGCGCGCGGATCGGCGAGCCGGCGAAAGGGCGCGTCCGCGAACACCGCGCCGGTGAACGCGTTCCAGTGCTCGATCGCCGCCAGCAGCAGTTCTTCCTTGCTCTTGAAATGATGGAAGAAACTGCCCTTGCCGACGCCGGCGCGGGCGCAGATGTCGTCGACCGACGTCGCCGCATAGCCCTGCTCGCGCACGACGGCGATTGCAGCATCGATGAATTTCTGGCGGGACGGGTGAGCGTGCATGATCGACATACCAACTGGTTGGTATATTATAAACCAATTGGTTGGTATGGAGTCAAGGGGTGCTGGTTGATTAGCACGAACCAGGTCGACGCTGCGGCAGATCCCCACGAATGCTTTCCCGCGCCATCAAGCCTGATACCCTTCATACTACGAACGACTCGCACCTCACGGAGCCTGCCCCTGCCGCCCCTCGGCGCACGACCCGACGACACCGGAACCCTGTTCTCCGTCTGGTCGCACCAGGCGGAGCGGATCGAGCTCTGCCTGTTCGACGCGGGCGGGGCCGAGACCGCGCGGTTGCCGATGCGGCGCGGCGAAGGCGAGGTGTTTTCGCTGCATGTGGCCGGTGTCGGGGTTGGCGCGCGCTACGGGTTTCGCGCCGACGGGCCCTATGACCCCGCGCGCGGCCTCTGGTTCGATCCGGCGAAGCTGCTCGTCGATCCCTACGCGCTCGCGATAGACCGGCCGTATCGCCACGACCCCGCACTCGCCGCGCCGCGCGGGGCAGGGGTCGACACGGCACCACTCGTGCCGAAGGCGATCGTCGCCGCCGCCCAACCGGAATCGCAGGAACCGCCGGCCCCGCCGCTCTTCAGGCCGGGCGGCTTCGTCTACGAGCTCTCCGTCCGCGCCTTCACCATGCGCCACCCGGACGTGCCCGAGGCCGAGCGCGGCACGCTGCGCGGGCTCGCCCATCCGGCGGTGATCGCCCACCTGAAGCGGCTCGGCGTCGACGCCGTCGAATTGATGCCCGTCACCGCCTGGATCGACGAGCGGCATCTGCCGCCGCTCGGGCTGACCAATGCCTGGGGCTACAACCCGGTCACCTTCATGGCGCTCGACCCGCGCCTGGCGCCGGGCGGCATCGCTGACCTCCGCCATGCGGCAGGCGCCCTGCACGCGGCCGGCATCGGAATCATCCTCGACCTCGTCTTCAACCACACCGGCGAGAGCGATGCGCAGGGCACCACCCTGTCGCTGCGCGGCCTCGACAATCTCGCCTACTACCGCCACGCACCCGGCGGGCTTCTCGTCAACGACACCGGTTGCGGCAACACGCTGCGCTGCGATCATCCTGCCGTCCGCGCCATGATCCTCGACACGCTGCGCCATTTCGTCCGTGCCGCCGGCGTCGACGGTTTCCGCTTCGACCTCGCCACCGTGCTCGGCCGCACCGACGCCGGCTTCGACCCGGACGCAGCACTTCTCGCCGAAATCGCCGCCGATCCGCAGCTTCCGGACCGCGTGCTCATCGCCGAGCCGTGGGACGTCGGCGCGAACGGCTATCGCTTGGGCGAGTTCCCGCCGCCCTTCCTCGAATGGAACGACCGCTGCCGCGACGACCTGCGCCGCTTCTGGAAGGGCGATCCCGGCACGGTCGGCGCGCTCGCCACCCGGCTTGCCGGCTCGTCAGACGTCTTTTGCCGCGGCGGGCAGGCGACGACGCGGACGGTCAACTTCGTCGCCGCGCATGACGGCATGACGCTCGCCGACATGGTCAGCTACCGCGACCGCCACAACCTCGCCAACGGCGAGGGAAATCGCGACGGCCACGCCGAGAACCATTCCTGGAACAACGGCGTCGAAGGCCCGACCGCCGATCCGGCGATCCTCGCCCATCGCCGCCGCGACGTCCGTGCGCTGCTTGCCACGCTGTTTTGCTCGCGCGGTACGGTCATGCTGACCGCCGGCGACGAGTTCGGCCGCACCCAATCGGGCAACAACAACGCATACGCCCAGGACAACGATGTCACCTGGCTCGACTGGACGGGTCGCGACCGCGATCTCGAAGCGTATGTTGCCGCGCTGTCGGCGCTGCGCCGGCGCTGTCCCGCGCTGTCCGACACGGCGTTCCTCACGGGCGAGCCGCAGCCCGGGAGCGCGCATGCGGACGTCGCCTGGCTCGCCGAGACCGGCCATCCGCTGGCCGAGGCCGACTGGAACGATCCGCACCGTCATCGCCTGGTCATGGTGCTCGCTTCTCTCGGGGCGCCGCGCGTCGCCGTCGCGATCAACGGCGACCGCCGCGCCACGGTCTTTTCCCTGCCCGTCGCGATAGGCTGGGGCTGGCGAACGGCGATCGCTTCGGATAGCCAACCGCGCGACCTCGGCGAAGGCCGCTGGCATCTTCCTGGCCGCTCGGTGGCGATTTTCGAGGAATTCACGGAGGTGATCGAATGAAGGCCGAGGACGAATGGTGGCGCGGCTGCGTCATCTACCAGGTCTACCCGCGCTCCTTCCAGGACACCACCGGCGACGGCATCGGCGACCTCGCCGGGGTGACGCGGCGGCTGCCCTACATCGCCTCGCTGGGCGTCGACGTCGTCTGGCTGTCGCCCTTCTTCAAGTCGCCGATGGCCGACATGGGCTACGATGTCGAGGATTTCTGCGCCGTCGACCCGATGTTCGGCACGATGGACGATTTCGACCGTCTGGTCGCCGAGGCGCACCGGCTCGGCCTGAAGGTGATCGTCGACCAGGTCCTGTCGCACGTTTCCGAGTGCCACGCCTGGTTCGTCGAGAGCCGCCGCGACCGCAGCAACCCGAAGGCCGACTGGTTCGTCTGGGCCGAGCCGAAGAAGGACGGCACGCCGCCCAACAACTGGCTGTCGGTTTTCGGCGGCTCGGCCTGGGAGTGGGACGGCACGCGCCGGCAGTATTACCTGCACAATTTCCTCGCCTCGCAGCCGGATCTCAATTTCCACAATCCGGACGTCCAGGACGCGGTGCTGGAAACCGTGCGCTTCTGGCTGGAGCGCGGCGTCGACGGATTCCGGCTCGATGCCGTCAACTACTACTTCCACGACCGCCGGCTGCGCGACAACCCGCCGCTCAGACGTATTAAGGGCAACGACGTCCCCGAAACCAACCCCTACGGCTACCAGGACCACGTCCACGACAAGTCCCAGCCGGAAAACATCGCCTTTCTGCGCCGTTTCCGGGCGTTGCTCAAGGAGTACGGAGCGCGCGCCGCGGTCGGCGAAGTGGGGGATGGAGACCGCTCACTGAAAACGGTCGCTGAATACACCGCCGGCAACGAATTGCTGCAGATGTGCTACACGTTCGACCTGCTCGGCCCGGAATATTCCGCCGCGCACGTGCGAAAATGCATCGAAGGCTTCGAAACCACCGTCCGCGACGGCTGGGTCTGCTGGTCGTTGTCCAACCACGACGTCCCCCGCCACGCCACCCGCCTCACCAAAAAGAACGGCGATCCCGACCGGACGGCGCGCTTCGCCATCCTTCTGCTCGCCACGCTGCGCGGATCGATCTGCCTCTACCAGGGCGAGGAACTGGGTCTCGAGGAAGCCGAGATCGCCCGGGAGGATCTGCGCGATCCCTACGGCATCCGCTTCTGGCCGGCCTTCAAGGGCCGCGACGGCTGTCGCACGCCGATGGTCTGGGAACACGACGCAAGAAATGCCGGCTTCACCGAGGGCAGGCCGTGGCTGCCGGTCCCGGCTTCGCACGCCGCAGCGGCGGTCGATGTCCAGGAAAAGGACAGCGGATCGGTGCTCGCGTGGTACCGCCACGTGCTCGCGATTCGTCAGGGCAGTGCGGCGCTGCGCGCCGGCGAACTCGGCTTCCTGCCGTCCGGCCGCGACGTGCTCCTCTTCGAGCGCCGCGCGGGCGACGCGGCGGTCCTGTGCGCCTTCAACTTCTCCGACGCCGCGGCCAAGGCCCGGCTCCCCTCGGGAGCGAACGAAGTTCTCCTCGCCGTCGGCGGCCATTCGTTCGAGAAGAAGACCCTGACACTCGCGGGCCGATCGGCGATTCTCGTGCGGCTGGCGTGATGGCGCGGCGGTGCCGGACTGAGCGCGCGCAATCGTCAGTTGAGACGCTAAACCGTCGCTTCGGAAGATGGAATAGGGCCGGGTCTCTGCACGGGCCCACGAAAGGATACAGGCCGGACTGGTCGGAGTGGCAGGATTTGAACCTGCGACCCCATCGTCCCGAACGATGTGCGCTACCAGGCTGCGCTACACTCCGCGACCAGACGGGCGTGCATATAGCCGCCGGGCGGCGATCCTGCAAGTGCGAAAGCCGGCTATTTCCAATACGATGCGCCGACACGACCGCATCCGGCGGCGGACCGCTTCGTCATTGAGCAACCTTTGCATGGTAGACAGTGCCGGGTCCGGTATAGGTTTCGTCCGGGTGCGCCGGCATGAGCCGGTTCGCGGACGCGGATCGGACGGACGCGGGTCGGGGCTTGCCCGGCGATCGGAGGGAGCGACGGCGGTATGCGGGAACGGATCGCCTGTTTCGTCATGAGTGGCGGCGTCGGCTCGCGACTGTGGCCCCTGTCGCGGGAAGACAACCCGAAGCAGTTTCACGACCTGTCCGGCGACGGCTCGATGCTTTCGAAGACTGTTAGGCGCCTCAAGTCGCGTGGCCAGGGCGACACGCCGGTCTTCGTCATCGCCTCCGAGCGCCATGCCGACCGCGTTCGCGACGACCTTGCGGGTCTCGATCTCGCCGGCGCGATCTTCGAGCCGACCGGCCGTAACACCGCCGCCGCCGTGGCCGTGGCCACGCTACAGACGCTCCAACATTACGGCGACGGCCTTGTCCTCGTCGTACCATCCGATCATGAGATAACCACCGATCGCCAGTTCTGGGAGACGATCGAGCGCGGCGTGTCGGCGGCGATCAGGGGGCGCCTCGTCGTGTTCGGAATACGCCCGAGCCACCCCGAGACCGGATACGGCTACATCGAGGTCGCGGCCGCCGCCGAGACGGACGTAGCCCCTGTCACCCGCTTCGTCGAGAAGCCCGACCTCGAACGGGCGGAAGCCTATCTCGCCGCTGGCAACTTCTATTGGAACGCGGGCATTTTCCTGTTCCGCGCAGGGACCATGCGCGATGCCTTCATGCGCCTGCGTCCGGACATCTGGCACGGCGCGGAAGAGGCGTTCAGGGAAGCGGCTCGTGAGGTGTCGGGCCTCTACCTGCCGCTCGCCCGGTACGAGACTATCCCGGCGACGTCTATCGACTACGCCATCGTCGAGCGGCTGGACGGGATCGCCATGGTGCCGGCCAGCTTCCGCTGGAACGATCTCGGCTCCTGGCAGTCGCTCCTCGACGTCGGTCCGTCGGACGGCGACGGCAACGTCGTCGTCGGCGACGTCGTCGCACTCGATTGCGAGAATTCCTATCTGCGCAGCGACGGACGCCTGCTCACCGCAATCGGCCTTCGCGACATGGCGGTGGTCGCGACCGCCGACGCCACTTTCGTCGCGCCGGTCAGCCACAGCCAGAACGTCAAGAAGATCGTCGAGCAACTGGAGAGGAACGGGCGACTCGAGACCCGCTACACGCCGGCGCAGGACCGCGTCCTGCAGAACGGTGCCTGGCTGCCGCGTGTGCGGCATTGGCTGTTTGAGGACGCGCTGCCTTTCTGGTCGTCGGCAGCGATCGACGAGCGCCATGGCGGCTACCACGAGGCAATGGGATTCGACCGGCGCCCAGTGTTGAAGGCCAAGCGCATGCGCACGATGGCGCGGCAGATATTCGCCTTCTCGGTCGCCAAGCTGTACGGCTGGAGCGGACCCGCCGACCGCCTGGTCGCCCACGGCATCGAATTCATCGCCACAAAGGGCCGCACGCCGGCCGGAGGGTGGGCGCGGACGCTCGACCTCGACGGTTCGGTGCTCGATCCTGCCGAGGACGCCTACGACCATGCCTGCGTGCTTCTGGCCCTCGCCCACGCACACCGGGCGGGCCATCCCGATGCCCTGCACCTCGGCGAGGAAACCTTCGCATTCCTCGACGAGGCGCTGGAAGACCGCAACATGCGGGGCTTTCTCGAGACGTCGCAAGGCCAGGGGCTGCGCCGGACCAATCCGCACATGCACCTCCTGGAAGCGTTTCTCGCCTGGCATGAGGCGACGGGCAACCGGCAATACCTGAGGCGCGCGGCACGGATCATCGACCTCTTCCGCAGCCATTTCTTCGATGCCGAAACCTGGACGATCGGCGAGTATTTCGATGACGACTGGCGACCCGCAGCAGGTGAGAAGGGTCAGTGGACCGAGCCCGGCCATCATTTCGAATGGGCAGCTCTCCTCGTGGACTTCGCCCGGCAGAGCGGACAGAAGGACCTGATCGGCTTTGCGCGCAAACTCTACGCCTCGGCGGTCGCCAACGGCCTCAACCGCGCGACGGGGCTCGCCTATGGCGCGGTGTCGCGCGAAGGAATTCCGCTCGAGCGGACGTCGCGGAGCTGGCCACAGACCGAGGCGATCAAGGCGGCGATGGCGCTCGACGACACCGGCGGACCGGACCTGAAGCCCGAAATCGAAGCCCGGGTCGGTCGGCTCTTCCGCTGGCACATCGATCCCGCGCCGCGCGGCTTGTGGATCGACCTGATCGACGAACGCGGCCGCGCGCTCGCTACGGAAGCGCCGGCGAGCATCCTCTACCACATCGTCACGGCACTCAGCGCCTACATGAAGCGCTACGGGTCGGCGCCCGACCACGGCTGATACCGCGTCGCGCGCGGGCCGCCACGTGCGTTCAGTAGGGGCTCGCCACGTCGCCGGTCTCGACATAGACCGACTTCAGCTGCGAGTAGTGGCCGAGGGCGACGAGCGAGTTTTCCCGCCCGATACCGGACTGCTTGGCGCCGCCGAACGGGATTTCCACCGGCGCAAGATTGTAGTGGTTGATCCAGCAGGTGCCTGCCTGGAGTTCGGCGACCACGCGGTGCGCGCGCGGCAGGTCGCGCGTGAAGACGCCGGCGGAAAGCCCGAACTCGCTGTCGTTGGCGCGTTCGATCACCTCGTCCTCGGCCGAGAAGCGCAGCACGGTCATCACGGGGCCGAAGATTTCCTCGCGGGCGATGCGCATACCGTCCTCGACTCCGGTGAAGATCGTCGGCTCGATGAAGTAACCGTTCTCGAAGCCCTGCAACCTGGGGATGCCGCCGCCGCAATGCAGGGTCGCGCCCTCCTGCTTTCCGATGGCAATGTAACCGCTGACCTTGTCGTGCTGTGCCTTGTTGATCAGCGGTCCCATCTGCGTCTCAGGATCGAGCGGGTCGCCGATGCGAATCGCCTTGGTGCGGCTTGTCAGCCTGTCGAGGAAGCGGTCATAGATGCGGTCCTGGACGAACACGCGGGTGCCGTTGGAGCAGACCTGGCCGGTCGAATAGAAGTTTCCGAGCATGGCGCCGCCGACGGCGTTCTCAACGTCGGCATCGTCGAACACGATCAGCGGCGACTTGCCACCGAGCTCCATGGTCGCATGCTTCATGTGCGAGCCGGCCAGTGCCAACACCTTCTTGCCCGTCGGCACCGAGCCGGTCAGCGACACTTTCGCCACAACCGGATGCGAGGCGAGGGCTGCGCCTACCGCACCGTAACCCTGGACGACGTTGAAGAGCCCGTCGGGGAGCCCGGCCTCGGTATAGATCTCGGCCAGCGCCAGTGCTGAGAGCGGCGTGTTTTCCGACGGCTTGAAGACCATGGCGTTGCCCATGGCGAGCGCCGGCGCGGACTTCCAGCCCGCTCCCTGGATCGGATAGTTCCATGCGCCGATGCCGACGCAGACGCCGAGCGGTTCGCGCCTGGTGTAGGCGAAGGATCCGCCGAAATCGACGTAGTCGCCGTTGAAGGCTGCGACCGCCCCGCCGAAGAACTCCAGCGCATCCGCAGCCGAGGCCGGATCGGCGACGAGTGTCTCCTGGATCGCCTTGCCGGTGTCGAGGGTCTCCAGCCGCGCCAGCGCATCGTTGCGCGCGCGCAGGATGTCCGCGGCACGGCGCAGAATGCGGCCCCGTTCCACCGGCTTGAGGCGAGCCCAGGCCGGCTGCGCCGCGCGTGCGGCCTCGATCGCCAGCTCGATGACGTTGTCGGTCGCGGCGTGCAGTTTGGCGATCGTCTCGCCGGTCGCCGGGTAGATGACCGGCAGCGGATCACCGCGTTCGTCCTCGACATAGCGACCGTTGACGTAATGCGATGCTCTCGGCTGGGCTTTCATGGGGGATCCTTTCGAGGGGCGGTCCGATGACGCTAGCCTAGCGGTCACTCTCCTGCCAGCGCGGATTGATCCAGGACTCCAGGTTGGATGGCGGCAGCATCGGCCTGCCGAGGATGTGGTCGGCGGCCTTTTCGCCGGTCATGATCGACGGGCCGTTGAGATTGCCGTTGGTGACGCGCGGGAAGATCGAGGAATCGGCGACGCGCAGGCCCTCGACGCCGATCACGCGGCATTCCGGGTCGACGACCGCCGTCGGATCGTCGGCGCGGCCCATGCGGCAGCTGCCGCACGGATGGTAGGCGCTCTCGACATGCTCGCGGATATAGTCGTCGAGCTGTTCGTCGGTAACCACGTGGCTTCCGGGCGAGATCTCCCTGCCGCGGTAGGGATCGAAAGCCGCTTGGCCGAAGATTTCCCGGGTCAGCCGGATGCAGTGACGGAAGTCGCTCCAGTCGTCCGGGTGCGACATGTAGTTGAAGCGGATCACCGGCATGGCGCGCGGGTCGGGTCCGCGCAGTGTGACCGAACCGCGCGACTTCGAGCGCATCGGACCGACATGCGCCTGGAAACCGTGAGACTTTGCCGCGGCCTTGCCGTCGTAGCGCATCGCCGCCGGCAGGAAATGGAACTGGATGTCGGGGTAGTCGACGCCAGCCTTCGACCGGACGAACGCGGCCGACTCGAAATGGTTCGTCGTGCCGAGCCCTCTCTTGAAGAGCAGCCACTCGATGCCGATCAGCCCCTTCGACACCAGGTTGAGCTTCGAATGCAGCGTGACCGGCTGGATCGATTCCTGCTGGATGTAGAGCTCGAGGTGGTCCTGCAGGTTCCGGCCGACGCCCGGCCGGTCGGCGACGACGTCGATGCCGTTCTGCCGCAGATGTTCCGCCGGGCCGATACCCGACAACATGAGCAGCTTCGGCGAGTTGATCGACGAGGCGGCGAGGATGACCTCGCGTCGTGCGCGAACGACCTGTATCTGACTCTTAACCTCAACTTCGACGCCTGTGGCGCGCCGGTTCTCGATCATCACACGCCGTGCCAGGCCATTGACGATACGGACGTTTCCGCGCTTCAGCGCCGGCCGCAGATAGGCGTTTGCCGTTGACCAGCGGCGGCCCATATGAATCGTCTGCTCCATCGGGCCGAAGCCTTCCTGCTTGGACCCGTTGTAGTCCTCCGTCGTCTCGAAGCCGGCCTGGCGTCCGGCCTCGACGAACGCATGGTAGAGCGGATTGCGGCGCGGCCCGCGCGTGACGTGGAGCGGGCCGCTGGTGCCCCTCCAGCCGGCTTCTCCGCCGTGGGCGTGCTCCATCCGCTTGAAATAGGGCAGCACGTCGGCGAACGACCACCCGGTGGCACCCTGCTCGGCCCAGTGGTCGAAGTCGCGGGCGTGGCCGCGTACGTAGACCATGCCGTTGATCGAGGAGGATCCGCCCAGTACCTTGCCGCGCGGCGTCGCCAGCGTGCGGCCGCCGAGATGGGGTTCGGGTTCGGTTCTGAAACCCCAGTCGTAGAGGCTCATGTTCATCGGATAGGACAGCGCCGACGGCATCTGGATCAGCGGGCCGAAATCGGTTCCGCCGAACTCGACGACGATGACGCTGTGCCGGCCGTCTTCGGAGAGCCGATAGGCGAGGGCGGACCCGGCCGAGCCGGAGCCGACGATGACGAAATCAGCCTCAAGCATCGGCGACGTGCCTTTCGAAGTCGGCGAGCGCGACATTGCCGCCGCTGGCGATGACGAGAACGGTTCTGCCGGCGGTATCGACTCCTCCCGACATCAGGCCGGCCAGCGATGCGGCACCGGACGGCTCCAGCACGAGCTTCAGCTTCTCGAAGGCGAACTTCATGGCCTGCCTGACCGATGCGTCGTCGACCGATAGGCCGCGCGCGCCCGCGACCGTCATCGCGGCGAAGGGCGCCTTGCCCGGCGCGCGGGCCATCAGCCCGTCGCAGATCGACTTGCTACCGAGCGGCACGGCCTCGATGGCGCCGCGGACGAGCGAATTGCCCATGCCGTTGAAGCCTTCCGGCTCGACGGCGATGACCCGGGTTTCCGGCGACAAGTAGTGGAACGCGAGCGAAACGCCGGCGATCAGCCCGCCGCCGCCGACCGGGCAGAAGAGGAAGTCGGCTGCCACGTCCTTCGCCGCCAACTGCTCGAGGGCTTCGAGTCCGGCACCGGCCTGGCCGGCGACGATCTCGGGATCGTCGAAGGGGTGAAGGAGCGTAAGGCCTTCCTCCGCGGCGATCTGCCGGGCGCGCGCGGCGGCGACTTCCTCGCGGGCGCGCTCGCCGTGGTCGGTCAGCACGACGCGGGCGCCGTATCCGGCCGTCGCCTCGCGCTTGGCCGCGGGCGCGTCGATCGGCATGACGATGGTGACGGGGATGCCGAGCGCCTCGCCGGCGGCGGCGAGCCCTTGCGCGAAATTGCCTGAGGAATAGGCGACCACGCCGTGCGCGGCTTCGGCCGACGAAAGTTGCTTCAGCCGCCAGTAGGCGCCGCGGATCTTGAAGGAGCCCGCCCATTGCAGCGACTCCGGCTTGACGAAGACACGGGCAGCCCCGGTCAACTTCGCCAGCGCGGACGATTCCAGCAGCGGCGTCACCTGGGTCGCCTCCGACGTCACCGCATAGGCGCGGCGCAGGTGCTCTAGAGAAGGGATCACTGGGTCGTTCATCATTCGCCTCTCGGGAAGCGCTTGCTCTCTTCGAGCACGTTGAGATCCATGTGATTGCGCATGTAGCGCTCCGACGCCTTCTGCAGCGGCTGGAATTCCCAGGGGTAATAGGCGCCGTTGCGCAGCGCCGGGTAGACGATCCAACGGCGGGCCTGGCTTTCGCGCACTGCTGCGTCGAACGCGTCCATGTTCCAGCGTGCGCGCACGAGCTCCATGTATCGGGCGACAAGCGCAGAGTGCTCGGGGAGTTCGGCCAGGTTGCGCAACTCGTGGTGATCGACAGAGAGGTCGAAGAGCTGCGGCGGATCGATCTCGCAGTGGACGAACTTGTAGCGGCCGTCGCGGATGGCGACCATGGGCGCGTAGCTGCCTTCGGCGGCGTATTCCATCAGGACGGGGGTGCTCCGCGCCGCACCCGCGACGAGCGGCAGCAATGACTGGCCGTCGGTCCACGGCGAGATCGCGCTCATGTCGATGCCCGCGAGGTCGCAGAGCGTCGGCAGGACGTCGAGGTTGGACACCGGGCTCTCGATCACGCCCGGCGCGATGCCCTTGCCCGCGATCATCAGCGGCACCCGCGCCGAGCCTTCGTAGAAGCACATCTTGAACCACAGGCCGCGCTCGCCGAGCATGTCGCCGTGGTCGGAACAGAAGATCACGACCGTGTCGTCGGCCATGCGCGTATCGCGAAGCACGCCGAGCAGCTCGCCGACCTTGTCGTCGAGATAGGAGACGTTGGCGAAGTAGCCGCGCCGCGAGCGGCGGATCTGCTCCGGCTGGATGTCGTAACTGGCGTAGTCGCTGGCGAGGTAGAGCCGGCGCGAGTGCGGGTCCTGCTCCTCGGCGGGGATGAAGCCGACCTGCGGCTCGAGCGCCGGGCAGTCCTCGTAGAGGTCCCAGTACTTCCGCCGCGCGACGTAGGGGTCGTGCGGATGCGTGAACGAGACGGTCAGGCACCACGGCCGCCGCGCAGCATCGTCGGATTCCCGCGACAGCTGGTAGAGCTTCTGTACTGCGTGGAAGCAGACCTCGTCGTCATATTCCAACTGGTTGGTGATCTCGGCGACGCCGGCGCCGGTCACCGAGCCGAGGTTGTGGTACCACCAGTCGATCCGTTCGCCGGGCTTGCGGTAGTCCGGCGTCCAGCCGAAGTCGGCCGGATAGATGTCGGTGGTCAGCCGTTCCTCGAAGCCGTGCAGCTGGTCGGGGCCGACAAAGTGCATCTTGCCCGACAGGCACGTGTAGTAGCCGGCGCAGCGCAGGTGATGCGCGTAGGTCGGGATGTCCGAGGCGAACTCGGCGGCGTTGTCGTAGACGCGCGTGCGCGACGGCAGTTGGCCGCTCATGAACGAGGCGCGGCCGGGCGCGCAGAGGGGCGAGGCGGTGTAGTTGTTGACGAAGCGCGCCGAACGCGCGGCGAGCGCCTTGAGGTTCGGCGCGTGCAGGAAATCGGCCGGACCGTCGGGAAACAGCGTCCCGTTCAACTGGTCGACCATGACGATCAGGATGTTCGGCTTGGCGGTCATGGGGCTCCCTGCTGGCTGAGGCGGAGGCTCAGGTAGTCCTCGACGAGGGCGACCGCGCTCGCGGGATTCGGTGTCCCGTCCTTGAGCGCGCGGCGAATGTAGAGCCCGTCGATGAGGGCCGCGACGGATTCGGCGACCCGCTCCGCCTCATGACGCGACATCAGTGCCGAAAGCCCGCTCATCAGGTTGGAATGCAGGCGGCGCGCATAGATGCGCAGGAGCCGCCGCAGGTCTTCGGAATGCTGCGCGGCGACATAGAAGGTGAGCCAGGCGGCGACCGTCTCCGGTCGGAACTGGGTCTCCGAGAAGTTGACCGAGATGACCGCAGACAGCCTCTTTCGAGGGTCCGTCGCGGCCCGCAGGGCGGCGCGCAGCTCCGTGCCGAGTTCGGCCAGCAGGTGGCCCATGGTGGCCAGCAGAAGGTCGTGCTTGGCACCGAAATAGTGGTGGGCGAGCGCCGAGGAGACGCCGGCGCGGCCAGCGATCTCGGACATGGTGACGTCCAGCGAACCGCGCTCGCCGATCGCGGAGATCGTCGCGTCGATCAGCGCGCGGCGGCGCAGCGGTTCCATTCCCAGCTTCGGCATGATGTCCTCCGCAAGGGTCCTAATTTTAATTGATCCGTCAATCAACAAAAAACGCGCGCTGGCCTCAATCGATTCAGTTCTTTACGGCGGCCCGAATTCAGTTCATCGTTGAACAATCAAACCGCATGCCGATGCGCGCCGGCCGTGCTAGGCTGTTTTCCAGGGAGATTCCGATGACCGCTTGTATTGTCGGCTGGGCGCATTCGCGCTTCGGCAAGCTGGAAGGCGAGACGCTCGAGAGCCTGATCGTCGGCGTGGCGCGCGAGGCGCTCGACCATGCGGGGATCGGCCCTGACGACGTCGACGAGATCGTGCTCGGCCATTTCAACGCCGGCTTCTCGGCTCAGGATTTCACGGCGAGCCTGGTCCTCCAGGCCGACGATCGGCTGCGTTTCAAGCCGGCGACGCGGGTGGAGAACGCCTGTGCCACGGGTTCGGCGGCGGTGCGCCAGGGACTTCGCGCCGTCGATTCGGGCGCTGCCCGCATCGTGCTCGTCGTCGGCGCCGAGCAGATGACGACGACGCCCGGGCCGGAGATCGGCAGGAACCTGCTGCGCGCTTCCTACCTGCCGGAGGACGGCGACACGCCGGCCGGCTTCGCCGGCGTCTTCGGCAAGATCGCGCAAGCCTATTTCCAGCGCCACGGCGACCAGTCAGATGCGCTCGCCGCGATCGCGGCGAAGAACCACAGGAACGGTGTCGACAACCCCTATGCGCAGATGCGCAAGGATTTCGGCTTCGACTTCTGTCGCCAGGAAAGCGAGAAGAACCCGTTCGTCGCCGGGCCGCTGAAGCGCACCGACTGCTCGCTCGTCTCGGACGGAGCTGCCGCGCTCGTGCTCGCCGACTTCCCCACCGCCCTGACCATGCGCCGCGCCGTCGCCTTCCGCGCCAACGAGCACGTGCAGGACTTCCTGCCCATGTCGAAGCGCGACATCCTCCTGTTCGAAGGCTGTGAGGAAGCCTGGGCGCGAGCGCTGAAGAAGGCCGGCGTCAAGCTCGGCGACCTCTCCTTCGTCGAGACACATGACTGCTTCACCATCGCCGAACTGATCGAATACGAGGCCATGGGCCTGGCCAGGCGCGGCGAGGGCGGCAAGGTCGCGCTCGAAGGCCTGACGGCGAAGGACGGCAGGCTGCCGGTCAACCCCTCTGGCGGCCTCAAGGCGAAGGGTCATCCGATCGGCGCGACCGGTGTCTCCATGCACGTGCTGACCGCGATGCAGCTGGCCGGCGAGGCCGGCGGCATCCAGGTGCCCGGCGCCACGCTCGGCGGCATCTTCAACATGGGCGGTGCCGCGGTGGCCAATTACGTGTCGATCCTGGACCGCATCAGATGAAGCATTCGGCCGTCGTCACCGGAGGCGCATCGGGTATCGGCCTGGCCGTGACGGAGCGTCTCCTCGACGACGGCTGGCCGGTCGCCGTACTCGATGCCGACGCCGATGCGCTCGCCGCCGCGGAAGAGGCGTTTTCCCAGGAGAACGCCATCTTCGTCGCGGCAGACGTCACCGACGAGGAGCAGCTCGGCGAAGCCTTCGACGAGGTGGTCGATCGGCTGGGCCTGATCGGCGGCCTGGTCAATTCGGCCGGCATCGCCCGTGACCTGCCCGCCGACGAGACGAGCGCCGAGCTCTTCCGCCAGATCCTCGACATCAACCTGGTCGGCTCCTTCCTCGCCGCCCGCTGCGCGCTGGAGCGCATGGGCGCCGGTCTCTCCATCGTCAACATCGCCTCGGTTTCGGGCCTGAGGGCCAATCGCGGCCGCGTCGCCTACGGAGCGTCGAAGGCCGGCGTCAAGATGATGTCGGAAGTTCTGGCGCTCGAATTCGGCGGCCGCGGCGTGCGCGTCAACTGCGTCGCGCCCGGTCCGATCGAGACGCCCATGGTGGCAAAACTGCATGCGGCCGAAGACCGCAAGGCGTGGCTTGCAAGGGTGCCGCAGGCGCGCTACGGCGAGCCCGAAGAGGTGGCAGCCGCGATCGCGTTTCTGCTTTCGCCCGAAGCCAGCTACATCAACGGTCACACGCTCGCCGTCGATGGCGGGTTCCTGACGGCGGGCATCATCGACCGCGGGTAGCCCGTTCGTTCGACGGCAGGCGCCGTCCATCCTCGACCTTTCTTTCCGGGAGAATTCCGTATGCGCATGATACTTTCGTTCGCCGCTGCCGCATTCCTTTCCGCGTCGCCTGCGGCTGCCGAAGAGAGCGATCCGGGCGGGCTGGCCGGCCGGCTGTTCTGCCAGATGCGCAGCGAAGGCGAACCGGCGATCCGCTACCTGCTGACCCGGTCGCTGATCGCCGAGATCGACAAGGCGCTGGCGAAGAACGACACGATCGCCGCCGCGCGTCCCGACGAGAAGCCGCCGCTCGGCGACGGCGTGCCCTTCCAATCCTATCAGGATCTTGCCCCGGAGTGCCGGGTCGGGGCCGTCGCGGCGGTCGACCGGGGCTTCAACGTCGATGTCGAGCACGTCTTTCCCGACCAGCCGGCCGGCAGCTGGACGGATCGCCTCGTGGTCGTGACCGAGGATGGACTGGCGAAGATCGACGACATCCTGTACGGCCCGGAAAATTTCGAAACCGGCTTGCGCGACGTTCTCGCCACGGCGTTTCGCGGGCAGTGAGAGTCCTCCACCCTGGGAGCCCGGCACGGAGAAACGACATGACGGATCCGGTTCTGGTCGAGGTTCTGCGCGGCGGCATCGTCGAGAGCGTCCACCGCGGCGCGGTGGCCGTCTATGACGGCGACGGACATGTCGTGATGGAGATCGGCGACACGGCGCGGCCGGTCTTCCCGCGTTCGGCGGTGAAGGCGATCCAGGCGCTGCCGCTGGTGGAAAGCGGCGCTGCCGACGCCTTCGGCTTCGGCGACCGGGAACTCGCTCTCGCCTGCGCCTCCCATTCCGGCGAGCCGGAACATGTCGAGCTCGCGGCCTCGATGCTGGCGCGGGCCGGTCTCGACGAGACGGCGCTGGAATGCGGCGCGCACTGGCCAACCTCGCAGGCCGCGACGATCGAGCTTGCCCGCAGCGGCCGCGAGGCGACGGCGCTGCACAACAACTGCTCGGGCAAGCATTCGGGCTTTCTGTGTACTTGCCGGCACGTCGGCCTGGCGCACCGGGGCTACGTGACCGCGCAGCATCCGTTCCAGGCGATGATCGCCGAGACCATGGCCGAGGTCACCGGCGCAGCGCACGGCGCGGACAACCGCGGCACGGACGGCTGCTCGATCCCGACCTATGCGGTCCCGCTGGCGAGCCTCGCCCATGGCTTCGCCCGCATGGCCACCGGAACCGGTCTGCCGCCGCAGCGCGCGGCGGCGGCCCAACGCCTGCTGGCGGCCTGCATGGCCGAGCCTTTCTACGTCGCCGGTACCGGCCGCGCCTGCACCCGGCTGATGCAGGCCGCGCCGGGCCGAATCTTCGTCAAGACGGGAGCGGAAGGGGTGTTCTGCGCCGCGGTTCCGGAGAAGGGGCTGGGCATCGCGGTGAAGTGCGACGACGGCGCGGGCCGCGCCGCCGAGGCCGTGGTGAGCCGGATTCTCGCCGGTCTGTTTCCGGACGATGCCGCGCTCGCCGAGATGGTCGCCGCGGTCGGCAACCATGAAACGAAGAACTGGAACGGCATCGAGGTGGGCAGGGTGCGCCCGGCCGGACCGCTCGCGGCCATGACCGGGAGCAGGATCAGCTGACCCGGTTCCTCTCGACGGTGAGGTTCGGCCAACCCCGGGCGCCTTCCACGGCGAGGTCGCCGGTGACCGGCCGCGTCCATTCGTAGCCGACGACGCCGCCGAACCGGATCTCGTCGATCAGATTGTCGGAGATGATGGCATGTCCGGCGCCGGGCGCGACCGAGACCGCGATGCCGGTTCCGGCCCTGCGCACGACATTTCCGGTAGCCGCCACGTTGCGCAGGTGGGCGCCCCAGCCGACGGCGATGCCGTGGAGCGGCGCGTTCTCGACCAGGTTGCCGGTGACGGCGCAGTCGGCCTCGACCGTGATGCCGACGCCGAAGCCGGGCGGATCGGCCCTGTAGGGGCCGGTCGCCGACAGGTTGCGTACGATGTTGCCAGTGAGGGTCGCCATCCGGCCGCCTTCGTCGAAGTTGACGACGGAGATGCCGTTGGCTGCGCCGTCGACGATGTTGGCATTGAAGACCGCGCCGTCGAAGGCGAACTCGGCATAGAGCGCGGTTTCGCCCGAGCGCAGCGCCGAATTGCCGACGACGCGCAGATTGCTCGACGAGTTGGCGCGGATCGCCGAGAAGGCGCAGTCGGAAACGCTGTTTTGGCCGACGAGCACGCCGTTGGCCCGGAAGACGTTGATGCCGTTGCCGAACTGCCCGGTGCCGCCGCTGCGCGCGGCGATGCGCTCGACGCGGTTGCCGGTGACGATGGTGCCGTCGTCTGCCGCCTGCCAGCGATGCACGAGGATGCCGCCATTGGCGCAGTCGCTGACCGTGTTGCCGGCGATCGTCAGGCCGGCGGCCTCGACCGAATAGATGCCTGCCTCGGCCGCGCCGGAAATCGCGGAGGCCTCGATGCGGCCGGCCACGCGCTCCAGCGATATTCCGTTCCTGCCGCTGCCGAGGATGCGGCAGTCGCGCAGCGAAAGCTCGGCGACGCGGCGGAAGTCGAGCAGGCCCTGCGCCTGGTCGCCGATCCACCGGTTGGCGCCGTCGAAGAGGATGCCGGAGATGTCGATGAGGTCGGTCGCTTCCGCGAGCATCAGATGGCCGTCGCCGCCATAGACGATGCGGGTGGCGCCCGGCACGCCGGAAAGCCGCACCCGGCGCGGCAGGACGAGGTTGGAGACGACGTAGGTACCGGCCGGCAGGAAGACGGGCGTGTCGGTATCGGACGCCTTCTCGAGCATGCGTGCGAAAACCCGGCTCTGGTCGTCGAGCGCGCCGGGGCGCACGCCGAACTCGAGCGAATCGATGGAGCCGCGCATGGAGGCGTTCTCGAGACCGGGCAGGGTTGCCGCCGCGGCCGGAACGCGCCGCGCCAGCGCGACAAGGGGCAGCGCCGCCGCGCCGGCGAGAAGTGAGCGCCTGTTCAACATCGGGACACCGCCTCCGTTTCGGCACGGTGCCCTGCACGGATCGTGCCGGACGACGGTCCTGCAGACCCTGCGGGTGCCGCGGCGTCACCTTGCCGCGGACGGTCGCGCGCCATAGGTTGGCCGGATGAGCAGAGCCTTCACCAAGGAAGACGACGACACCGAGGCCATCGCCATGATCGGCGAACGGCCGGTGAGCCCGCACCGCAATCTGGTCACGCCGCAAGGCCTGGAACAGATCGACGCCGAGATCGCACGGCTGCGCGAGGCCCTTTCCCAGGCCGAGAAGGCGCAGGAGCGGGTCGCCGTCGCCACGATCCTGCGCGACCTCCGCTACTGGACGGCGCGGCGCGAAACCGCCGAGCTTTCCGTGCCCGATCCCCACAGCGACGTCGTGCGCTTCGGCATGACGGTCACGATCGAGGACGAGGACGGCAAGCGCAGGAGCTGGAAGATCGTCGGCGAGGACGAGGCCGATGCCGCGACGGGCACGGTCAGCCATGTCTCGCCGATGGCGCTGGCGCTGTTCGGCAAGGGGGTCGGCGACTCGGTGACGGTCGCGGGTCGGGAATGGGAGATCGTCGCGCTGCGCGCGTGACGGGCGCCGTCTTTCCTCCGTCCCACGCTTTTCCCGCCCCTCACCCTTGCCCCGCGAAGGACGATGCGAGGGGACGTCGGCGCTCGGTCCCGACCGGCGGAACTTTTCAGCAAACGTGCAAAGGATGGCGTCCATTCTCCCCGCACGCGGGGAGAAGGCAGTTGGGGGAGATGCCACGAAGCTGGTCCTCGGCCATTCTCCCCGCACGCGGGGAGAAGGCTCGGCCTGCACGTACTCGACGCTGTAACCGGCCCCATTCTCCCCGCACGCGGGGAGAAGGCCCCGGAAGGGGAAGGAAGGTCGGCGGCGACGATCGGGGTGGGCTCCAAGGTCCGCAAGCAGGCTCAAGACGTGTTCCAAGGCCGGTTTGCCGCGCCATGCCGCCGGGGGCGGCCAGGCACGACGAACAGCAGGATTGTCGAGGGATCAAGAGGCGCGACGCCGGCGTAAGGCTCGTCGCCTGCAACGAAGCAACCCGTCTCGACGACATCGACGAGGATCCGGGCGAGCCGGTGCAGGCGGAGCGCCAGCGAAGCGGCATCGGCGGGGTGGCCGAAAAATTCCGGCGCTTCCGGCAGGGACGGCCAGCCGATCGGCGCCTCGCGGGCGACGAAGGCCCGCGCGATCGCCTCGGCCCGGGAGAGGATGGCGACGACAAGGAAGCGGAGGGGAAGGGAACGGCCGGCGGCGCGCTCAGCGACGAACGCCAGGGAGACGAGCAGGGCCGCGATCTTCAGCAGCATCCTTTCGTTACGCCTTCCACCGTCCATGCCCGGGTCCTCCGAGATGCCACGAAAAGTCTAGGACGGTTTTGCGGGAGGGGGACAGAATCGCGAATGGAATCGCGGAAGTTGTTGTTCCTATTCGATGGAGTGGAGGATCTTATCCCCCTCTTCCGGTCGCCGGAACGGGTCGATCGACCCGCGCGCAGACGACCGTCGGGCCGCCGGCCGGGGCAGGAAATACCCAAGCCCGGTACCCGCCGGGTACGGCCATGGGGGTCGGATTCATGCCGCGGACGGAAGTGATCGGGGGGGGGCGGTATCGGCACGACCGCGGCGGCGGCAAGCTTTCGGCTCAGGCGCCGAGCCAGGTGACTGCGAGGATCGCGGCGCCAAGGGCGAGGATGAAGACCACGCCGAACTTCCTGAAGGTGCGGTCGCCGGAGAACGCGGCGGCCTCGTCGAAGGCCGCGTCGCCCATCTCCTTGCGGGCGAGGCGCTGCCACAGCTCGCGCCGGGCCTCGCCGTCGCCGTTGCGGAACTGCCTGTATTCGCCGGCCATCACCGCTCCGGTTTCCGTCGCGCGCAGTGTCGCCGAGGATCGTCGTCGCGTCCAATGACATTTTGTGTGAGGGCAAGACGCCGCCTCCGGACGGGTCTTGCTCAGGCGTGGGGTTGGGTGTGGTCGCGGAAGAAGGCGGCGGCGCCCGCCTCGTCGATCTCGCCGGCGGCCAGCGCCATGGTGAAGACGTAGACCTGGCCGTTGTCTGCCGTCGTGCGCCCGCCATTCAGGGCGAGGAACAGCATCGCGGTGACGATCGCCGTGCGTTTGTTGCCGTCGACGAAGGGGTGGTTACGGCCGAGACCGAAGGCGTAGGCGGCAGCCAATTCGGAAGCGTCCGGCGCGCCGTACGCCGCCTTGTTGCGAGCCCGGGAAAGGGCGGATTCGAGCGCGTTCTCGTCGCGCAGGCCCGGCGCCCCGCCATGCCGGCGCAACTGCTCGGCATGGAGCGCTTCGACGACCTGGCGGGTCGGAAACCGCCAGTTCATTCAGCGAGCTTCTGCAAGGCCACCTTGTAGCGATCCATGATCTCGCGGGCGGCGGCCATCTGCTCCTCGAAGTCGTCCCCCGCCTTCTTGAGGACGATGTCGCCTTTCTGCTCGGTGACGATCAGCTGATCGCCCGCCTTGAGGTTGAGACTCTGCAGCAGCTCCTTGGGCAGGATGACGCCTTCGGAATTGCCTATTCTGCGGATCACGGTGTTCATCGCCGGCGGTCCATGTTATAATGCTCATTATAACTTCAGTGACCGAACGAGGCAATCCACGATGCCGCCAACCGGCGGGCTCGTCGGCGGAGGCCGGGCTAAAGCACGTCGCGACCGATCGGATTCAGGCGACGTGCTTTAAGTCTCTATTTCCATGCATGTCGTTTTCCCAAAACCGCTGCGCACTTTTGGGCGACATGCATCAGGCCGGCCGAATCTCGACATCCGTCTCCAGCAGCAGGGCATCCAGGGTCAGGAGCGGGACGTCAGCCGTTTTTGCATGCGCATAGTGGAAGCAGTCGAAGTTGCTGAGGCGGCGTTTGCCGAGACCGTGCTTCCCGGCAACCGCGACGGCGTGGGACAACACCTCGCGGGGTGATGCAGGTTCGCGCAGTTCGATCTGACGCTCGGCCAGCCATTCGACCACGAGCGCTTCGGTCGCCGTATAGGGATAGTCGAGCTGGTCCGGGCGCGACATGGCGATGATCGCCTCCCAAGCCGCCAACGGCGATGTAAACGGATCAGCCGCCTGCGACAGCTCGATCTCGTAGGCCGCGGCCGTTTGCTCTCCGGCCATCAGCGAGATGATGACGCAGGCATCGACGAACATCAGTCCTCGCCGATCAGGTCGTGGTCCATGTCGTGGTAGACGCTCTGCGGCACCGGCTTGCGGCCCGGTTTGAAGGACAGGCCGTGCTTGGCGAGCAGCCTCCTTGCCGTCTCGCTCGGCGTCTCGTTCCTGAGCCGATTGCGGATGGTCTCGCGCAACGCGACGATGACGGCATCGGTGATGCTGCTTTCGTCGATGCGCGCGAGCTGCCGGGCGAGTTGATCGGCTTCGGGGTTGCGGATGTTGAGCGTTATGTGTGTAGCCTCGAATGTGTAGCTGAATATACTACACATGTGGCCGGCCAACAATTCACCCGGCGAGCAAACGATCGATCAGCTCCTCCGCGGCTTCCGGGATCACCGTGCCGGGCGGGAAGATGGCGACGGCGCCGGCGGCGAGCACGGCGTCGAAATCCTGCGGCGGGATGACGCCGCCGGCGACGATCATGACGTGCTCGCGGCCCAGCCGGGAAAGCGCCTGCCTGAGCTCCGGGATCAGCGTCAGATGGCCGGCGGCGAGCGAGGAGGCGCCGACGATGTGCACGTCGTGCTCGACGGCGAGGCGTGCGATCTCCTCCGGCGTCTGGAACATCGAGCCGACGGTGACATCGAAGCCGAGATCGGCGAAGGCGGTGGCGATCACCTTCTGGCCGCGGTCGTGGCCGTCCTGGCCCATCTTGGCGACCAGAATGCGCGGTTTCGACCCGGTCTTCCTGACGAAGGCCTCGACCTTTTCCTGGACGCGGTCGACGGTGGGGTTCTCGCCGATCTCCTTGCGGTAGACGCCGGAGATGGTGCGCACCTCGGCGACGTGGCGGCCGAAGACCTTTTCCAGCGCCAGCGAGATCTCGCCGACGGTGGCCTTGGCGCGCGCGGCGCGCACGGCGAATTCGAGCAGGTTGCCGTCGCCCTGCGCGGCGCGGGTGAGGTCGGCGAGCGCGGTCTCCACCGCGGCGACGTCGCGCGTGCCCTTGAGTTGCTGCAGCTTGGCGAGCTGGCGGGCGCGGACCTCGGCATTGTCGACCTTGAGCACGTCGACCTCGATCTCGCGCTCGGGCTTGAAGGCATTGACGCCGACCATCACCTGCTCGCCGGAATCGATGCGCGCCTGGGTGCGCGCCGCAGCCTCCTCGATGCGCAACTTGGGGATGCCCTTCTCGATCGCCGCCGCCATGCCGCCGAGGCTTTCCACCTCCTCGATGTGCGACAGGGCGCGGGCGGCGAGGTCGTGGGTGAGGCGCTCGACGAAGGCCGAGCCGCCCCACGGGTCGATGATGCGGGTGGTGCCGGACTCCTTCTGCAGGACGATCTGCGTGTTGCGGGCGATCCGCGCCGAATGGTCGGTGGGCAGCGCCAGCGCCTCGTCGAAGGAGTTTGTATGCAGCGACTGGGTGTGGCCCTGGGTCGCGGCCATCGCCTCGATCATGGTGCGCACGATGTTGTTGTAGGGGTCCTGCGCGGTGAGCGACCAGCCCGACGTCTGCGTGTGGGCGCGCAACGCCAGCGACTTCTCGCTCTTCGGCGAAAAGTTCTTCTTCATCAGCGCCGCCCAGAGCAGGCGGCCGGCGCGCTGCTTGGCGACCTCCATGAAGAAGTTCATGCCGGCGTTCCAGAAGAAGGACAGCCGCGGCGCGAAGGTGTCGACGTCGAGACCGGCGGCGACGCCGGCGCGCACATATTCGATTCCGTCGGCGATGGTGTAGGCGAGTTCGAGGTCGACGGTCGCCCCGGCCTCCTGGATGTGGTAGCCGGAGATCGAGATCGAGTTGAATTTCGGCATGTTGCGCGAAGTGTATGAAAAGATGTCGGAAATGATCCGCATCGACGGCTTCGGCGGGTAGATGTATGTGTTGCGGACCATGAACTCCTTGAGGATGTCGTTCTGGATGGTCCCGGCGAGGTCCTTCAGCGCCACGCCCTGTTCCTCGCCCGCCACGATGTAGAGCGCCATGATCGGCAGCACGGCGCCGTTCATGGTCATCGACACGGTCATCTCGTTGAGCGGGATGCCGTCGAACAGCTGGCGCATGTCGAGGATCGAATCGATGGCCACCCCCGCCATGCCGACATCGCCGGCCACCCGCGGATGGTCGCTGTCGTAGCCGCGATGCGTGGCGAGGTCGAAGGCGACGGAGAGGCCCTTCTGCCCCGCGGCGAGGTTGCGCCGGTAGAAGGCGTTGGATTCCTCGGCCGTCGAGAAGCCGGCGTACTGGCGGATCGTCCACGGCTGCTGGACATACATGGTGGGATACGGGCCGCGGATGAAGGGCGCGAGGCCCGGATAGCCGTCGAGGAAGGGCAGGCCGTCGAGGTCGGCGCCCGAATAGGCGCGGCGGATGGCGATGCCTTCCGGCGTCAGCCACTCGCCCTCGGCGACGGACGGTGAGGGGGCGGCGGGCGGGGTCCAGCCGATCCGGGAAAAGTCGGGGATCATGGTCGGGCCTCGATCGTCTGGTCGATGCGCAGCGCCGGCATCGCCTCGCAGAACACGGCGCCATCGGTCGGCACGGGGCGTCGTTCGGCGGCGAGCGTCGACACCGGCCGCTCGGTCTCCTGCGGATAGAGCGTCGTGCCGACGATGGCGCGCTCGCCGGCCCGGTAGAGCGCGGCGCGGCGCTCGCGCGCTTCGCGCACGCGGGTCTGGAAGCGGCCCGCGGCGAGGCTGGCCAGCATACCGCCCTCCGCCTCGATGGCCCGGAATTCGGCCCAGGCCCTTTCGCAGAGCGCTTCGGTCAGCGCCTCGATGCCGCCGGCGCCAGCCGCCGGATCGGCGACGAAGTCGATGCGGCTTTCGCCGGCCATGACCAGCTGGATGTTGCGCGCCACACGCCGGGCGAAGTCGTCGGGAAGGCCGTGGGCGATCGTGTGGGGCAGGACGGAAATCGAATCGGCGCCGCCGGTGGCGGCTGCGAAGGTGGCGATCCCCGCGCGCAGGATGTTGGTTTCGGGATCCTTCGCCGTCATCATGCGCCACGACGTCTCGGCATGGACCATGGCGGGCGAGGGCGGGATCGCGCAGGCTTCCTGGACACGGGTCCACAGGCGGCGCAGCGCGCGCAGCTTGGCCGTCGACAGGAACTGGTCCTGGTCGACCGCGAGAGCGAAGCCGATATGCGGCGCCGCATAGACGAGCGGCTGCCGGGCCGCCTCGAACATGCGCAGGTGCGCGACCGCGGTGGCGAGCATGGCGCCGAGCTCCTGCGCCTCGGTGGCGCCGGCATTGTGGTAGACGCGGCCGTCGGCCTCGAGCAGCGCGCCGGGCACGCCGAGGGCGAAGAAATGGGCCAGCGACTGCGGCATGGACGCCTGCAGCGCCTCGATCGACATGCGCAGACGTCCGGTCCCGGCGAAGATGGCCGACGGGTCGATGCCGAAGGCGAGGCTCAACCGCGTCGGGTCGACCCGGCGCGAGGTGAGCAGCGCGACGAACCAGTCGACGCTCGCCCGGCTCATGGGATGCACGTCGGTGCGCAGGTGGACCTTGCCGAGCGGCACGCCGTCGAGCGCCTGCGCCAGCGCCTCGGCATTCGCCGGCAGGCCGTAGCCGAAGGCGTTGGGCGCGCCCTCGAAGACCAGCGACAGGCCGGTGGCGCCGTTGGCGACGTCGTCGAGCGCCTGGGCGTTGGCGCGGACCGGATCGGGATCGTCGACGCGCTGCACCACCGCCCAGCGGGCGGCGGGATCGTTGCGCGGCGTGAGCCTCGTCGGCGCGCGGTCGTAGAGAGGCTCGATCAGAATGCCGTCGTCGGTCCTCGCCGTCAGCGCGGCGTCGAACGAGGCGCCGGCGAGCGCCTTTTCGGCGAGCGCGCGCCACCGGTCGCGATCGGACGGCGCGAACCCGGTTTCCGCCAGCAGCCTCCGGCTGTCCATCGATCCTCCCGCCATGGCACTTCCGAACGTCCCCACCGACATTAGGGGCCGGCAACCCGTGCCGCAATGCAACAATTGCCGCAACCGGTTTTGCGCGATGCCCGGGGACGCTCGGGCCACGCATTGCCAAAGGCGGGGCGACGACGCAAGCCACTACCGCCGCATTTTGCCGCAACGTCATTGTCGCCCGTCACGGCGCTGATTATACCGGCTCGAGCGGCGCGGCGAACGGATCGCCCGCCGGAACGGCATGCCCGAGGGGAGACCGCCCATGGCCGACGACGAAAGCCTGTTCATCGGTGCCAGCCGGAAGCCCGACGACAGCTACCAGCGGCCGGAGACGCTGCTGCTGAAATACGGCAACCGGCACGGCATCATCACCGGGGCGACCGGGACCGGCAAGACGGTGACGCTGCAGATCCTCGCCGAAGGTTTTTCCAATGCCGGGGTTCCCGTGTTCTGCGCCGACATCAAGGGCGATCTCTCCGGCGTCGCCGCGCCGGGCGAGGCCAAGGATTTCCTGCTCAAGCGCGCCGAGGCGATCAGGCTCGATCCCTACGAGTTCCAGCAGTTCCCGGTGATCTTCTGGGACCTGTTCGGCGAGCAGGGCCACCCGATCCGCGCCACGGTTTCGGAAATGGGGCCGCTGCTGCTGTCGCGGCTGATGAACCTGACCGACGCGCAGGAGGGCGTGATGAACATCGCCTTCCGCATCGCGGACGAGGAGGGCCTGCTGCTCCTCGACCTGAAGGACCTGCAGGCGCTGCTCGCCAACATTGCCGAGCGCGCCGGCGAGATCGGCGCGCGCTACGGCAACGTGACCAAGCCGTCGGTCGGCTCGATCCAGCGCTCGCTGCTGGTGCTGGAACAGCAGGGGGGCGCCAAC
Source organism: Hyphomicrobiales bacterium (assembly GCA_012842935.1). Classification (GTDB taxonomy): domain Bacteria; phylum Pseudomonadota; class Alphaproteobacteria; order Rhizobiales; family Rhizobiaceae; genus DUSC01. The sequence goes on along the minus strand of DUSC01000024.1, from coordinate 5,471 downwards.
TTCTTCGGCGAGCCGGCGCTGCGCATCGAGGACATCATGCGCACGACGCACGACGGCCGCGGCGCCATAAACGTGCTCGCCGCCGACCGCCTGATGATGAACCCCAGGCTCTACGCGACCTTTCTCCTGTGGCTGATGTCGGAGCTGTTCGAGGAACTGCCGGAAGTGGGCGACCCGGAGCGACCCAAGCTGGTCTTCTTCTTCGACGAGGCGCATCTGCTCTTCAACGACGCGCCGAGGGCGCTGATCGAGCGTGTCGAGCAGGTGGTGCGCCTGATCCGCTCGAAGGGCGTCGGCGTCTACTTCGTCACGCAGAACCCGCTCGACGTGCCGGAAACCGTGCTGGCGCAACTGGGCAACCGGATACAACACGCTCTCCGCGCGTATACGCCGCGCGAGCAGAAGGCGGTGAAGACCGCGGCCGACACGTTCCGCCCGAACCCGGATTTCAACTGTTTCGAGGCGATCACCAGGCTCGGCACCGGCGAGGCGCTGGTGTCGACGCTGGAACAGAAGGGCATCCCGTCGATGGTCCAGCGAACGCTGATCCGGCCGCCGTCGTCGCGGCTGGGGCCCATCACGCCGCAGGAGCGGCGCACCGTCATCGCCGAAAGCCCGGTGGCCGGCCAGTACGACAAGACGATCGACCGCGAATCGGCGTTCGAGATGCTGCAGAAACGGGCCGAACGCGCCCGGGCCGAGGCGGAGGAGGAGCGCGGCGGAAATCGCGGCCAGGGAGGACCGTGGACGCTGCCAGACTTCGGCAACCGCGACGACCGCTACGATGAGCGCCGGCCGCGAACCTCGACGCCGCGGCAGCGGACGACCGCGCCGAGCCAGCCGCGGCCGTCGAACCGGCAGACGGTGACGGAAGCCGCGATGAAGTCGGTGGTACGCTCGGTCGGCTCGTCGCTCGGCCGGGCCCTTGTGCGCGGCATCCTCGGCAGCCTGTCGCGGCGCTGAGCGACGGTGCTGGCGGAGCCCGGGTCGCTCCGCCGGGCGAACGCAAGACCGCGGACGCTCAGGCGACGCGGAGCCCCGACGTCACCAGGATCGGCGTGCGGTTGGGGACGCGCTCGTAGAGGTCGATGATGTCCTGGTTGAGCAGGCGCACGCAGCCCGACGAGACCGACTTGCCGATCGACCACCATTCGGGCGAGCCGTGCAGGCGGTAGAGCGTGTCCTCGCCGTTCTGGAAGATGTAGAGGGCGCGCGCGCCGAGCGGATTGTCGAGGCCGGGCGGCATGCCGCCGTTGGCGGCACTGTACTTGGCAAGTTCCGGCTGCCTGGCGATCATCTCGTCCGGCGGCGTCCACTTCGGCCAGGCCTGTTTCCACTGGATGATCGCGCGCCCGGCCCATTCGAAGCCGGCGCGGCCCAGCCCGACGCCGTAGCGGATCGCCTCGCCGCCCTCGCGGACAAGGTAGAGATAGTGCATCGAGGTGTCGACGACGATGGTGCCCGGCCGCTCGCCGGTCGGGTCGGGCACGATCTGGCGCAGGTAGCGCCGGTCCATCTTGTCGATCGGGATCGCCGGGAGCATGAAGCCGCCGTCCTCGCGGGCCGCATACATGGCGGCATAGCCGCCGAAGGCCGAATCGACGCTGACCCGCGGCAACGCCGGCGGCGCCTCTTCCTGCCGGACCGTGGTGCAGGCCGAAAGCACCGCAGCCGAGACGCCTGCGGCGGAGAGGGAGAGGAAGCGGCGCCGGGAAAGGGAAGCGGCGGTCGGGATTTCAGCGGTCATGTCGGTCCGATTTTCTTGCATCGTTTCTAAACGCGGGCGGCTGCACATCGGCAGGCCCGGCCCCCAATGCACGGCGAACAAAGGGGTTCCGAATTCGGCCTGAGGGTGAAGAAAGATGGGCGACGATGTGGCGGCGGCAACATGTTGCCGACGGGCAACATTCTCTCAACCTGCGGCGAGCAGGCCGTCGAGGGAAGAGAGGATGACGTCGGGCCTGAGGTCGAGATATTCGTCGGGATGATTGGAGCGGTTGATCCAGACCGTTCGGAAGCCGAAGCGCGCCGCGCCGGCGACGTCCCAGCGGTTGGACGACTGGAAGGAGACGGCCTCCGGATAGAGCCGCCAGGCGGTTGCGACGAGGTCGTAGACGGCTGGGTCGGTCTTGAAGCGCCGGACGGCATCGACCGAGAAGACCTCGTCGAGGACCTGGTCGAGCGCCGCGGAGCGCACCGCCGCGTCGAGCATGGCGGGCGAGCCGTTGGAGAGGATGGCGAGGCGCGCGCCCTCCGCCTTGAGCGCCTTCAGCACGGCGGGGACTTCCGGGTAGCAGTCGAGGTGCCAGTAGGCTTCCAGCAGGTCGGCGCGCAGCGACCGGTCCGCACCCGGCACCCGGGCGAAAGCGAAGTCGAGCGCCTCTTCGGTCAGTTGCCAGAAATCCCGGTAGGCGCCCATCAGCGTGCGCGTCCACGAATATTCGAGCTGCTTGGCCCGCCAGATCTCGGAGAGCAACTGCCCGTCGGGACCGATGCGTCCGGCATGGCGGCGCACGGCGGCGTGGACGTCGAACAGCGTCCCGTAGGCGTCGAAAACAAAAGCTGCTTGGCGCATCGGTTCCTCGTGCGCCAACAAAGGTCCGCGAACGCGGCCCTGGCGTCAAGCGGCGGCGCGGCCGCATCCTGGCATCAGAGATTGCCGCGCATTAGCCGGTTGACGGAAGCCGTCCGAAGGTATTCTTGCATGATCCCAGACATCCAGAGGAGACTGGCATGAGCCTCGCGGTACCCGCCCTGTCCACGACGTGGACCTTCGTCGACGGCGACTGGTACGAGGGCAACGTGGCGATCGTCGGCCCGCGGTCGCACGCCATGTGGCTCGGCTCGAGCGTCTTCGACGGCGCCCGCTGGTTCGAAGGGGTGGCGCCCGACCTCGACCAGCACGCCCGCAGGGTGAATTCCTCGGCGATCGCCCTCGGCCTCGACCCGACACGCACCCCCGCCGAAATCGTCGACCTGACCTGGGAGGGTCTGAAGAAGTTCGACGGCAGGACGGCGGTCTACATCCGCCCGATGTACTGGGCCGAGCACGGCGGCTACATGGGCGTGCCTGCCGACCCGGCGTCGACCCGCTTCTGCCTGTGTCTCTACGAATCGCCGATGATCGCCCCGAGCGGGTTTTCGATTACGGTTTCGCCGTTCCGCCGGCCGACGCTCGAGACCATGCCGACCAACGCCAAGGCCGGCTGCCTCTATCCGAACAACGGCCGCGCCATCGTCGAGGCGAAGATGCGCGGCTTCGACAACGCGCTGGTGCTGGACATGCTCGGCAACGTCGCGGAGACGGGGTCTTCGAACATCTTCATGGTCAAGGACGGCCAGGTGTACACGCCCGCGGCCAACGGCACCTTCCTCTCCGGCATCACCAGGGCGCGCACGATTTCGCTGCTCGCGGAGGAGGGCGTTCATGTGATCGAGAAGACGCTCTCGGTGCGCGAGTTCATGGAGGCCGACGAGATCTTCTCGACCGGCAACCACTCCAAGGTCGTGCCGGTGACGCGCATCGATGAGCGCAATCTCCAGCCGGGCCCGGTCGCCAAGAAAGCGCGCCAGCTCTATTGGGACTGGGCGCATTCGACTTCCGCCCGGTGAGGCACTAGATTTGTATCCGTACGCCGCGGCCCGATGGCCGGCCGCCGGCCCATCGCCGTCTTCTCCGGGCACCCCCCGCCCGTCCAATGCCAAGAAGGAGCATGATCCATGGCTTTCTCACTGCCTGAACTCCCCTACGACTACGAGGCCCTGCAGCCCTTCATGTCGAAGGAGACGCTCGAGTACCATCACGACAAGCACCACAAGGCCTATGTCGACAACGGCAACAAGCTCGCCGCCGAGGCCGGCATGGCCGACCTGCCGCTGGAAGAGGTGGTGAAACAGTCCTTCGGCAAGAATGCCGGCCTGTTCAACAATGCCGGCCAGCACTACAACCACATCCACTTCTGGAAGTGGATGAAGAAGGGCGGCGGCGGCACCAAGCTGCCCGGCGCGCTCGCTAAGGCGATAGATGCCGACCTCGGCGGCTACGACAAGTTCCGCGCCGACTTCATCAATGCCGGCGTCACCCAGTTCGGCTCGGGCTGGGCGTGGCTGTCGGTCAAGGACGGCAGGCTTGCCATCTCGAAGACGCCGAACGGCGAGAACCCGCTGGTCCACGGCGCCTCGCCGATCCTCGGCGTCGACGTGTGGGAGCACTCCTACTACATCGATTACCGCAACGCCCGGCCGAAGTATCTCGAAGCCTTCGTCGACAACCTGATCAACTGGGACTACGTGCTGGAGATGTACGAGAAGGCGAAGGGCTGACGGCCCGCGGCCGATCGCGACGAGGAAGACCCCGGCCGCGCCGGGGTCTTTGCGTTTCTGCCGAAGGCCTCTCCGCTTCACGCAACCGTGAAAGGCGAGTCGGGACTATTTCGGCCATCGTGGCGTTGGTTCGGGTGCAGCATCCAATGCACCCCGGAGGGACTTCATGAAACGACTGGTACTCGCCTTATCCGCCGTCGCACTCGTCTCGGGCGCGGCTTTCGCCGACCCGATCGCCGACCGCAAGGCCCTGATGAAGGAGCGCGGCGGCCTCGTCGGCCAGCTGGCGCCGATCGCAAAGGGCGAAAAGCCGTTCGACGCCGCAGCCGTGCTCGCCGCTCTCCAGGGCCTCGCGGCCAACGGAGAAAAGTTCGACGTCGACGCCCTGTTCCCCGCCGGCAGCGATTCCGGGGACACCAAGGCCTCGCCGAAGATCTGGGAGGACATGGCCGGCTTCAAGGCAGCCGAGGACAAGTTCGAGGCTGACGTCGCCGCGGCTCTCGCCGCGCCGGCCCAGGATCTCGACGCCTTCAAGGCGCAGTTCGGCGCGATTGCCGCCAATTGCGGCGCCTGCCACCAGACCTACAGGCTGCCGCAGAGCTGATCGCCGTTGATGGGGCCGGTCGGCAAGGCACTTTCGGCCGCTCTCCTCCTCGGTATCGCGGGGGGCGGGGCCTTCTGGTGGCTGACGTCGCCCGACCGGCTGGACGCCGACGACCTCGCTGCGCTCGGGACCGGCGATCCCGCGCGCGGCGAACTCATCTTCAACGCCGGCGGATGCACGTCCTGCCACGCCAGGCCGAAGTCCGAGGGCGCCGCGCGGCTCGAACTTGCCGGCGGAGTCGAACTCGTCACGCCGTTCGGCACCTTCGTCGCCCCCAACATCTCGCAGGATCCGCGCGACGGCATCGGGCTGTGGTCTCTGCAAGAGTTCGCCGACGCCATGCTGCACGGCGTCTCGCCGGAGGGCGAGCACTATTATCCGGCATTCCCCTATACCTCCTACGCGCGCATGGCGCCCGGCGACGTCGCCGACCTTTACGCCTACATGAAGACGCTGCCGGCGATCGCCGGGGCCGCATCCGGGCACCGGCTCGGATTTCCCTTCAACATCCGCCGCGGGCTCGGCCTGTGGAAACGGCTGCACC
>DUSC01000231.1 GCA_012842935.1 Hyphomicrobiales bacterium | reverse complement strand
CGCCCGCCGGGCCTGCGCAGGGCCGCGGCGGTCGATCGGCCCGTATCCGATGTCGCTGTCGGGACCGGCCCGGCCGGGATCGCCGGCATTGGCGGCGGGAGTTGTTCCCGGCGCGAAGCGTCCCCGGAAACGGACGAAACTTCAGCCGATGCGATCGCACCAGGCGCGCACGGTCCGCGCCATCGTCCTTGAGTGATCGTCGGCCGAGAAGCCCGACACGCTCTTCCGCGGCTTGAGGTCGTGGTCGCCGTCCTCCAGCCACAGAAGCTCGATCCGACCGGACAGGACGTAGCCCCGGACTTCTTCGCGCGTGCCGAACGGATCGCGGGTGCCCTGGCAGATCAGGGCCGGCGTCGTGAGCCTGGCGAGGTGGGCCGTGCGCAATTCCCCGGGCTTTCCCGGTGGATGGAACGGATAGCCGAGACAGAGAAGGCCGCGGATCGCGCCGCGCGCGTACAAGGTATCGGCGGCGAGCGAAGCGACGCGGCCGCCCATCGACTTGCCGCCGATGATCGGAGGGCCGGCGGAGCGAAGCGCGGCGACCGCAGCCTCGAATTCGGGAACGAGCGCTTCCGCACGCGGCGGCGGCCTGCGCTGCCCGACGCGCCGCGCCGCCATGTAGGGGAATTCGAACCGCGCCACCTGAAATCCCTCCGCGGCGAGCGCGGCGGCGGCCGCGTTCATCGACGCCGATTCCATCGGCGCGCCGGCGCCGTGGGCAAGCAGGATGGTGGTCGGGGCGTCGCGCGATCCGTCGAGGAGAAAGTCCATGCGTTCGGCCTCCATGTGCTGCGGAACGGCGCCCGGCCGCAACCGGGCTCGATGCGCGTTCTTGATTCACGTCAAGGTGCCGAACGCCGACTTGCGTGACGTTCGGCCTCCAACCGGAGGACGTCCCATGTACAAGAACATCATCATTCCGGTCGATCTCGGCCATACCGAGCGGCTGCAGTCCATGCTCGACGTCGCCCGCCTCCTCGGGGGAACTGACGCGAAGGTGACCCTGATCAACGTCGTCGAGAATCTGCCGGCCTTCGTTGCCGCCGAGCTTCCTTCCGATATTACCGCGCGCACGGTCGAAGACGCCCGGTCGCGTCTTGAGGAAACGCTCGCCGGCCAGGGCATCTACGCCGAGATCGAGGTGCGTTCCGGTCATCCGGCGACCACGATCCTGGAATGCGCGGCCGACCGCAAGGCCGACGTCATCGTCATCGCCTCGCACCGTCCTGGCTTCGGCGACTTCCTCATCGGCTCGACCGCGGCGCGGGTCGTCCGGCATGCGCAGTGCTCGGTGCACGTCGTCAGGTAGCAGGTTCGAAACGGTGCGTTCCGGCGGCCGCGGCCGGAGAACCCGTCGCGGCCGCTGCTATTCGTGGCGCAGTGCGTCGATCGGATTGAGCCGTGCGGCCTGGCGGGCCGGGAAGTAGCCGAAGCCCGTACCGATCAGAGCCGAGAAGACGAAGGCCACCAGGATGATCTCGGGATCGGTGACGAAGGGCAGTCCCAGATAGCCGCTGACCGCATAGGCGAGCGCCAGGCCGAAGAGGATGCCGATCACGCCGCCGAAGAGCGCGAGGACCGTCGCCTCGACGAGGAACTGCATGAGCACCTGGCGTTCCAGCGCCCCGATCGCCAGCCGGATGCCGATCTCGCGGGTGCGTTCCGTCACCGACACCAGCATGATGTTCATGATGCCGATGCCGCCGACGAGCAGGCTGACCGCCGCTACGGCACCGAGAAGCCCGGTCAGCACGCTGGTGGTCCCCGCCATGGTCTCGGCGATCTGGGTCATGTCGTTGACGGAGAAGTCGTCCTCCTTGCCGACCGAGATGCCGCGCCGCTCGCGCATCAGCCGCTCGATGTCGCCCTGGACCTTGGTCGTCGACACGCCGTCGCGTGCCGCGACCATGATCGTGGCGATGTCGCTGTTGCCGGAGATGCGACGCTGGAAGGTGCGTATCGGCATCAGCACGGTGTTGTCCTGGTCGACTCCCATGCCCGACTGGCCCTTCTTGCCGAGCAGGCCGATGACGCCGCACGAGATCTTGCCCACCCTGATGTTCTGACCGAGGGGCGAGGCACGGCCGAAGAGCTTCGTGCGCACCGTTTCCCCGATCATGCACACCGAACTGCCGCGTTCTTCCGCCTCGAGGAATCCCCGGCCGGCGGCGATCGACCACGCACCGACGACGATGTAGTCCGACGTGGTGCCGATCACCGTCACCGAGCGGCTCTCGCCGCCGTACACCACCGTGGCGGACGACTGGGCGACGGGCGCGACGGCGACGATGCCGGAAATCTGGGCGCGTATGGCGGCGACGTCCCTCGCGTTGAAGGGTTTGGCCTGGCTGCTGGCGCGGCCCGGGCCGAACTGGCCGGGAAGGATGAAAAGCATGTTGCTGCCGAGCTTGCCGAGGTCGGCGGTCACCCGCGCCGTCGCCCCGTTGCCGATCGTCACCATGGCGATGACTGCGGCGACGCCGATGACGATGCCGAGCACGGTGAGGAACGAGCGCATCGGATTGCGCAGGATCGCCTGCGCGGCGAGCTTCATCGTCTCATAGAACACCGGTCGCCTCCTGCTCCCGGTCGGACTCGATCCGCCCGTCGAGGAAGCGGATGACGCGGCGCGCATAGCGCGCGATGTCGTCCTCGTGCGTGACCATGACGACGGTCTGCCCGCGCTCGCGGTTGAGCCGGGTTACGATTCCCATGATCTCGCGGCTGATCTTCGTGTCGAGGTTGCCGGTCGGCTCGTCGGCGAGCAGCACCGCGGGATCGGTGACGATGGCGCGGGCGATGGCGACCCTTTGCTGCTGGCCGCCCGACATCATCGCCGGCGTGTGATTGGCCCTGTCGGCGAGGCCGACCTGGTCGAGCGCGATAAGCGCCCGGCGACGCCTCTCCTCCTCCTTCATGCCGCGGTAGACGAGCGGCAGCTCGACATTCTCCACCGCGGTCGTGCGCGAGAGCAGGTTGAAGCCCTGGAAGACGAAGCCGATCATGTGGCGGCGCAGGAGCGTGCGCCCGTCGCGGTCGAGGCCGCGGGTCGGCACCCCCTGGAACAGGTAGTCGCCGGCGGTCGGCACATCGAGGCAGCCCATGATGTTCATCGCCGTCGACTTTCCCGAGCCGGACGGTCCCATGATGGCGACGAAGGAGCCGCGCGTAATCGCGAGGTCGACCCGGTCGAGCGCCAGCACCTCCGCCTCGCCGCTGCCATAGACCTTGCTGACGCCGCGAAATTCGACCAGCGGTGGTTGGGAAAGGTCCACGGCCGTCATTCCCTGGCGACGGCGTCGACGATCACCTCGTCGCCCTCGGCGATCTCGCCCGAGAGGATCTGCGTATTCTGGCCGTCGGTGGCGCCGGTTTCGACGGCGACCTCGATCGGCACCCTGTCGCGCAGCACCCAGACCGTCCGGGTGCCGGTCGGTGCCTCGTTCGTGGTCACCGCCCCCATGTTCGGGGGCCGGAAGATGCCGAGGAAGCCGCTGGACTCCGTCTTGGCCGGCGGCGTGTAGAGCAGCGCCGCGTTTGCCGTCAGCAGGGCGCCCGCGACCCTGTCGACCACGATCTCGGCGGTCGCCGTCATGCCCGGACGCAACAGCATCTGTTCGTTGTCCACCTTGAGCAGGGCCTTGTAGGTGACGACGTTGTTGATGGTCTGGGAAACGAAGCGGATGTCGGTGATCACTGCCGGAAAGGACCGGTTCACGTAGGCGTCGACCGAAAAGGCCGCCTCCTGACCGACTGCGACCTTGCCGATGTCGGCCTCGTCGACGTCGACCTGCACCTCCATCCGCTTGAGATCGCCGGCGATGGTGAAAAGTACCGGAGCTTGCAAGGACGCCGCGACCGTCGACCCCTCGTCGATGTTGCGGGTCAGCACCACGCCGTCGATCGGCGAGGTGATCAGCGCCTTCGCGAGATTGGTTTCGGCGAGTTGCAGGTCGGCCCGAGCCACCAGCACCTCGGCCTCGGAGGCTTTCAATGCGGCGGCGTTGGCGTTCATGGTGAGTTGCGTGTCCTGCAACGTCTGCGCCGACATGAACCCCTTGTTGTAGAGCGAGGCCTGGCGCTCGTAGGTGGTGACCGATGCTTCATGGGCCGCCTTCGCCTTGGCCACATTGGCCTCGGCGACCACCAGGCGGGCGCGCGCGGCCGCTGCCGTCGCCTCCAGCGTGTCGGTATCGAGTTCGGCGAGGACGTCGCCGCGGCTGACCGGACTGTTGTAGTCGACATTAACCTTGCGGACGATGCCCGAGATCGCCGTCGACACGTCCACCTGCGCGACCGGCTGGACCGTGCCGGTAGCCGTCACGACGACGGTCAGGTCGCCGCGCGTGACCTTCCGGGTGACGTAGTCGTAGGTCGGGCCGGACGAAAGATAGGACCAGACGAAGTAGGCGGCGACGACGGCCGCCAGTCCGATCGCCGTCCAGCGCAGGATCCGCCTGCCCCGCCCCGCGCGCGGCGCGGCCTCGCCGATGATGGCATCGAGGGCCTTCGCTCCAGCAGGAACGGCGCTTGCGCCTGCCCCTTGTGGACGGTCACCTTGATCCTGTTGCATCTCGCCCTCGAAAACGTGGTGCGGCGCTTTCGATGCACGCACGCACCGCGATCGTCTATGACGTGGATCAAACCCGCATCTCGGCCCTGAACGTCCGGCGGCGGTACCGCAAGGCCACGGCCGCCGCACCGGGTCTTTCGGCTCCGAAGGTCACGTGGCCGCTCAGAACACCGGCGGGTACGGACGGCCGCCGCGGTCGAGGGTGATCCAGCGCGTCTCGGTGAAGGTCTCCAGCGACCAGCGCCCGCCGTGCTTGCCGAAACCCGACGCCTTGAACCCGCCGAACGGCACATGCGGCTCGTCGTTCACGCTGCTGCAGTTGACGTGGCAGTTGCCGGTGTCGAGCCTGTTGACGATGGCCAGCCCGCGCGCCTCGTCGGCCGTCATCACGCCGGCCGAGAGGCCATACTCGCTGTCGTTGGCGATCTGGATCGCCTCTTCGTCGGTGCGGAACGGGATCACGGGAACGACGGGGCCGAACGTCTCGTCCTGGTAGAGCTTCATGTCCGGCGTCACGCCGGTGAGGATCGTCGGTTCGACGAAGCGCCCCTCGATCTTGCCGCCCAGCACGACCTTGGCGCCCTTGGCGATGGCGTCGTCGAGCTGTTCCCTCACTTTGGCGACCTGCTTGTCGTTGATCAGCGGGCCGATGACGTGTTCCTTGCTCTTCGTCGGATCGCCGACCTTCAGCCTGGCGGCGCGCTCGACGAAGCGCTTGAGGAACGCGTCGAAGATCTTCTCGTGGACGAGCACCTTCTCGACCGACATGCAGATCTGGCCCTGGTGCATGAACGAGCCGAAGTTGGCGGCCTGCGTGGCGCGCTCCATGTCGGCGTCCTCGAGCACGATGAGCGAATCCTTGCCGCCGAGTTCGACGCAGCACTTCTTCAGGTGCGCGCCGGCCTTCGCCGCGATCTGCCGGCCGACTGCGGTCGAGCCGGTGAACGAGATGCCCTTCACATAAGGGTGCTCGATCAGTTCGTCGCCGACCTCCTGGACGTTGTCGCGCGAACAAGTGACGACGTTGAGCACGCCCTTCGGCAGGCCGGCCTCCTCGAAGATTTCGGCGAACAGCAGCCCGCCGAGATAGGGCGTCTCCTCGGACGGCTTCAGCACGATCGTGTTGCCGGCGACGAGCGGGAACAGGAAACCGCGGGCGGTGAGGATGCAGGGGAAGTTCCACGGGCTGATGACCGAGACGACGCCCATCGGCCGGCGCACCGCCATCGACACCTTGCCGTATTCCGACGGCAGAACCTCGCCGACGGGTTGCCAGACCGAGGCCGCGGCTGCGTGGAAGATTTCGGTGACGTAGCCGGTCTCGAACATGCCCTTGCCGAACCAGCCGCCGCCCTCGGCCTGGATGGCGTCGACGATCTCCATGCGCCGCTTCTCCCAGATCTCGGCGGCCTTGTGCAGGACGTGCGCGCGCTTGGAGAAAGGCAACGCCGACCATGCGGGAAACGCCGCATGCGCCGCCTCGATCGCAGCGGCTGCCTCGGCCCGGCCACTGTCCGGCACCTCCGCCCAGACCGAGCTGTCGGCCGGGTTGAAATCCTTGAACGTCTTCTTCGCGGCGGACCATCCGCCGCCGATGTACATGCCTTCGAACACGCGTGCCATCGTGCTGCCTCCTGGTGTGATGTCCTAGGTCTTCTTCTTCCGCTTCTTCTTCGCGGGCTTTCCGATCGGGTGCGGCGCCGGCGCCTCGGGCGGGGACTCCGCTGGGATGACGAAGGCCGAAAGGCGTTTTCGGCTTTCGGCGACATGGCTGGCGTGGATCGAAGCGGCGCGCGCGGCAAGGTCGGCGATGGGGGGCAGGACGGACATGGGCGCCGGCGCGACGGCGGCTTGCTCTTGATCGCCCTCGTCCTCCAGCGCGATGCCGGCGCTGTTGTGGCCGATCAGCCCGTGCGAGCCGTTCAGCCTCCCGTCCTGGCCGGACGCCGGCCTCTCGGCGGGCGCGTCGCCGCGGACCTTCGCCGCGGCGAAGGCGCTGGGCGTGACGCCGGTGAGGCGCCGCGACCGCACATGGTCGGCGAGGCGCTCGGCCGCCCTTAGCGACAGGTCGGCGGCTTTGTCGGCGAGGCGCCGGCCGTCGGCGGAGACGTGCGGCGCGGCAGGCGTGAACGGCGGCGCGGAGGGCAGATCCGCCCACGGGTCGCCGCCGGCCTGCGGATCGTAGCGGCCGACGAAGGCGCTGGGCAGTTCGCCCTCGCGGCGCAGCGTGCGCACGAAGGCGTGCTGGATGCGCGCGGCCCGAAGCGCGAGGTCGCCGGCGAGCCGGCCGATCGCCGCGACCGAAACAGGCAGGCGCATCGGTGGCGGCAGCTGCACGGTCGCGCGGCGCACCGCCACCTTGCCGGCGCTGCCGCCGAGATAGGCGTTGATCACGGCCGGATCGTTCATAAGCGCAGAAGCGCTGTTCTCTCCGGTCATGGCGCCGTTCTCGATGAGATATCCGCGGTCGGCGATCTTGAGGCTCTGCCTGGCGTTCTGCTCGACGAGCAGAATGCCGACGCCCGTCGCTGCCACCGCCCGCAGCGAGCGGAACAGCTCCTGCGTGAGCAGCGGCGACAGGCCGAGCGAGGGCTCGTCGAGCATCAGGATCTCGGGCCTCGACATCAGCGCCCGGCCGATCGCGACCATCTGCTGCTCGCCGCCCGACATGGTCCGCGCCACCTGGGCCCTGCGCTCCGCGAGCCGCGGGAAGAGCGCGTAGACATTCTCCAGCGTGTCTTTCTCGCCGGTGCGCGCGCGGGCCGCGAAGGCACCGAGCTGCAGGTTCTCGGCCACCGTCAGGTCGCCGAAGATGCCCCTGCCCTCCGGCACCAGAGCGATACCCTCCTCGACGATGCGGTGCGCCTTCATCCCGAGGATCTGCTTGCCGTTCATGCGGATCGAACCGCCCGGCTCGACTGCAACCATGCCGGCGATTGCCTTGAGAAGCGTCGACTTGCCCGCGCCGTTGGCGCCGAGGATGACGCAGATCTCGCCGCTGTTGATGCGCAGCCCGACGCCCTCGAGAGCGCGGTGGCGGCCATAGCTGACGGCGATGTTGGCGACCTCAAGCATCGCCGTCTCCGAGATAGGCACGCACGACTTCCGGGTGCGACAAGGCCTCGGCGACGCCGCCTTCGGCGATCTTGATGCCACTCGACATGACCACGCAGCGGTCGCAGAGCGAGCGGATGGCGTCCATGACGTGCTCGACCATGATGATGGTGCGGCCTTCGCCGCGAAGCTCCTCGATCAGCGCGATGCCGATCTTGAGTTCGCTCGGGTTGAGGCCAGCCAGCCACTCGTCGAGGAGCAGCACGCGTGGGTTGGCGGCGAGCGCCCGAGCCAGCTCGACGCGCTTCTGGTCGATGTAGGTCATCGCCGCCACCGGCTGGTGGGCGCGACCGCCGAGGCCCACTCGGTCGAGCAGCGCATTGGCGAGATGCCGCGCCTCCTTGCCCCAGGCACGCATGTGGCCGAAAACGGCGCCGGCCATGACATTTTCCTCGGCATCGAGCGACGGCAGCACACGGACGAGCTGGAAGGTGCGGGCGACACCGCGCCGTGCGATCTGGTGCGCCGGCAGGCCGGAGATACGTACGCCGTCGAGCCGGATCTCGCCGGCGGTCGGCTTCAGCGCGCCGGAAATCAGGTTGAGCATGGTCGTCTTGCCGGAACCGTTCGGCCCGATCAGGCCGAGCAGCTCGCCGGGGCGAACGTCGAAGGAGACGTCGTTGACGGCGACGAGCCCGCCGAACAGGCGCCGCGCGGCGATGACGGAAAGCGTCGCGGCTGTCATCTGGCCTCCCTTTCGTCGACCACGACGATGCGGATGCGCCTGCGCAGCCGCGAAACGTCCTCCCACAGGCCGAGCACGCCGTTGGGCAGCAGATAGACGATCGCCATGAAAGCGATGCCGATCATCAGGCTGGTGTGGTTCGGGAAATAGGCGGTGATCTGGTCGAACAGGATGGTGAAGGGGATGACGCCGAGCAGCGGTCCCCACAGCCGCCTTGTGCCGCCGAGCAGCGACATGATGACCACCTGGAACGAGATCATCGGATCGAACGCCGAAGGCGGCTGGATGTAGGAGAAGCGCGGCGCCAGGATTGCACCGACGACGCCGATGAAAGCGCCGGAGATGACGAACAGGATCACCTTCGCCCGCGCCGTATCGATGCCGACATGGCGGGCGACGGTTTCGTCGTTGCCGATGATGCGCATGGCGAAGCCGAGCCGCGAGCGGTTGACGAGCCAGCCGGTCAAGTAGACCACCGCCGCCAGCGTCAGCAGCATCCAGTAGATGTGCATCTCCCGGTAGTCGGTGAGCACGTAGAGTCCGATGGCCGATCCGAACTTCGTCTGCAGCCAGGTCACGACCTGGCGCACCAGTTCGGCGAGCCCCAGCGTGAAGATGACGAAGTAGACGCCCGACAGCCGCAGCGTCGCGACACCGACCAGAGCCGCAAGCAGGCCGCCGGCGACTGCCGCTATCAGCATCAGGACCGGGAGCGGCAGGATGTCGATGCCGAGGGCGACGGCGTAGGTACCGACGCCGAAGAACGCGGCCGTCGCCAGCGAGACGTAGTGGGTCGGGCCGGAAAACAGCGTCCAGGCCGTGCACAGCACAACATACATGACGATGTTGAGCGCCAGCGAGAGATAGTAGCCCTGGTCGATCAGCGGCAGCAGGGCGAGCAGTGCCAGCGCCACCGCGCCGCCCGCCGCGATCTGCATTTCTTTCTCGGTCGGCCTGGTCATGCCGTGCGCCTCCCGAAGATGCCCTGCGGCCGGAACAGCAGCACGAGGATGAACAGCGCGTAGGTCGCGGCGATCGTCAGTCCCGGATCGACCAGCGTGGCCACGGCCGTCTCGGCGATGCCGAGGATCAGCGCTGCCAACACCGCGCCGCGCACGTCGCCGACACCGCCCATGATGACGATGATCAGCGCTTTCATGGTGAAGACGACCCCCATCGATGCGTTGAAGGTGTAGAAGGTCGACAGCAGCGCGCCGCTCGCGGCCGTCAGCGCGCCGCCGATGGCGAAGGCGAGCGCCGAGGCGCGCGGCACGTCGATGGCCACCAGCCGCGCCGAACTCGGGTCGACCGCGACCGCGCGGATCGCCGTGCCGTAGCGGGTGCGGTAGAGGAAGAGCCAAAGCGCCGCGGCGATCACCACCGCCGCGAGGAATGCCACCACGCGGTTCAGGCCGTAGTTGGCGCCCAGGATCGGCACGGCGACGTTGAGGAAATTGTAGTTGTGGTAGCCGCCGCCGAAGCCGAGCAGCATCACTCCCTGGAAGATGAACATCAGGCCGAAGGTGGCGAGGATCGAATCGACCTCGAGCTGGCCGCGAGTCCTGGCGCGATCGACCAGGGGCCGCAGCGCGTAGACGTAGATGAGCCAGTTGAGCACGAACGCGGCCGGCACGATGGCCGCGATCGCCAGGATCGGATTGACGGCGTGCGCCGTCCACAACCAGAACGCGACGAAGCAGGCGAGCACCAGGTTCTCGCCGTTGGCGAGGTTCATGATGCGCGACACGCCGTACTGCAGCGTGAGCCCTACCGCAATGAGCGCGTAGGTGCCGCCCAGCAGCAGGCCTGTGACGATGATGCTCATGCGACTCCTGTGTGATTACGTGAGCCGGAACGCGGCGGGCCAGAGCCCGCCGCACTCCCGTTCTGGGCCCGAAGGCGCTAGTTGCCCCAGCCTTCCTTCACGATGGGAGCCTTGACGTCCTCGAAACCCTCGGCCGCGACTCCGTAATACTTGCCGCCCTGCCACTGGCCGACCGTCCAGAACTTCTGGTTGACGTTGCCGGAAAGCGACATGTCGCCCATGACGGTCTTGAAGGTCGTGGTCTTCAGCTTGTCGATCACGGCAGCCTTGTCGGTCGTGCCGGCGGCGGTGATCGCCTGCTCGAGCATTTCGAGGCTGGCATAGGTCATCGCCGATGCCCAGTAGTCGGGCTCGGTTCCGGTCACCTTGGTATGGCGCTCCCGCCACTCGGCCATGCCGGGCGCCTCGGGGTTGACAGCCCCTGCGCCGAGCACGCCCTCGGCGGCCGCGCCGTTCGCCTGCAGGTAGGCGGGAAAAGCCGTGGCGACGCCGACATAGAAGGCCTTCACCTTCAGGTCCGCGATCTTGGCCTGCGCCGAAAGCCCGAACGTGTCGCCCGGATAGGAGAAGGCGACGAACGCGTCCGGAGCCGCTGCCTGCGCGGCGGCGATGATCGGCGCGAAATCCTGCTGCTGCAGCGGGTATGACGTCTCGTAGACGATGTCGAAGCCCGCGGCCTGCAGCGCCGGCTTGCCGGCATTGGCGAGTTCGATGCCGAAAGCGTCGGCGACGTTGACCACGGCGACCTTGTTGCCGATCTTGCCGGCGTCCTTCATGCCCTTCAGCACGCCCGCCAGGTCCTCGGCGAAGGCCTTGGACGAGCCGAGCAGCCAGAACGAATTCGGCCAGCGCTGGGCGAGTGCCTCGAAACCGTCGCCGACGGCGGTCGCGGCGAGTTGCGGATAGCCGTATTGGGCGATGACCGGCGCCGCGGCGATGTTGAGGCCGGTCGAATAGGGCGCGACGAGGAAGTCGACCTTGTCGACGGTGGCAAGCCGCTGGATGTTCTTGATCGCGGTCTCGCCGTTGGTCTGGTCGTCGAGCTCGATCACCTCGACCTTTCGCTTGGTGCCGCCAACGTCGATGCCACCGCGCTCGTTGACGTCGTGTACCCAGAGCTGGATGGCGGGCCAGTGGCTGACGGCGGCACCGCCGGCGAGCGGTCCCGATTTCGGCGCGCTCGCGCCGAACTTCAGCACTTCCTGCGCAGAGGCCGCGCCGGTCAGCATGGCTGCGGCGGCGGCGCCGGCCGCCAGTGCGAGTAGGGTTCGTCTGATCATGTCTTCCTCCCTTGGTTGTGGTCGGCGCGGCTCCTCGCCGCGGCCTGGCGTTCAGATCGGGTAGTCGAGCTTCCCGCTCTGGATCGTTATCCACCGAAGTTCGGTGAATTCCTCGATGCCGGCCTTGCCGCCGAAGCGGCCGTAGCCGGACGACTTCATGCCGCCTAGCGGCATCTGCGGCTCGTCGTGGATGGTTGCCGCGTTGATGTGGCAGATGCCCGTCTCCAGCCGGCGCGCGACGTCGAGGGCGCGCATGATGTCGCGGCCGAAGACCGCTGCCGCCAGCCCGTACTCGGTATCGTTGGCGATCGACACCGCCTCGTCGATATCGGAGAAGCGGATGACGCTCGCCACCGGACCGAACGTCTCGTCATAATAGATGCGCATGCCGGGCGAGACGCCGTCGAGCACGGTCGCGTCGAGACAGGCGCCCCGGAGGCGGCCTCCCGTCACGATACGGGCACCGCGTACGACCGCGTCATCGACCATCGCCTTGACGCGCACAGCCGCCTGCTCGCTGATCATTCGCCCGATCTTGTGGTCGCCGCGCCCCGTATCGCCGGCGGTCAGCTGTTCCGCGGCGGCGCGCAGCTTCTGCACGAAATCGTCGGCAACGTCCTCGTGGACGATCAGCCGCTCGGTCGACATGCAGATCTGGCCCTGGTGGAAGAAGGCGCCGTAGCAGGCCGCCTTCACCGCCTCGTCGAGATCGGCGTCGTCGAGCACGATCATCGGCGCCTTGCCGCCGAGTTCGAGAAGACTGCGCTTCAGGTGTCTTGCACAGAGCTCCGCGATGACGCGGCCCGAACGCGTCGATCCTGTGAAGTTGACGCGCCGCACCGCGGGATGGGCGATCAGCGCCTCGACGATTTCCTGGACGTTCTCCTCGGCATTGTGGACGATGCCGAGCACGCCGGCGGGAAGGCCCGCCTCGGCGAACGTCTCGACGACCAGCTGGTGCGTCAGCGGGCAGAGTTCGGATGCCTTGAAAACCACCGTGTTGCCGCAGCAGAGCGGTGTCGCAATCGCGCGCACCGCCAGGACGATGGGCGCGTTCCACGGCGCAATCGAAAGGACGACGCCACAGGGCTGGCGCAAGGCGAAGGCGAGCGAACCGGGCCGGTCGGCCGGAATCACCTCGCCGCCGACCTGGGTGGTCAGCGCCGCCGCCTCGCGCAGATTTGCCGCGCCGAGCTTGACGTTGAGTTCGCTCCAGGCGCGGGTGCCGCCCGTCTCCTCGGCGATTATGCGGGCGAAAGCCTCCTCGCGGGACGCCATCAGATCTGCGGCGCGGTTGAGGATCTCGCGGCGTGCGGACGGCGCCACGACAGACCAGGCCGGGAACGCGGCGGCGGCGATGTTGGCGACATGGCGCGCCTCCGCCGCCGTGGCGGGGACTGGCGCCCCGGTGGCGAATGCGGTCGCGGCGCGCGCCGTTTCGTTCAACGTCTTCCTCCCCTTCGGGACACGCCCCATCCGACCGGTCGCTGACCGGGGCCGCCCTTTTTGTTGTACCTAGAAGACACCAGCGCGAACGACGAGGAAATTCAGAAATCTGGCTATCTATTGCATATTTCTGGTAAGGCGGCTGCATCCATTTCATGCGCGGACGCAGGCGATGTACGTCGAACGGATCGAAGGTGGCCTCCAGCCCCGCTTGTGGTCATTCAACCGGGAGGGACAAACGCCGTCCCGCCAGCTTGTCCTGCTTTCCGATGGCAATGGAGAGGCCGAGGTGGACGGCGACCGCCACGCCATTTCGGGACCCGCGGTCATGTGGCTCGGCAGCCTGCGCGTCGGCCGGCTGCGGATCGACGCCGGTGCCGCCGGTTACCGCGCCTGGATCGAGAACCAGATGATCGTCGCCGCGATCGGGGACCAGGCGGAATCGGCGACCCTCGGTTATCTTGTCGAGCGAGATTTCGAACTCTCCCTGGCCGGTCACGCCGACCAGGCCAGCCTGATCGAGCGGTGCATTGCGGGCGTCCACGCCGAGCTTCGCCAACCGCAACAGGGGTCGCCTCTCCTCATATCGGCACTTGTCCGCATCATACTCGTCGCCCTCCTGCGCGTGTCCGGCGGCGAGAGACCGCCGCCGCCGGCAAGCGGCGAGCGCTCCGCCCTCCTGCAGCGCTTCCGTCAGCTGGTAGAGATGAATTTCCGCAGCCACTGGACGATCGCGCAATATGCCGAGGCGCTGCGCATCTCGCCCGACCGGCTGCACGCCATTTGCACGACCGGCATCGGCAAATCACCGAAGGCGCTGGTGTCCGAGCGCCTGGCACACGAAGCGGCGACACGCCTGGAGCGCTCGGCCTTGACCATCGAGCAACTCGGCAACGCGCTCGGTTTCGGCGATCCGGCACATTTTTCGAATTTTTTCCGGCGCATGACCGGGATGGCGCCGGGCCGCTACCGCAAGCTGGTGTCGACCGCGCGCGCCGAAGCCGCGACCGTTCCCGCCGCGCGTTTCGCCGACTGGCCGTGAGCGGCATCGAAGGGAAACAAAGGCCGGCACAGGTCGGCGGGCGTCGGACGCCTTCTCGTCGTCCCCCTTTCTATCGGCCATCGAAATGCTCTATCTGTCGCAGCCGATGAGCCCGAGTCATCCCCACCCCCCTGCCTCGCCGGCTGTCATGCGGCCGGCGACACTGCGCGTGCTTGGCACCTCGATCACTATCATCGACCCGATCGTGGCATTGGCCGAAGCCGATCTCGGCTTCAAGGTCGAGTACGAGGTGCTCGACTTCATCGCCTGCCAGCGCAAGGCGGCCCTGGAACCCGGCTCCTACGACGTCTACGACCAGTGCTTCCACAACCTCGATATCGTCTGGTTCTGGGGTGCCCTGCAGCCACTCGATACGCTGCGCCTCGACAAGTGGGACGAGGTCAGCGACCTGACCAAGCGCGGCCGCATCAGCCGCCACGGCTGGGAGGGACATGGCGACGCGCCGGTCAAGAAGCTCTACGTCCAGCCGGGCGATTCACTCGGCTCGGATCCGAGCCGCTACATCTCGATGCTGCCGACCGTGCACAACCTCGATTCCTTCGGTTACGACATCGGCGTCTTCGGCAGCGGCGACCGCAACCGCGAGAGCTGGGCCTGGCTCCTCGATCCGCGAGCCAAGGGCCGGATCGCGCTCGTCGACGAACCGGCGATCGGCATCTTCGACGCCGCGCTTGCCGCCGAAGCATCGGGCGCGATCACTTTCCGCGATATCGGCAACCTCGACGTCGAGGAAATCGATGCGCTTATGGACCTGCTCGAGGAGAAACGGCAACAGGGCTATTTCCGCGCCGTGTGGCGCGACGCCGACGAGGCCCGGCGTCTCGTCGTGGACGGACGGACCGCGGTTCAGAGCATGTGGTCGCCCGCCTACTGGGGACTGGGCGAGGCCGGAAGCCGCTTCGTCGAATCGGTTCCCGTCGAGGGCTATCGCGCCTGGCACGGCGGCATCAGCCTTGCCCATCACGTCAGCGGCCGCCTCCAAGATATGGCGTACGAATATATGAACTGGTGGCTGTCGGGCCGGCCCGGCGCGGTCATGGCACGGCAGGGATATTACATGTCGGTCGCCGAAACGGTGCGCCACACGCTCGCCGACGACGAGTGGGCCTACTGGTACGCAGGCGAGGAGGCGGTCCGCGACCTCCCCGGACCGGATGGAAAGGTCGCCGTACGCGCCGGCTCCCGGCGGGCCGGCGGCTCGTACTGGGACCGCGCCAACCGCATTGCCGTGTGGAACACCGTCATGGACGAACACAACTACGCCGTCCGAGCCTGGAGCCGGTTCGTGGCGCGCGTCAGAGCCGATATCGCATGACCGGTTCCGCCGACAAGTTCACCATGCCGCGCCGCTACGAGCTGATCAGTAGCGTGATCCGCAACAACATCCTCAGCGGGCGGCTGCCTCCCGGATTCGTCCTGCTCGAAGGACCGATCGCCAGCCTCACGCAGTCGAGCCGTGCGCCGGTGCAGGCGGCACTGCGCATTCTTGAGAAGGAGCGCCTGATCAGGCGCTTCCCCGGCCGCGGCTATCTCGTCGCCCCCAACGGCGAGGCGGTCGAGCCGCTGCGCCGCGACATCCGTGAACTCGATCTGCAGATCTCCGGCGAGATCGACGAGGCGCTGCAGAACCGCGGCACCTGGGAGATGGTCTATGACACCGTCGAGAAAGCCGTCGCGTCCTGCCTCATCTTCGGCGAGTTCCGCATCATCGAGACCGAACTCGGCGCCCATCTCGGCGTCAGCCGCACGGTGGTGCGCGACGTGCTGAGCCGACTGCACGAGAGCGGTCTCATCCGCAAGAACCAGAGCTCGCACTGGATCGCCGGGCCGCTGACCGCTGCCTCCGTGCGCAACCTTTTCGCCATCCGCGCCATCCTCGAACCGGCGGCCTTGCGCATGGCCGAGCCGTTTATCGACTATGGCGAAGTCCACCGGATCCTGCGCTCGCTGGAAACGGCGGGCGAGGATCTTGAGGCCGAGACCCTCGACCAGATGCTGACAGAATCCTGTATCGCGCGGGCACCGAATCCCGAACTGGTCGACGCGATCACCCGCAACAACATGCCGCTGATCGCCGCCAACCGAGCGCTGACCCGCCTCGGCCTGCCTCGCGACCGCATCGTCATGCGCGACTATGCGAGCCTGTTCGGGCTTCTGGCACAGAAACAGATCGCCCCGGCCGCCGAACTTCTCGCACGCTACCTCAACATGATGGCCGAACGCTCCGTGGCGCGTCTGAAGATCGTCGCCATCGTCAGCGAATCCAGTCTCATCGCGCCCTACCTCACGCGGACGCAGCAGAACTGACATCGCCGAACGGCCGCTGGTGCGGGGAAAGACGGCGGCGCGCCGAAGAGTGCGAAGCATATTCGTTTCTCGAATACTGAATCTGAAAAATTTCAATTTTACAATATCACGCCCTCCCGGCACGATCTGCACAAGGCCGGCAAGAACGCGAGGGAACGGACTCGCCATCCAAGCGGGCCTTCGCTTGGCCAACGATCCCATGGGTAGGATTGCAGCCCACCATGAGGCGCGGGAAAAAATGAATTATGAATGCAAACTTCATATGCAAATGACCACTCACGAGGCACGACCGCTCGGAATGGCCAAAATTTGCATCACGAAGAATTATGTTGCATACAAAAGACATTTTTGATTACATCGGTGGGCAAGAGTTCATGCACTGCAGGCAAAGCGCGATTGACCCCGCCGATGATAGCGTAGGCGTCAAAAAGGCCGCAGCGCAGGCGAATGGGTGGGTTTAGGTTCGGTATGGCCGAGACGATCTCGAACATCAGTCTCGCGGGCATCGTCAAGCGCTACGGTGACGTGACGGCACTCGACGGCGTTTCGCTCGTTCTGGACAAGAATGAGTATGTCTCCCTTCTGGGCCCCAGCGGATCCGGCAAGACGTCGCTTCTGCGCGTCATCGCCGGCTTCGAGAGGCCCGACGCCGGCACCGTCACGGTGTTCGGTCGCGATGTTACAAACCTGGCGCCGCACAAGCGGGGCATCGGATTCGTCTTCCAGAATTTCGCACTGTTTCCGCACCTGTCGGTCTATCAAAACGTCGCCTTCGGCCTGGTCAACGCCGATACGCCGCCGCCGGCGGACGAGGTCCGCCGCCGGGTGACGGAGATGATCCGCCTGGTCGGCCTGACCGGCCTCGAGGGGCGCGACATCGGCCAGATCTCGGGCGGCCAGCGCCAGCGCGTCGCACTCGCCCGCACCCTGGTTACCGAACCCCGCCTGATCCTGCTCGACGAGCCGCTTGGCGCGCTCGATGCCAACCTGCGCATGCGGATGCGCGACGAGCTGCGCAATATCCGCGAGCGGCTGGGCGTCACTTTCCTTCACGTCACGGGCAGCGAGACAGAAGCGCTGGCCATGGGCGACCGCGTCGTCGTGCTCGACCGCGGCGCGATCGCACAGTTCGCTACCCCCGACACGATCATGAATTCGCCCGCCAACCCGAACGTCGCGCGTTTCCTCAACCGCTACAACGTCCTCTTGGGAGAGTTGCGCGGCGACGCCTTCGTGACCGCCTACGGCGATCTCGCCTACGGCAAGCGCATCGAAAGCAGCGATGGCGCCTACGGCATCCGCTACGACCGCATCGCGGTCGTCGGGGAGACCGCGCCATCCGCGGGCGTCGAGGTGCCGGTTACATTCGTCGCCTCCGAATATCTCGGCTCGGCGGTGATGTATTTCTTCGAGGCCGCCGACGGCCACATCCTCGAGGTCGAGCACCATCTCGGAAAGGGCCGGATGCCGGAATACCGGTCTCGGGAAAAATACAAACTCCAGTGGAAACCCGAAGACGCGATCGTCTTCGGCTAGGACGACAGCCATGGCTGAACACACCGATACCGCTGAGAGCGCAAAGAACCGCACGGCCTACTGGCTGATCGCGCCCGGCGCACTATGGATGACGCTGTTCCTCGCCGTGCCGATCCTGATGATCGTCTACGTCTCGTTCTGGACACAGACCACGTTCAAGATCGAACCGATCCTGACGCTCGCCAGTTGGAAGCAGTTCTTCGCCTCCGAGACCTACATCGGCTCGCTGTTCACGACCATCCGCCTTTGGCTGATCGTGCTCGCCGCCACCTTCTTGCTCGGCTATCCGACTGCCCTCTTCGTCGGCCTGTTCGTCAAGAGCAAGACGATCTCGACGGTCCTCCTCGTGATCTGCGTCATTCCCTTCTGGACGTCGTTCCTGATTCGCGTGCTTGCCTGGCGGCCGATGCTCGGCAAGGAAGGCGCCATCAACATAATCCTGCAGAAGCTCGGCCTGATCTCTTCGCCGATCGAGGCGCTGCTGTTCAGCGAAATCTCCGTCGTGATCGGCATGACGCAGATATACGTCGTCTTCATGGTCGGTCCGATCGCCTTCATGCTGAGCCGTATCGACCGCAACATCATCGAAGCCGCGCGCGACCTCGGCGCCAGTTTCTGGCGGATTTTCTTCAAGATCATTCTGCCGCTCAGCCTGCCCGGTGTCATCGTCGGCGCCATCTTCGTTTCGGTCATGGTGCTCGGCGAGTTCGCCACCGCCGCCGCCTTGTCGGGGCGCAAGGTCAACCTCCTCGGCAACATCATCGTTACGCAGGTCGGTTCGCTCAAATGGGCGCTCGCTTCGGTCGTCGGCGTCATCCTCACCGTCATCATGGGGTTGGTGATCGCGGGCTTCCTGCGTGTCGTCGACCTGAAGAAGGAACTCTGAGCGATGGAGTCGCGGGTCCTCAAGCCGGTTCTGGCGGTCTATGTCGGGCTATTCATCCTGTTCCTCTACGGGCCCTTCATCGTGCTGGGCATCCTGTCGTTCCAGCAGGGGCCCGAGGGCGGGCCGCAGTTCCCGATCATCGAATGGTCGACCTACTGGTACCGGCATATCTTCGGCCTGACCCCGCCGTCGCGCGTCGCACCGCTGCCGTTCGGCCAGTCGCTGATACGCTCGCTGACGCTCGCCTTCATGACCATGGTCACGTCGACGGTGCTCGGAGTCATGTCGGCGCAGGCGTTTCGCTCGAAGTTCAAGGGTTCCGGCGTCGTCTTCTACCTGATCGTGCTGGGCATGATGGTGCCGGGCGTGCTCACCGGCCTCGGCACGGCTCTGACCGCCAACTCGCTCGGCATCGAACGCCACTGGTGGTCGACGGCCTACGTCACCCACGTGGTCTATACCTTCCCGTTCGCCTTCCTCGTGATGCTGGCGATCCTCAACCGCTTCGATTCTTCCGTCGAGGAGGCATCGTGGTCACTAGGCGTTCCGCCGATGCGAACGTTCCGGAAGGTGACCTTCCCGCTGATCTTCCCCGGCGTCCTGTCGGCAATGCTGTTCGCTTTCACTCTGTCGTACGACGAGTTTTCGCGAACGCTGTTCGCCTCGGGCCGCGACCAGACCCTTCCGCTCGCCATCTACGGCACTTTCGCCGTCGAGATTCATCCCAACATCTTCGCCTTCGGCGTGCTCACGACCCTGTTCTCGTTCTCGCTGCTGACCGTCTACGCGATCCTCATGACCATGAGCGTGCGCCGCGCCGGCAAGGCCGCCATCCAGGAGGACATTGCGTGAGCGTCGCGATCGTCACCGGCGCGGGATCGGGAATTGGCCGCGCAATCGCGCACCGGCTCGCCGAGGACGGCTACCGGGTCACCGTCAACGACCTGCGTGCCGAGGCTGCGGAGGCAGTCGCCGCGGAAATCGGCAAGACGGCCGTCGCCGCAGCCGGCAACGTCTCGCTCGAGGCCGACGTCGGCGCCATCGTCGGCCGCTGCCGGGACACTTTCGGCGCCTGCACCCACCTCGTAAACTGCGCCGGCCACGTCCATCAGGCGCGCTTCGTCGATCTCGAGCCAGCGGAATGGGACCGCATGTTCGCGGTGCACGTGCGCGGCACTTTCCTGATGACACGGGCTGTGCTGCCCGCGATGCTCGCCGCGAAGGCCGGGGTCATCGTCAACATCGCATCGCAGTTGGGTCAGATCGGCGGCGTCGAGCTCGTCCACTACAGCGCCGCCAAGGCCGCGATCATCGGCATGACCAAGGCCCTGGCCCGCGAGGTCAGCGTCGACGGCGTGCGTGTCAACGCGGTCGCGCCCGGCCCGATCAACACGCCGCTGGTGATGGCGCTCTCGGAAGAGTGGCGCAACGCAAAGGCCGCCGGCCTGCCGCTCGGCCGTTTCGGCGAACCACACGAGGTCGCCGCAGCCGTCGCCTTCCTGTGCTCGCCGGATGCCGCCCTCTTCGTCGGTCAGACGCTCGGGCCGAATTCGGGAGACGTGATGCTATGAACAAGACCGTCCTCATTACGGGTGCAGGAATCGGCATCGGCCGGGCCACTGCCCTCGCCTTTGCCGCCGCGGGATACCACGTCGTCGTCTCCGACATCCTGGAGAAGGAAGGCGCCAACGTCGCGGAATCGATCCGCCAAGGGGGCGGCAGCGCCGAGTTCCGTCGCCTCGACGTCCGCTCCACCCGAGAAGCCGACGCTGTCGTCGCCGCTGTCGAGAATGACCGTGGCGCGATCGACTGCATCGTCGCCAACGCCGGCATCGCCCACAAGGTGCCGCTTCCCGCACTCAGCGACGACAAGTGGGATCATACCTTCGATATCGACCTGAAGGGCATCTTTCGCGTCGTTCGCCCAGCCCTTCCCGGCATGAAGGCGCGCAGGTCGGGCGCGATCGTCTGCCTGTCCTCAATCATGGGCGTGGCTTATGGCTGGGATCAGCACGTCCACTACTCCGCCGCCAAGGCGGGTGTGGTCGGCCTGGTCCGCGGCCTCGCCGTCGAGCTCGCCCGTGACGGCATCCGCGTGAACGGCGTGGCGCCCGGCTACATCCGTACCGCGCAGCTCCTCTCCAAGGAGCATTCGCTCGGGCCCGAAGGGGCCGACAAGGCCGGCGAATTCATTCCGATGGGGCGGATAGGCGAGCCCGAAGACATCGCGGACGTGATCCTTTTCCTGGCTTCCAACGCCGCTCGCTACATGACCGGGCAGACGGTGGTGGTTGATGGCGGTCTCCTCGTGGGGCGCTACTGACGATTGGTTGGCAAGACACGACAACAACGGAGGTGAACTGAGATGAGTATCGACAGTATCAAGAGATATCACATGTCCCGTCGCAAGCTTCTGCAGGCGGCGGGTGGCGGCGCTGCCGCTGCGGCCATTGCGGCGAAGTTCCCCTATCTGGGCGCCCAGCAGGCTTTCGCCGCCTCGCTCGCCGAGCAGGAGCTGCGAACGGTCGGCCTGTCGGTGACGGTGCAGGAACGTATCCTCAACGACTTCAAGGAGAAGTCTGGCGTGAAGGCGGTGTCGGGCAAGGCCGACATCTTTCCGAACACCCAGACGGAGCTCCTCTCGGGTTCGACGGCCTATGACTGCTGGGAAACCATCGGAGAGCGCCTGGCTGCGGTCGTCGCCACCGAGAAAATCACGACCATCCCGACGGCGAACCTGAAGAACTGGGCCAACATCCGCGAAACGTTCACCAAGGCGTCGGATCGGTGGGACCTGAACCGGCAGATCGTTGGCCAGATCTGGAAGGACGAGACGCAGACCGAACTCTGGATGGTCCAGACCGTCTACAACTACGATGCGATCGGCTACCGTCCCGACCTCGTATCGGCGGAGGAAGCCTCGACCTGGGCCTCGCTGTTCGATCCGAAGTTCAAGGGCAAGACCGGCCTGAACGTCGACCCGCTGATCGCCTTCGGTCAGGCGATTATGGCCATGAACACGCTCGGGCTGCTCAATGTGTCAAACCCGGGCAACCCGAACGTCGAGGAAATCGACGAGGCCGCAAAGTTCCTCATCGCCAAGAAGAAAGAGGGACAGTTCCGCGCCCTGTGGGGAGACTTCGGTGAACTCGTCAACCTCCTCGCTTCCGGCGAGATGATCATCGCCGACGCCTGGCAGCCCGCCGTCATGGCGGTCAAGGCGCAGGGCGTACAGTGTTCCTACGCGACGATGAAGGAAGGCTATCGCGGCTGGGCAATCGGCGTTTCGCCGATCACCGGCACGCCGAACCTCGACGCGGTCACGGCCTATGCCGACTACTGGTTGTCGGGTCCGCCCGCCATCGCCGTGTCGGAGCAGGGGTACTACTCCCCCACGACCAACGTGAAGGACTCCATGCCGGCCGACAAGTATGCCTTCTGGTACGAGGGCAAGCCCTGGGTCGGCCCCGAGGAACGCGGCATCAAGGAAGGCGATCTGCGTGACGGCGGGTCGCTCGAAACCCGCGCCGCGAACGTCGCCTACTGGCACCAGTGGCCGGACGAGTACGACCACCTGATGGCCAAGTGGGACGAGTTCCTGTCGGCCTGACCGGACGTCGTAATGGGTCGGGCGGCGACGTGCCGCCCGACAGCCCCTCGCAAACGGGTTTTCTGGCGTGACCTACGATCTGCAGCTTTCCCATGTCGGAAAGGTCTACGACAACGGCACCCCTGCCGTGATCGACTTCAACCTCGACGTCGAGAAGGGCGAGTTCATCGCGTTCCTCGGCCCGTCCGGCTGCGGCAAGTCGACGACACTGCGCATGATCGCGGGTTTCGAATCGATCTCCTCGGGAGACATCCTGATCAAAGGTCAGCGCATCAATGACCTGCTGCCCGAGCAGCGGCCGACCTCGATGATTTTCCAGAACTACGCGCTGTTCCCGCACATGACCGTGCGCGGCAACGTGAATTTCGGTCTCGACGTGAAGCGCGTTCCCGCCGCTGAACGCGACCGCAAGGTCGATGGCATGCTGGAAAAGCTCGGTCTGCTCGACGTCGCCGACCAGCGTCCCGAACGCCTTTCCGGTGGACAGAGGCAGCGCATCGCGCTCGCCCGCTCGCTCGTCGTAGAACCCGACATCCTGCTGCTCGACGAGCCGCTGGGCGCACTCGACGCCAACCTGCGCAAGAGCATCCAGAACGAGCTTAAGCTGCTGCAGCGCAATCTCGGCATCACCTTCGTCTTCGTCACGCATGCCCAGTCGGAGGCGCTGGCACTTTCCGACCGTATCGTCGTCATGAATCAGGGCCGCATCGAGCAGATCAGCGCGCCCTACGAGCTCTATACCAAGCCATCGACCCTATTCACGGCGCGCTTCATCGGCCGAAACACCATTTTCAGGGGCACGGTCAGGCACGTCGAGGGCGACGTCGTCACGCTCAACACCGACCACGGTGCACTGTCGGGCCACGCCGCCAAGCCGCTCTCGGTCGGCTCGAACGCCAACATCGTCATCCCCGCCGAGTCGATCGGCATCCTCCCTGCCAACAGCGAGGAACCGCAGAATGCGGACGGCACCAGCGGCTTTCCCGGCGAGGTCGGCTCGCTGCAGGTCTCCGGTCACATCGTCGAGGTCACAATCAACCTGCCGACAGGGGAGACCATCGTCGTGGCCGGCCACGAGGACAAGTTCGGTCGGCACTTCAAGCCGGGCGACCGTGTCCTGATGGTGTTCCGCAGCGACGGCGCCACGGTGATCGGGGGATAGGCCATGCAGCGGGCGACGGCGATCGAAACCGCCGAAAGGCTGCGCAACGGCAGTCTCGACCCCGTCGAGCTTCTCGAGGCGACGCTCGACCGGATCGCCCGCGATCCCGACCGCGCGATCTTCATCGATCTGCTCCCCGAGCGCGCGAAGCGCGAGGCCGAGGCGGCCCGCAAGCGGCTGCGCGAAGACCGTCCCGCCAGCCCGCTCGACGGCCTCCCGATCGGCTGGAAGGACCTCTTCGACATCGAGGGCCGCGTCACGCTGGCGGGATCGAAGGTTCTCGAGAACGACCCGCCCGCAAGGGCCGACGCAGCAATGGTCGCCGCCGGTGCCCGCGCCGGGCTGGTCAGCGTCGGCACGCTCAACATGACCGAG
Source organism: Hyphomicrobiales bacterium (assembly GCA_012842935.1). Lineage (GTDB taxonomy): Bacteria > Pseudomonadota > Alphaproteobacteria > Rhizobiales > Rhizobiaceae > DUSC01. The sequence goes on along the minus strand of DUSC01000231.1, from coordinate 2,702 downwards.
TTCGCCTATTCAGGCATCGGCATCAATCCGCATTACGGCACGCCGCGCAACCCGAACGGGAGCGGACCCGCGCGCGCGCCCGGCGGATCCTCGTCGGCATCGGGGGTCGCCGTCGCAAACGGTATGCTGCCGCTAGCGATCGGCACCGACACCGGCGGCTCGATCCGCATCCCGGCAGCCTTCAACGGCGTCGTCGGTCTGAAGACCTCCACCGGCCGCTATCCGATGGACGGCGTCTTCCCGCTGTCGCGCACCTACGACACGCTCGGACCGCTTGCCAACACCGTCGCCGACTGCCTGCTTGCCGACGCCGTGCTGCGCGGCAGATCAGAAACCGAAGCCGTGCCCACTCCGATTGGAGCCATCGAACTGGTCGTACCCACCAACGTCGTCTTCGACGGCGTCGAACCGGCCGTTGCCGACAATTTCGAACGCTCGCTGGAGCGGCTGGAACAGGCCGGCGCGAAAATCGCGCGCAGGCCGGTCCCGCAGTTCGACGCCATCGTCGAGCTTGTCGCGACGCGCGGCAACATCCTGCCCGCCGAGGCGTTGCACGTACACTGGGACCGGGTGCACGGGGAGGCAGCCAGCCAGATGGACCCGCGCGTGCTGAAACGCCTCCTGATGGCCGAGAAGATGACCGCGGTCGATCTTGTCGGGGTGCTGTTCCAGCGTTGCCGGCTGATCGCAGGGGCCACGGCCCTCGTCGGAGACGGTTTTTTCGCATTCCCGACGACGCCGCACGTGGCCATGCCGGTCGCGCCGCTCGAGGCCGACATGGACCTCTTCTTCGCGGCCAACTTCAAGACACTGCGCAACACCATGCTCGGCAACTTCCTCGACTGGTGCGGCGTACAGATTCCGAACGGCCGCGACGCTGACGCCATGCCGACCGGCTTCCTTCTTTCCGCGCCGCACGGGCGCGACACCGGCGTCCAGTCGGCAGCTCTGGCGATCGAGAGTCTCGTCAAGGGGGACTACCAATGAACGCCGCCCGCTCCATCAGCAGATCAACGAAACGCTAGAACCAGGAGGACTTCCATGGCCAAGGAAATCATGTGTGCGTTCGGCACCGACATCGACTCGGTGGCGGGCTGGATCGGATCCTACGGCGGCGGCGATTCTCCGTCGGATATCCAGCGCGGCATCTTCGCCACCGAGGTCGGCGTGCCGCGGCTGCTGCGCCTGTTCAAGAAGTACGGCCTGAAGACCAGTTTCTTCATCCCGGGACATTCGCTCGAGACGTTCCCGAAGGAGATGGAGATGATCGTAAGGGACGGCCACGAGATAGGCGCCCACGGCTATCTCCACGAGAATCCGATAGCCATGACGCCGACCCAGGAAGAAGACGTGCTGGTCAAGTCGATCGACCTGATCAAGGGCCTGACCGGCCGGTCGCCGCGCGGCTATGTGGCACCATGGTGGGAGATGTCCAATTCGACCGCCGCTCTCCTGAAGAAGTACGGCTTCAGCTACGACCATTCGCAGGGCTATCGCGACTTCCAGCCCTTCTATGCCCGCGTCGGCGACAGCTGGAACACGATCGACTACTCGAAGACCGCCAAGGAGTGGATGCACCCGCTCAAGCACGGCAAGGAAATCGACCTCGTCGATATCGCCGCCAACTGGTACGTCGACGACCTGCCGCCGATGATGTTCATGAAGAAGTCGCCGAACAGCCACGGCTTCGTCAACCCGCGCGATATCGAGGAACTGTGGCGCGACCAGTTCGACTGGGTTTACCGCGAGATGGATTACGCGGTCTTCGCCTTCACCATCCATCCCGACGTCGCCGGCCGCCCGCAGGTTCTCCTGATGCTCGAGCGCCTGATCGAGCACATCAACAAGCACACCGGCGTCAGGTGGGCGACCTTCGAGGAGATCGCCGACGACTTCCGCAAGCGATATCCCTTCGACAGCGACAAGCGGCCGGAAGTCATCTGATGTGCGCGAGCTGCGGATTTCCCGCGGCTCCAGGCCACTGGACCGAAGCCGGAGCGGCCGAGCCGCACGACCGGCTTCGCGCCCGGTTCCGCCGTTCGGAGGTTCTCCGGGCGGTATTGCCCTCGTACGGACTGAGCGCGCATGACGGCGGCGTCGTACCCGGTATCCAGCTCTCGTCGCTGACCGGCGGCGAAACCATCGTGCGCAACCTGGAGGATCTCTGGATCGTCGCCGAACGCATGTGCGGCCATCCCGTCGATCCGCTCGATCCGCGCTTTACCGGTCTGACGTGAGCGGCTCGGCAGATGGCCGGATCCGCCTCACCATCCTTGGCGGGTTCCTCGGCTCGGGCAAGACGACCTGGCTGCGCCACCAGTTGCACGGCGGCGCCTATGCCCACTCGGCGATCATGGTCAACGAGGCGGCGGAGACGCCCGTCGACGACGCCCTTCTCGGCCGCTCCGACCGGCTCGTGGTGCTGGCAGGCGGATGCTGCTGCTGCATCGGCCGCGAGCGGCTGATCGCCGCGTTTCGACAGCTATGCGACGAACGCAGCCGAGACGGCTCCGCCGACAAGCGACTCGACGGCATCGTGCTCGAAACCAGCGGCCTGGCCGATCCCGCGGCCATCGTCGAGGCGATCCGCACCGACCCCGTCCTCGCCCATCATATCGTCGTCGCCGAGATCGTCGTCACGGTCGACGCCCTTCACGGCATTGCCGAACTGCGCGGCGAGCCGCTCGGCCGCCGGCAGATCG
>DUSC01000230.1 GCA_012842935.1 Hyphomicrobiales bacterium | reverse complement strand
GATCGGCGCCAACCTGGTGTTCGGCGGCGTGCCTCGGCTTTCCATGCTGCCGGCGGGCACCATGCTCTTCTTCGCCGGCGGCGTGACGCTCAAGGTCGACGGGCAGAACGCGCCCTGCCGCCTCGCCGGCCGGTCGGTCGCTGCAAAGGCCGGCATGGACGACGTCGAGGCGGGCGCGCTGCTCTTCCCGAAGCACGGACGTCGCCGGCGCGGCCTCGTCGCCTGGGTGGAGAAGCCCGGCCGCATTGCCCGCGGCGAGCAGGTCTCCGTGCGCATTCCCGAGCAGTGGATCTATCGCGCCTGACGGGTGGCCGGCGGCGGGCTATTGCGCGTAGAGGTTGGTGATCGGCTTCGCCGCCTGCGGCGACGGCGTTCCGGCCGCACCGGTGAGGAGATCGATGTAGCGCTCTGCCACGACGCGCATCGGCGATCCGTTCTCGAACGCGAGGAATTTTCGATAGGCCGCGATCGCCTCGACCCTGTTGCCGAGACTGCGGTGGCTGTCCCCGGTCGACATGTAGGCGTCGGCGAATGCCGGATCGAGGCGCAGTGCCTCGGCCAGCGAGGCGAGCGCCTCCTCGTGCCGCCCGAGCTCCTGCAGCGCACGGGCATATTCGTAGCGGTACTCGGCGTCCGCCGGTTCCAGCGCCACGGCGCGCGCATAGCTCGCCAGCGCGCCCTCCCATTCCTTCAGGACCGCCCGGATGCGGCCGTAGGAGGCTTGCGCGTCGGCGTCCTCCGGCGCGTAGTCGGCGGCGGCGCGATAGATCCTCGCCGCGGATGTGTAGTCGTCGTTGCCCATGTACATGGTGCCGAGCAGTGCGAAGGCGGGGAGATGGCCGGGATCGAGCTCCAGCGCGCGCTCGAGCAGCTTCACCGCCTTGGCGGTATTGCCCGCCTCCATCTCGAGCCGTCCGGCCTTGGAGAAGTAGCGCGGCGACTGCGGGTCGAGCTCGGCGGCCTCGATGAGCAGGCGCACGGCTTCGGCGCGGTCGCCCGTGGCCGCGGCGATGTCGGCGAAGCCTTCCGCTGCGCGCACGTTGCCTGCATCGCGGCGGCGGATGGCTTCGAACTCGGCCCTGGCTCCCGCCAGATCCTTCTTGCGGATCAGAGTGTTACCGAGGTTGGCGCGAGCGACGGCAAAGGTGGGGTCGAGTGCGATCGCGGCCCTGAACTCGACGATGGCGGCGTCGTCCTCGCCGGCGTCCGAACGGATACGGCCGATCAGGTTGTGCGCCCATTTCGCGTCCGGATGGTGGGAGCGGATCAGGCGGCGGGCGAGCACCGTCGCCCTGAAGGGCTCCTCCTGCGAAGCCGCCGCGATGGCGACGAAGGGATCGAGCACGGAGAGCACGCCCGCCGCGGCCTCGGCGAAATAGTCGCGTTCGGGTCGCTGGCCGACCGGACCGAGATCGATGACGTCGATGCCGTCCCGGATGACGCGCAGCCTGAGCCGCATGCCCTCGCGGGCGCACGCGGCATCGGCGCAGACGAATTCGCCGGAAATCCGCGTCTCGTATGCGTTGAACAGCCGGCGCAGGTGGAAGACCAGCGATTCGATGGAAAAGCCGGAATCGGGGAAGGAGAATTCGACCTGGCGCGAATCGGGGATCGCCGCGATCTGCTCCTTCGACGTGTGCGCCTTCGCGGCGACGTCGCGCAGGCCGTCCCAGACCCGGCTTGCCGCGACATCCGGCGTAAGGCCTTGAAGCGAAAGGGTTTCCGGCACCGCGATCGGCTCGATGATCACCTGGTCACGCTTGAACTGGCTAAACAGGAGGGGTACGACTACGATCACCGCGACGAGGAACAGCGCGTTGATGACGACGGTGCGCGCCGTCGTCGTCCACTTTTCCAGGCTGGGCAGGTCGAGGCTCTCCCGCAACCGCGCCCACAGCGGCGCGGCCGGCTGTGATGCCTCTTCGCTCTTCCCACGTCGGCGCGCCATCCGCAGGCCTCCATCCCTTTCACGCGAAACTAGCAGATGTTGCGGTATTTATAAGATCGCGCCGGGTGCCGGCGACCTCATTCGGGGTCGTCGGCATCCAGCAACCGGGTCGCCCGCCATTTCGTCAGCCATTCGTTGATCTGGTCGACGACGAAAAAGCGAGCGGAATCACGGTCGTAACCCTCGGCGAGGAGGCGGTCGTAGTCGGTGTGCTCGTGGCGCACGTGGGCGATGGTCGCCAACCACACCGCGATCGACGGCGGCAAGTCGCGGAAGTGCTTGCCGCCCGCCTCGGCGCGTATCCTTTCCGTGTCGGCGAAGGGCGCCATCGGCAGAAGCTCGGCAAGCGCCTTGTCGATGGCACGCCGGCGGCCCGTCGAGGCGATCATGCGGGGCCGTCCGCGGTCGGCCGTACGGCGTCGGGGAAGGCGTCGATGGACGGCAAATAGGGCTTGATGTCGATCACCGGCGTGCCGTCGAGCACGTCGATGGCGTCGAGGGTGAGGGTTCCGGCGGCGCGATCGAGGGCGACAAGGCGGGCAACGTGAAGCCCGACCGGATTCGGGCGTGCCGGGGAGCGCAGCGCGAAGACGCCGCGCGCGGCCGCTGCGTGACGCGGCTTCTGCACGATCAGGTCGCGCGGGCTGTGGTGGAGCCAGGTCAGGATGACGATGTGACTCACGCCGTCGAGGCCGTCCAGGCCCAGCCGGTAGGATTCGTCCACCACGAGTTCGGCAGGGCGGCCGGTGGCGCGGGCCGCGCTCATGTTCTTCGGGCAGGTCGAGCGGTCCGTCCACGGCGATCGGATGCGCCCGATGAAGACCACGCGCCCGTCGCCCGCCGCAACGCCCGGATCGGCGGCAAGTCTGACTTCGCCCTCGCGAACCTCGAACATCGCCGACGCCTCCTGTGACCGCCGCGCCATTTTCTTGTCCGTCCGCGACATTCCGCCTTGCCAAAAAGGGGTTCCTCACATAAAGATATGTTTATATCTTTTTGGAGAACGCGATGGCGTCCGATCGCAAGGCCTCGCTGGACACGGTTGTTGATACATTGAAGGCGGCCGCCGAATCCAGCCGCCTGCGCATCCTTGCGCTTCTGTCGGGCGGCGATCTGACCGTTTCCGACCTGACAGACATCCTTGGCCAGTCGCAGCCGCGCGTCTCGCGCCATCTGAAGCTTCTGCTCGAGGCCGGCCTGATCGAACGCTACCAGGAGGGATCCTGGGCGTATTTCAGGCTGACGGACACCGATGCCGCGCGCGATTTCGTGACAGGCATCGTCGCCCGGCTCGACCGCGGCGATCCGCAGATCGCGCGGGACCAGGAGCGTCTTTCGGCTGTCAAGCGCCGTCGGCAGGAGCGCGCGGCGGAATATTTCAGGGCCAATGCGGCGAGCTGGGACGAGATTCGTACCCTGCACGTGCCCGACGATGCCGTCGAGGCGGCGTTGCGCAAGCTGGTCGGCAGGAAGCCGATCCAGACGATGCTCGACCTCGGCACCGGCACCGGCCGGATTCTCGAGATATTCTCGCCGCTTTACCGGCGCGGCATCGGCATCGACATGTCGCGGGAGATGCTGGCCGTTGCCCGCGCCAACCTCGAAAAGGCCGGTATCGCCAATGCTCAGGTCAGGCAGGGCGACATCTACGCGCCGCCGGTCGAGCGCGACGCTTTCGACCTCGTCACCATCCATCAGGTGCTGCACTATCTCGACGAGCCGCAGCAGGCGATCCGCGAGGCGGCAAGGCTCCTGCGGCCGGCCGGCCGGCTGGTGATCGTCGATTTTGCTCCGCACGCGCTGGAATTCCTGCGCGACGAGCACGCCCACCAGCGCCTCGGCTTCTCCGACCGGCAGATCGCCGACTGGTTTGCCGAGGCCGGTCTAGATCTGGAAGAGACCCAGTCCTTTGCACCGCGCGGCGGCGTCGACGCCGGCCTGGTGGTCAAGCTCTGGCTCGGCCGCGACCGGCGTCTGCTGATCGCCGAACCGACCGCTTCCCCGCTCCCGGAAAAGGAAACCGCCTGATGAACCATTTCCGATTGTCCCGCCGGCCCGACATCGGCGAGAAGATCAGGGTCTCCTTCGAGTTCTTCCCGCCAAAGAGCGACGAGATGGAAGAACGGCTGTGGGACACGGTGAAGCGCCTGGCCCCGCTCAGCCCGCGCTTCGTCTCGGTCACCTACGGGGCGGGCGGATCGACACGCGAGCGCACCATCCGCACGGTGCGGCGCATCCTCAAAGAGACGGATCTCCTGCCGGCCGCGCACCTGACCTGTGTCGGTGCCGACCGCGTGGAGATCGACGGCGTGATTGCCGAGTTCGCGACAATGGGGGTCAATCACTTCGTCGCCCTGCGCGGCGATCCGCCGGAGGGCGTCGGCTCGGCCTACCGGCCCTTTCCGGGCGGTTATGCCAACGGTGCCGAACTCGTCGCCGGGCTGAAGCGTCACGGCGATTTCGACATCTCGGTTTCGGCATACCCGGAAAAGCACCCGGAAAGCCCGGACTTCGCCACCGACATCGAGATGTTGAAGCGCAAGGTGGACAACGGCGCGACACGCGCGATCACCCAGTTCTTCTTCGACAACGATCTCTACGAACGCTACGTCGAGCGCGTGCGCCGCGCCGGAATCTACATCCCGATCGTGCCGGGCATCCTGCCGGTCCACAACATCGGCCAGGTGGTCAATTTTTCCGCCCGTTGCGGCGCCCACGTGCCCGACTGGCTGCGCGAGCGGTTCGAGGGGCTCGAGCGCGATCCGCAGACGCACGCGCTCGTCGCCGCGGCGGTGGCGGCCGAGCAGGTGCTGGACCTTGTCGAGCGCGGCGTCGGCGACTTCCACTTCTACACGATGAACCGCGCGGATCTTGCCTTCGCCATCTGCCACATGATCGGCATCCGCCGCGAAGTGGCACGCACGGATTCGGCGGCGGCATAGGTCCGCGATTCGGGGCGAAACGACGGCTCTTCGCCCTTCTCTCGGACGATGGGAGAGTGTCCCTCCCGTCCTCTTTCGCGGCGACACGCGCCAGGACGACGAACCTACCGGCGGGGCAGGGCGGAGAAAAACGCATCGCGCCGCAGTATCGCCTGAATAGAGAAAGGCCGGGCATTCGCCCGGCCTCCCCGTTTACCTGAGAATTGCTGTCTGGCCGAGTGTCAGGGCAGGACCCCCATCACGAGGGCTCCGATGAATGCGAACGCTGCACAGATCATCAATGCGTTGATTGGCCGTGTCAGTCCCATTTCATAGCCTCCTCTGCAGACTATGCGCCGGAGTCTAGGTGAGTTTCTGCAACAGGCAAGCGCAAAATTTGCTGCAATGCGACGAGTTTGTGAAAAATCCGACCTCGAGCGAGCGGCCTGGCACTGGAATTGCAGGAAAAATCCGGCCCGTCGCGCCTGTGGGTAAAATCGGGTTTCCGCCTGCAACAGTGCCATCCGCCGTCCCTCAAAGGCGGCGCAGGAGGCGGCCGTCGATGGTGACCAGCCCGGCCGCGATCAGCGCCATGCCGGCAAGTTCGACCGGTTCCAGCCGCTCGCCGAGGAAGGCGACGCCGAGAAGGATCGCGCTCACCGGCACGATCAGTGTCACCAGCGACGCGTTGGTCGCTCCTGCCGACGCAACCAGGCCGAAATAGAGGATGTAGGCGAAGGCGGTGGAGATGAGTGCCAGCGCGACGACGGCGGCCCAGACCGGTGCGCCCGCCGAGAACAGGCCGTCCATACCGGTCGCAAGGAGGACGACGGGAACCATCACCGCGGTCGAGGCGGTGAGCTGCGCGGTCGCTACCACGGCGGGGGGCATCGCACGGAGGCGCTTTGCCACCATCAGGGCGAAGGCGTAGGACACGGAAGCGCCGACGAGCGCGAGCTTGGCCCAAAGCGGCCCGCCGAGGCCGCTGACGAGGTCGGGACCGATCATGACGGCTGTACCGGCAATGCCGAGGAGGATACCAGCGACCTTGTTCCAGGAGAGTTTCTCGTCGGCGGTCAGGCGGCTGGCGAGCAGCGCCGTCCAGAACGGGGTCGTCGCGTTGAGCACCGAGGCGAGGCCGGCACCGAGCTCCGTCTGGCCAGCGAAGATCAGCGAGAAGGGAATGACATTGTTGAGCACGGCCAGAAGGAGGAAGCCGGCCGCGTGGGGCAGGGCGACGGCAAAGGAGATGCCGCGCGCAACGAGATAGAGGTGGAGCGCCGCGCCGGCGATGGCGACGCGGAACAGCACCAGCGCCAGCGGGTGGATCTCGGCGACCGCGATGCGGGCGAAGAAGAAGGAGCCGCCCCAGATCGCACCCAGCAGCAGGAGCATCGCCCAGTCGCGCAACCTCATGGACGGGGCGGCCGTGTTGCAGGCTGCGGGCGGTGCGGTCATGGTCTTCTCCGTCGTTTTCGATGCGGCATGGAATAGGCGCCGGCGCGCACCGCCGCCACCCGAATCCCGTGCCCTGCCGCAAGAGGCATCCGGCGCCGGCGCAACGGCAAAGGGGCGAAAAAAGCGACAGGTAGCCGCAATGTTTCGGTTTCACTCGGCGGTGCGCCTGTCCTATCTAGGATGGGCGGCAGGCAACCAGGAGCGTCCCTTGCAGCGATTCGAGAATGCGCGGGCCGCCGCGCTCGCCATGCGGCCGGACGATCCGGTCTACTGCTTCCGGCCTGACGTGCTGAAGGCCGATGCCCGACGCTTCGCCGAGATGTTCCCCGGCAAGACGGCCTATGCGGTCAAGACGAACGGCGAACCGATGGTGCTGAAGACGCTCGTCGAGGCCGGAATCACCGCGTTCGACGTCGCCTCGCCCGGCGAATTCGCCGCCGTGCGCGCCGTCTCCGCCGACGCCGAGATGCTCTACATGCACCCGGTGAAGGCGCAGTCCGACATCCGTCTGGCTCTCGAGGACTACGGCATCCGCACGGTTGCGGTCGATCACGAGGACGAGGTGACGAAGCTCACGCGCGTCGTGCGCGCCCTTGATATCGATCCCGGCGCGATCACCGTGTTCGTGCGCATCCAGACCAAGGGGTCGGCGGCCTATGAACTGTCGAAGAAGTTCGGCGCCGGTCCCGCGTACGCGGTGGAACTAGCGCAGCGGCTGCAGCGCACCGGCTACAAGGTGGGGCTGTGCTTCCACGTCGGCAGCCAGATCGAGGATCCCGACACCTACGAGCGCGCGCTCGCCTCCGCCGACTGGGTGAGGAACCGCGTCGGCTTCCCGCTCGCCGGGCTCGACGTCGGCGGCGGCTTTCCCGCCGAATACGGTCACGATCCGCGGAGCAAGGCGCCCGAGATGCCGTCTCTCGGCCAGATCATGTCGCGGCTGAGGGGCGATCTCGAGGAATACCAGTTCGACCGGATGCCGCTGGTCGCGGAGCCGGGCAGGGTGATCGTGGCGCGCGCCTTTTCACTGATCGTCAGAGTGCTCCTGCGCAAGGGCCGGCGTCTCTACATCAACGACGGTATCTGGGCCTCGCTGTCGGATTCGTGGACCGGCAAGCTGACGCTGCCGGCGCGCTTCATCCCCGACCCGGCGATCCGCACGCGCAACGGCGACGAGGGAAACATCGTGCCGTTCAGGGTGTGCGGTGCGACCTGCGATTCGGTCGACATCCTGTCCAGGCCGTTCTGGCTTCCGGAGACGGTGGACACGGGCGACTGGATCGAGATCGGCCACATCGGCGCCTACTCGCTGTCGCTAAGGACCCGCTTCAACGGATTCTATCCGGACACGTTCGTCGAGGTGACGACGCCGTTCGACGAGGGCGACGCGCCGCAGGGTTTCGCCTCCCTGGAAACGATGGCAGGAGCCTAGGGCATGGGCGCGGTCTCGAAGGGCCCCCGGAAGCCCCGCCTGCCCAAGTTGATCCGCTTCGTGCTGGTCAATTCGCTGATCGGCGTCGCCATCGGCTGGCTAGTGGCCGCCGGGCTGATCTGGTTCAATGTCGGCGGCTTCGGCGAACTTGTCATGCGTTCGAGCCAGCGCGGCGTGGCGCTGTTCATCCTGGCGATGTCGTTCGGCGTGACCTTCGGCTTCGCCTTCCTGGCGACCGCCGTGATCCTTCTGCCGCGCGACAAGGACGACTTCGACCGGGTGTGAAGCGGTCGCGGCGGATGGCGGGCGTGAAACGAGGCCAACGTCCATACGGGCGGAGTACGCCCGGCCGCGCGGGATCGCGCCATGCAAATTTTTTCGCGTCGCGCCTTCTGAAACCGACGCGGCCGGTTATATTTTCGGCGCCGGTCAAGGGGGCCCGTTCCGCATCCATGAAATATCGTCGCGAGATCGACGGGCTGCGTGCCGTCGCAGTCCTGGCTGTCACCCTGTTTCACGCCGGTTTCGCGCCTTTCGCGGGCGGCTTCGTCGGCGTGGACGTGTTCTTCGTCATCAGCGGCTACCTGATCACGACGCTGGTCGTGCGCGACGCCGACGAGGGCGTGTTCTCCACCGCGCGTTTCTACGAGCGGCGCGTGCGCAGGATCCTTCCGGCCCTCGTCGCCGTCTGTATCGCGACGTCGTTGGCTGCGCTTTGCTGGATGCTTCCGGACGAGCTCACCGACTACGGCGAGAGCCTCGTGGCGACGGCGCTGTTCGTCTCGAACTTCCACTTCGCCAACGAGACCGACTATTTTGGCGCCGATCCCAGCCTGTTCCCCTTGCTGCACACCTGGAGCCTCGCAATCGAGGAGCAGTACTATCTCGTCACTCCGCTGGCGGTCGTGCTCATGGCCCGCGCGGGATTGCGGTCCCTAGGCCTCGCCTTGGTGCTGGCCTTCGCGGCGTCCTTCGGTTTCGCCGTCTGGCTTTCCGCGTCCTATCCGGAAAACGCCTTCTTCCACACCGGCGCGAGGGTCTGGGAAATCCTCGCCGGCGCACTGGCGGCGCTCGCCCTTTTGGCGAATCCCGGTCTCGGAAGAATGCCTGCCGCCGTGAAGGAGGTCCTTGCCTCCGCGGGATTGGCGATGATTGTCGTTGCGATATTCTCATATCGCGAGGACCTGCCCTTTCCAGGCATCCCGGCGCTGCTGCCGATTGCCGGCGCCGTCCTGTTCATCCTCTTCGGCGACGGTTCGACAGCGGTCGGGCGCGTCCTGTCGACCCGGCCGATGGTCGGCATCGGGCTCGTCTCCTACAGCGCCTATCTGTGGCATCAGCCGCTGTTCTCGTTTGCCCGCCTGCACGTCGGGACGCCGCTCGACGTCCCGCGCCAGCTTGTGCTGATCGGCGCCACGCTCGGTCTTGCCTATTTGTCGTGGCGCACGGTCGAGACGCCGTGCCGGATGAGGAGCCTCGGCGGTCGGCGGGCGGTCTTCGGCATGGCGGTTGGCGGCATGGCGCTCCTGGTCGCCGCGGGTGCATACGGCCAGGCCAGCCGCGGCGTGCTGCAGCGCTACGAGGGACCGGAGAGGGCCTTCCACGAGGCGATGCAGAGCCTGCAGCGTTACGCGGCGAAGTGCCGGTGGCAGGCGCTTCTTGGCGACGGCGACGATGGCGTCTGCCTGGTCGGGAACACCGGCGCTCCACCGTCGCTGATCGTGTGGGGCGACAGTCACGCCGAGGTCCTGCGGTCGGGACTGGACGAAGCGCTTGCGGCTCGCGACATGAGCGCGGTGGTCATTTCCAGATCCGGGTGTCCACCGCTGTCCGGCACGACGTATGCGTCCGGCGATGACAAGGGCCGCCGCTGCGAGGCGAACGTGAAGAAGGATATCGAACGAATCGAATCCGATGGCGCGACGCCGATCGTCATCGCCGCACATTGGTCTTTCTATCGGAAGAGTGAACGCTACTTCATGGCAGGAACAGCGGACAACGCGAACGACTGCGCGCGGGTCGACGGATCGCCATACCAGAGCGCCGTTGCGGAGACCGTTTGCCGGCTGGCCCGGCGCGGCAGGGACGTCTTCATCATGCGCAGCGTACCCCCACTGACGTTCAATCCAATCGACCGACTCTACGACCGCGAGACCGCCCGCTGGAATCCGGTGGACATCCTCATTCCCCGATCGCCGGTTGACGACGGTCTCGATGCGCTCGCCTCGTCGACCCTTCCGGTCCGGCTGATCGATCCTGCCGATGTTCTGTGCGCTCCGGACAGGCAAGAGTGCGTCGTCTCGAAAGAAGGCGTGCCGTACTATCGGGACGACAACCATCTCTCCGGTAAAGGATCGTCGATCGTTGGCGAATGGTTGGTCGAACTCGTCGCCGGAGGATCGATGTCGCGTAGGCCGGCGCTCAAGGCAGATTTCTGAGGGGCGGATTGCCGCAATCAAGGGACGCCGCCCCGGCAGTGCCGGGACGGTGGTGCCCCCCCCCTTTACAGCATCGCCAGCAGGGCCTTGGTCGGCCAGCCGTCGATTGCCAAGCCGAGACGCTTCTGCTCGGCGCGTACGGCTTCGCGCGTCAGGGAGCCGAGAACGCCGTCGATACCGCCGACGTCATAGCCCCGCGCGGCGAGCTTCGCCTGCAACTGCTTCATCTCGTCGCGCGACAGGCCGGGCTCGGGGGCGCGCGGATCGTAGGCCGGCTGCCCGGCGAAGCGGGCGGCGAGGTGGGCGGCAGTCAGCGTGTAGATCGCCGACTGGTTCCACTGCAGGTAGACGTCGTAGTTGTCGAAGGTGAGAAAGGCCGGGCCTTTTCTCCCCATCGGCAGGACGAGACCGGCGGAAAGCCCGCCGCCGTCGTCGAGCGGCGCGCCGCTGCGTTCCGTGACACCCCATGCGCTCCACTGCGCGAGCGGCAGCTTGTTGGTGCGGCCGGTCTCTTCCCACGGCATTGCGTCCGGGACTCGGACCTCGCGAATCCACGGCTGGCCGGCCTTCCAACCACGCGACAGGATCTTGTTCGCCGTCGTCATGATGACGTCGGGAACGCTGCTGCGCAGGTCGACCCGGCCGTCGCCGTCGCCGTCGACGCCGCGCAGGAGATAGTCGGTGGGCAGGATCTGCGTCTGGCCGATCTCGCCCGCCCATGCGCCGCGCACGTCGGCAGGCAGGATACCGCGGTCGATCAGGATGAGCAGCGGCACGACCTGCGGCCGGAAGAGCTCGGGTCTGCGGCAGTCATGGGCTAGGGTGACTAGCGCGTTGAGCGTGAGGAAATCGCCCTGCACGGCGCCGAAATCGGTCTCCAGCGCCCAGAAGGCCGCGATGACAGGACCCGGAACGCCGAATTCGCGCTCGGCGCGGTCAAAGGTCTCGGCGTATTTCTTCAGGTTCGCCGCGCCGTTCTTCAGACGGTAGTCGTTGATCATGCGGCGCGAGAATTCGATGAAGGATTGCGAGAAGACGCCCTGGGCGCGGTCTCGTTCGAGGACCTTCGCGTCTATCGCGGCGCCCGCAAGGGCGTCGAGGCCGGTACGGCCAACGCCGGCGGAGACGGCTTCCGCCGCGATTGCGGCCTTCCAGGCAGCGAAGTCGCCGCCGCACTGCCCGGCAAATGCCGGGCCGGAGGGGACGAGAAGGAGAAGCGAAGCGAGTATTGCTCGCAAGCGGACGGCGGTGACATATCCCGTCGCCCGTGGGCTCGAGATGGAGGCGCGCGGGCGGGCCAGGACCGGCACGACGGTCAAATCGTGTTCGCCTTCAGCCATTTGCTCCAGGCTGCGGTACTGCCGTTGAAGACGTTGATGTCGGCGTTGCCCTTGACGCCGGGCACGACTCCCGTGCCGGTATATTGCCAGAAGGTGAAGGGGTGGTCGCCGTACTTTTCGGTCGGATGGCCGGCAACCGAGCGGAGCCAGTAGGGATAGCCCCTGAAGCCGGAAAGGCCATTGTCGTCGAAGAAGTCGATCGACGTGTAGATGATCGGTTTCCTGCCGTAGTGCCGCTCGACGATCTCCAGGAAGGTGCGCATCTCGCTCCTCACCGTCGCCGGATCGGGCCGCAGCTTGCAGGTCGGCGAGGACGGATTCCATTCCATGTCGAGGACGGGCGGCAGGGACCCGCGCTCCCGCGGCACGTTGCGGATGAACCAGGCGGCCTGCTCGGCGGCCGGGCGGCAGAAGTAGAAGAAATGATACGCAGCGCGCGGGACGCCGGCGCGTCCGGCGCCGGCCCAGTGTTCGGCGAAACGGTCGTCGATCCGGTCGCCGCCCTCTGTCGCCTTGATGAAGGCGAAAGAGATGCCGCTCGTACGCGCCTTCTCCCAATCGACGTCGGGTTGATACTTCGACACGTCGATGCCGTGCACGTCATAATGCCAGGGCGTGCGGCCGCTCCAGTCGTGCGGATCGTTGTCGTCGAAACGGGGCGCGCGGATCGCCACCATGCCGTAGGTGGCGACCGTCGAAGTGGCGGAGTAGGACGCCTGCGGCGCGATATCGTAATCGACCGCCGAACAGGCGCCGATGGCCGCGAGGAAAATCAGGGCTGCAAGACGCCGCATCGCCGTTCCTTCGAGACTGGCAGCAGAAGTGGTGCTCCCCCGCAGGATCCCAACCCCATGCAACACTAGAATACTGCGCACGTGCCGTCACGCAGGGTTTCGGCACGACATCCGTCGGTGATCGGCGATCAGGGTTTATTTTCCGTTGATCGCGTCAAAAAGGTGATAGGAATCTGGCGGGCAAATTCCGGCATTTGTGGGGCCGGCGCAAGAACCGATGGTAGGGCGGGGGAGGTGATGCGCTTTATTTCCAAGGTCTTGAGATGGCTACTCGGCTTTGTGGCCGTCGCGCTGGCCGGCCTGGCGCTGTGGCTCTATCTGGCGCCGCCGTCGCTGATTCGAGTCGCGGCCGGCTATTCGGCGAAGATCGTCTGCTCGAACGTCTTCGTTGCGGGCCGCGACGCCGAGCGCGTGCTCGAACTGGACGTCCAGGCGCCCGGCCACCCGATCCTCAAGTTCATCGACGTCGACGTCGACCGCGAGCGCAGGACGGTGTCTGCAGGACTGCTCGGCGTATTCGGCCGCTCGATCGCGGTCGCCCACGAGGGATTCGGTTGCGCCACGGTCGCCGACGGCGACCTCGATGCCGTTCCGCAGATGCCGGCCGTCGAGACGCCGGCGGCGCTGACAACCGGAATCTGGCCCGACGGCATTGCCGTCGAGCCGTCACAGGATCCGGCGGTCGTGAAGATCCTCGACGACAAGGCATTGACGGGGCCGGGCATGCGCGCGGTCGTCGTGGTCAAGAACGGCCGGATCGTCGGCGAGCGCTACGGCGAGGGTTTTACCCTGAAGACGCCCTTGCTCGGCTGGTCGATGACGAAGTCCGTCAACGCCGCGATCGTCGGCACGGCGGTCAAGGCGGGCAAGCTTTCGCTCGACAAGTCGCCGGTCTTTCCGTCCTGGGCCGAGGAGACGCGCGCGGCGATCAAGGTCGCCGACCTCATGGCGATGTCCAGCGGCCTCGAGTTCAACGAGGACTACGGAGATGTCACCGACGTCACGCGCATGCTCTATCTCGAGCCGGACATGGCGGGCTTCGCGGAGGACAAGCCGGCCGTGGCGGCGCCCGGCACGCTATTCAACTATTCCAGCGGAACCGCCGTCATGCTTTCACGCGTCTGGCAGGACGCGATCGGCGCCGAGGCGCTAACCTGGCCGCGTAACGCGCTGTTCGCCCCGATCGGCATGACGAGCGCCGTGCTCGAGACCGATGCCCGCGGCACCTTCGTCGGTTCCTCCTACCTCTATGCGACGGCGCGCGACTGGGCCCGCTTCGGCCTGTTCATCGAGCAGGACGGCGTCTGGAACGGTACACGGATCCTGCCGGAGGGCTTCGTCTCCATGATGCGCGCCGAAGCCGCGGCGTCGAAGGGCGAGTACGGCCAGGGGCAGGTCTGGCTGCATGGCCCTGATGCGGGAACGCCTCCGGGCGAAGATCCCGACAGGGGCTTCGACTTGCCCGACGACACGTTCTGGTTCCTCGGACACGACGGCCAATCGACGGCTGTGATCCCCTCGCAGCGGCTCGTCGTGGTGCGGCTCGGCCTTACCCCGTCCAAACTCGGCTACAAGCCGCAGGCGATGGTGGCGGCACTGGCGAAGGCGCTGCCGTAGGACGCACCGGCCGGTAAAGCCGCCGTGCGCCGACGCGGTCAGTCGGCGCAGAGGATGCGCGCGACATAGCCCTTCTCGACAATCGCCATGCAGCCGAACACCGGGGTGACGGTCGTGCAAGCGCCGAGGATCGACAGTCTTCCGCCGCTCTGGACCTGATCGCGCTCGGCCGGCGAGAGCGTGGCGAGGCACCGGCCTTGGCATTCGCCGTCATCGGCGCATGGACGCCCGCCGTCGGCGGTCGGCAGGCGGCATATCGGCTGCGGGAAAATGCCGACGGGACCCCAGCGTCCGCCGGCCTGTTCGCAGCCGGCCCTGTCGTCGGGAGCTACGATCTCGACGCCGCAGACCTTGATCGGCGCCGGCGTTCGCGGCTCGCCCACGGCGATCCACGCGCCACCGCTGCAACTCCAGTAACCCGGCTCGGCCGCACGGGCAGGATCGTGGAACGGCGCGAACGCGGAAACCGCGAGCAGGGCAACGAGAAGTATCCACTCGCGCCACATCGTCGAGACCCCTCTTGGCTTGGGCATATGACGGCAGGCGCGCCAGGCCGGCCTTGACGCATGTCAACCGGGGCGCGATGCGGGCGCGGAGCGCAGGTCGGCGCGCGGCCCCACGACGACGAGCCAGGCATAGCCGCGATGGAGCGGGGTGAAGATCGTGGGGCGACCGTCGGCTTCGGCGCGCGTGGCGATCTCGGCGACCAGGCCGGCCCTGGGCGATACGTGAAAGCGGGCCAGCCAGGCGCGCAGAGCGCTAGCGAACCAGCCCGGCAGCCGCTCCTGCTGGCCGAAGTCAACGACGTGGAGCGAGCCCGAAGGTGCCAGCGCGCCGAGCGCGGCATCGACCGCCTGTTCCCATCCGGGGATCATCGACATCGCGTAGGAGACGAAGATGCGGTCGAAGGCCGCGTCGCCGAACAGCGCCTCGGCATCGAAGCGGGTGGCGTCGGCGCGGGCCAGTGCGACGCGCCCGCGCAGGCCGCGGCGCGACAGCGTGGCGTCGGCCGTCTCCAGCATGGCGGCGGAGATGTCGAGGCCGTGGAGGCGAGCGTCGGGATAGCGGCGCGCAGTAAGAAGGAGGTTGCGTCCGGTACCGCAGCCTAGCTCGAGCACGCTGCCACCGCGCGGCACGTCTAGACCGGCAATCAGGCGGTCGCGGCCGAGCAGGTAATATTTCCGCGTCGCGTCGTAGATGTGCCGCTGCCAGCGGTAGACGCCGTCCATCAGCGCGGCGTGGCCGCCCTCGCGCCCGTCGGCGGCGCTCATCGGGGATCGAGCACGTAAAGGTGGAAGCCGCCGTAGATGGCGGAGCGGTCGCGCGCGGTGAAGGCACGCGAAGCCGCCTCTTCGTAACGCCAACGCGACAGGAGGCTCTGCCTGACGCGACCGGGAAGGATTGTCGGCTCGGCGGCTGTGCGGAAGATGACGCGGCCGCCGGGGGCGGCCGTCCGCGTGATCTCGCCCCATAAGGAATCGAGCTGGGCGTCGCTCATCCAGTCCTGGGCGTCGAGCAGGACGAAACGGTCGACCGAAGCAGCCGGCTTGCGCTGAAGGAGTTCGGCGAAGCCGACATGATGGACGGTCACGCGCTCGGCATTGGCGCGCAGGACGGCGTGGTTGGCCGGTTCTAGGTAGGCGGGGAGGGCGCCTTCGCCGGGCCTGGGATAGCGCCTGGCGAAGGCCTGCCAGGCGAAATAGTTGTCGCGGATCGGGAAGTGGCAGGCCAGCTTTTCCAGGCGGACGGCGAGTATGCCGGACATGGTGCCGTCACCCGAGGAGAGCAGGGAATCGTATTGCGCCGGCGGGATACCGAGGCCGAACAACGACGCCTTCATCGAGGTCGACCAGCGCAGCAGCGGGGTGTCGAAAAGCGGCGCGAGATGTTCCTCGAAGAAGCGGCGCTGCTCGCGCAGCGAAGTCGCCGACATGATTGCGGAAGGATCGACGCCGTGCAGGCGCGCCACGCGGTGTCCGGCGGCGATGAACAGGCCGAGCAGGCCGGTGTGGTAGAAGTTGCGCTCGAAGACCGCGATGCGCCGGCGGCCGCGCCAAGTGCGCTTATCCCAGTAGGCGCGCGTGGTCTCGTCGAGACGCGGACGCAGGTAGCGGTCATAGGCGAGCGTGTTCGCCGGTGTGCCGGCGCCGCCGAAGAAGCGCAGCAGGTCGGCATGGGTGGGCAGGTGGCGGACGGCGGCGAGCTTCAGCCTGTTCAGCGCGACATGGGCGGTGTTCAGGTCGACGGCGTCGATTTCGGCCGGCGAACGGGTCAGGTAAGCGAGCACGTTGCAGCCACCGGACGCGATGGTGACGATGCGGTGGCCTTCGCCGAGCGCCATCGCCTCCATGTCGACCTCGGGGTCCTCCCAGATCTGCGGATAGACGAGGCCGGAGAATGCCAACGCGAAGAGCCGTTCGGAGATCCCCTCCTTCGACAGCGCCCGGTTCCGGTAGATGGCGCGGCCGAGCCGCGGGTTCCTGCGGAAGAGCCCGCGGTCTGCGGAGAGGTCTGTCATGGCGCGAATCCCCATCGCTCGATGGCGAATGCGGGTATCGCGCGGTCGTGACAGGGACGTGACAGCGGCCGGGGACTTGGCCGGCTCAGCCTTTCCCGTATCCTCCCGGCGTCGGGGTCGTCACGGTCACCGCCTCTCCGGCCTCGATCACGGTCTGGTCGCAGGCCCGCAAGGTATCGACGCGGCCGTCGCGGCGGCGGACCTCGGTCCTGCCCGGCTGGCCGTCGCCGCCGCCGTCGAGGCCCTTCGGCGGGCGGTTGCGGTGGGACGAGAGGATGGCGCAGTCCATCGTCTCGAGGAAGCGGATCGTTCGGCTGGTTCCGTCGCCGCCGCGGAATCGACCGCCGCCGCCGGAACCTTCGCGGATGTGGAAGTCCTCCAGCAGCACCGGGAAGCGCAGCTCGAGAATCTCCGGATCGGTCAGGCGGGAATTGGTCATGTGGGTGTGGACGCCCGACGTGCCGGAAAAACCGCTGCCGTCGTTCATGCGACCGGCCGGCGAACCCGAGCAGATCGTCTCGTAATACTGGTGCCGGGCATTGCCGAAGGTCAGGTTGTTCATCGTCCCCTGAGCGTTCGCCATCGCCCCCATGGCGCCGAACAGCGCGTTGGTGACGTGCTGCGAGGTCTCGACGTTGCCGGCGACGACGGCCGCCGGATAGGACGGGCGCAACATGCAACCCTCGGGGATGACGATGTCGATGGGCCGCAGGCAGCCGGCGTTCATCGGGATCTGGTCCTCGACCATGACGCGGAAGGCGTAGAGCACGGCGGCGCGGGCCACCGGCTCGGGCGCGTTGAAGTTGTTGTTCATCGCCGGCGACGTTCCCGTGAAATCGACGGTCGCGGTCCGCGCGGCGCGGTCGACCGAGATCCTGACCCGGATCACCTGGCCGGTGTCGGTCGGGTACTCGTATTCGGCCGTGTCGGGCAGGCGGTCGAGCACACGGCGCACGCTCTCCGCGGCATTGTCCTGGACATGGCCCATATAGGCTTCGACGACGTCGAGGCCGAAATGCGCGACCATCTTCCTCAGCTCGGCGACGCCCTTCTCGTTGGCGGCGATCTGTGCCTTGAGGTCGGCGACGTTCTGCTGCGGATTGCGCGCCGGGAAGCGATGGTCGGCGAGCAGGGCGAGGAGTTCGGCCTCGCGGAAGCGACCCCTCTCGACAAGGCGGAAATTGTCGAACAGCACGCCCTCCTCGTCGACGGTCGTAGCGAGCGGCGTCATCGAGCCGGGGGCGGCGCCGCCGATGTCGGCGTGATGGCCGCGCGAGGCGACCCAGAAGAGGATCTTCTCCGCGCCGAAGACCGGCGTCACCACGGTGATGTCGGGGAGGTGCGTGCCGCCGTTGTAGGGCGCGTTGAGTGCGAAGACGTCGCCGGGGTGCACCTTGCCGGCATTGAGACGGATGACCGTCTCGACGGAGCGGTCCATGGAGCCGAGATGCACCGGCATGTGCGGGGCGTTGGCGACCAGAGCGCCGTTGCGGTCGAAGATGGCGCAGGAGAAGTCGAGTCGCTCCTTGATGTTGACCGAATAGGCGGTGTTCTGCAGCGTCACGCCCATCTGCTCGGCGATCGACATGAACAGGTTGTTGAACACTTCCAGCATGACCGGGTCAGCTTCCGTGCCGAGCGCGGGCTTCCTTCGCTTCGACTCGGCCCGGCGGAGAAGGACGTGGTCGCGGGCGGTGATCTCGGCACGCCAGCCGGGTTCGACGACGATGGTCTGATGCGGTTCGACGACCAGAGCCGGGCCGGCGACACGGTCGCCGGGGCGAAGGTCGTGCCGCAGAAAGACGCCGGCTTCGCGCCAGCCGCCTTCGCAGAAGATCCTCCTTGTTGCGGAAGGGCTTGCGTCGCGCGGTTCGGCTATCGATTCCGCTTCCTCATGTCTTGCGGCAGCGGCGTCGCTGCCCTCGACACCGACGGCCTCGACGATCATCGACTTTGCCTCGTAGACGAAACCGAACTGGGCGCGGTGGGCGACCTCGAAGTCTTGCCGCGCCGCCTGCAGCCCGCCGTCGCCGAGCGGTATGGGAAGGGCGGTATCGGTGCCGTCGTAGCGGATATGCAAGACCGGCCGCCACGCGACATTCTCCGCCGCGACGCCCTGCGCGCCGAGCTCGGCGAAGACGGCTTCGCGCAGAGCGGCGACCATCGCGTCGATGGCTGGACGCGAGGCTTCCGCGAGGGGCATGAGTAGCGCCTGCTGGCGCGAGGCGAAGACCGAAGCAAGGCCGATGCCATAGGCCGAAAGCAGGCCGGAGAAGGGGTGGACGAGGATCGCCGACATGCCGAGCGCGTCGGCAACCAGGCAGGCGTGCTGGCCGCCGGCGCCGCCGAAGCAGTTCAAGAGGTATTCGGTGACGTCGTAGCCGCGCTGGACGGATATCTTCTTGATGGCGTTTGCCATGTTCTCGACAGCGATGGTGACGAAGCCCTCGGCGACCGCTTCCGGGCTACGCCCGTCGCCGATTTCCGCGGCGAGCGCGACAAACTTCTCGCGAACCACGTCGCCATCGAGCGGCTGGTCCTGGGCCGGCCCGAATATCGCCGGAAAGAGGTCCGGTTGCAGCTTGCCCAACATGACGTTGGCGTCGGTGACGGCGAGCGGGCCTCCGCGCCGGTAGCAGGCCGGCCCGGGGGCGGCGCCGGCGGAGTCCGGACCGACGCGGAAGCGGCCCGCCTCGTAGTGCAGGATCGACCCGCCGCCGGCGGCGACGGTGTGGATGCGCATCATCGGCGCGCGGACACGCACGCCGGCGACTTCGGTGTCGAAGGCGCGCTCGTAGTCGCCGTCGTAGTGGGCGACGTCGGTCGAGGTGCCGCCCATGTCGAAGCCGATGACCTTGTCGTATCCTGCAACCTTCGCTGTCTCGACCATGCCGACGACCCCGCCGGCCGGGCCGGAAAGCAGGGCATCCTTGCCCTGGAAGAGAGAGGCGTCGGTCAGCCCGCCAGAGGACATCATGAACATCAGGCGGGGGGATCGCTCCCCATCGAGGCGGAGGGAAGATGCCGCCCCCAGTTCCTCTGCCACCCGGCGGACGTAGCGGCCGAGGATCGGCGAGAGATAGGCGTCGACGACGGTGGTGTCGCCGCGTCCGACGAGCTTGACCAGCGGCGAAACCTCGTGGCTGACGGAAACCTGGCCGAAATCCGCCGCGCGGACGATCTGTGCCGCCCGACGCTCGTGGTCCGGGAATTTCCACGAATGCATGAAGACGATGGCGACGGCGTCGATGCCGTCGGCCTTGGCCGCGCGCGCCGCGGCCTCGACTGCGGCTTCGTCGAGCGGCGTTTCCACCGTGCCGTCAGCGCGGATGCGGCCGCCGACCTCCACGACGCGCTCGTAGAGCTGCTCGGGAAGCACGATCTGCTTGGCGAAGATGTCCGGGCGCGCCTGGTAGGCGATACGAAGGGCATCGCGGAAGCCCTTCGTGACCACCAGCAGGACGCGGTCGCCCTTGCGTTCGAGGAGCGCGTTGGTGGCGACGGTCGTGCCCATCTTCACGTCGCCGATCGACCCCTCCGGGATGGGTTCGCCGGGCTTCACGCCGAGAAGATCGCGGATTCCCTGCACGGCTGCATCGCGGTAGGCGCCGGGGTTTTCGGAGAGCAACTTGTGCGGATGAAGCCGGCCGGATGGATCGCGGCCGATGACGTCGGTGAAGGTGCCGCCGCGGTCGATCCAGAAGTCCCATCTGCCCGTCTTCAAACCGACCTCCGACACCGCCGCGACACGCCGGCACGCTACCGATTCGCGCCGCGTGCCGCAAACCGCTGCCGACCGATTGTTAAAAGCAGAAAGCGGAAGTGACGAAACCGCCTGCGCCGCCGGGCATTCTCCCTGCGACGGCCCCGGCCCGGACGGCCGTTTTCCAAGTTCAAGGAGAGAAGACATGAACAAGCTGATCCTCGTGTCGCTTTCGGCTCTGGCGCTGCTGGCGGTCGCGGCTTGCAGCGACGGGACCGACGACACCACCACCCGCAGCGTCCAGCCGCCGGCCAGTGAGCCGCAGCTTGACGCTGCCCCGGCGGAACCGCAGGCCGTGCCCTCGGCACCGGCCGAAGAACCCGCCGAGCAGCACATGCGGCCGGCTCAGCCGGCTCCGACCGAGTAGTCGGACCTCTCGAAATCTCCTCGAAGGAGCCGGGGTCGGGCGCGAGCACGGCTCCTTTTCCCTGTCGGCACACGATCGGCCTATGCGCTGTCGATAGACCGTCCCGGCAAACTCCGGTGCATACGGCAGACCGCCGTCGGGGACCGCGGCAGATGGCCGGTTCCCGCGAAGCAATGGACGGTGCTCCCGGACGGCTTGACATGAAGGGCCGCGGCGAAAGGCATCTCGCCAATCGCGCGCTTTGCCCTTATGTAGCGCCCATGTCGATCTGGGAAAAATTGGGCGATTTCGCCGGCCGCGTCTCCACCTCGGCCCGTTCCGGCGTCGCGGACCTCGCAGATGCCGTCCGGACCTTCGTTCAGGGCGACCCGCAGTTGCGCCGCAACGTTGCCTTCTCCGTTGCCATGATCGCGCTGTCGGCGAAGATGGCCAAGGCCGACGGCGTCGTCACCCAGGACGAGATCCGCGCCTTCCAGCAGATTTTCGCCGTGCCGAGCGAGCAGGCGCGCAACGTTGCCCGCCTTTTCGACATCGCCAAAGCGGATACGGCCGGCTTCGAGGCCTATGCGGAGCGAATGGCGCGCCTGTGCGGCTCGGGACGGCCGAATTGCCGCATGCTGACCGATATCCTCGACGGGCTGTTCCACATCGCCAAGGCCGACGGCGTGTTGCACGAGCGCGAAGGGCGTTTCCTCAAGCGTATCGCCGAAATTTTCGGGATCGACGAGCGGCATTACGAGAGCATCCTCGCCCGCCACGTCGATCTCGGTGACGCCGATCCCTATGCCGTGCTCGGAATCGCGCGCGATCGTCCGTTCGAGGACGTCAAGCGCCACTACCGCAAGCTCGTCGCGGAAAACCACCCGGACCGCCTTATCGCGCGCGGCCTGCCGGCCGAATTCATCGCCATAGCCACGATGCGGATTGCCGCGATCAACGCCGCCTACGAAATCATCGAGAAGGGATTGAAGGCGGTATGAGTGGATTCCTCCCGGATCACGACCGGGCGGAGATCCGCGTTTCGCCGAACTTCGGCCCGCGCCGGGATGGGGCGCGGCCGGACATGATCCTCATCCATTATACGGGAATGGAATCGTCGGAATCCGCCGAGTCATGGCTGTGCGATCCGGTGAGCGAGGTTTCCGCCCACTACCTCGTCCACGAGGACGGCCGGATCGTGCAGATGGTGCGCGAGACCGACCGGGCGTGGCACGCCGGCCGCGGCTCCTGGCGCGGGAAGACCGACATCAACTCGTGTTCGGTCGGAATCGAGGTCGCCAATCCCGGCCATGCCTACGGATACCCCGATTTCCCCGACGTGCAAATCGAAGCCGTGATCGCGCTTTGTCAGGGCATCGTCGCCCGGCATGCGATCCTGCCCGAGCGCGTGCTGGCCCACTCCGACACCGCACCCGGCCGAAAGATCGATCCCGGCGAAAAGTTTCCCTGGCCGCGGCTTGCCGCCGCCGGGATCGGCCACTGGACAGAGCCGGCACCGATCGGCGGCGGGCGCTTCCTCGCGGAGGGCGACCGCGGCGCGCCGGTGGAGGCCCTGCAGTCGATGCTCGCCGTCTATGGCTACGGCGTCGACATCAGCGGCACTTTCGATGCGACCACACGCACCGTCGTGGAGGCGTTCCAGCGGCATTTCCGGCCGGCAAGGATCGACGGGGTCGCCGACCGCTCGACGATCGAGACGCTGCACCGGCTGCTGTCGGGGCTAAGCGGGGGCGTTGACTAGTCTCCCCGCCGCTCCGGTCGAGCATGTGACAGCCGGTCATCCAATGTGACTTGGCGCGCCTTCATCGGTCCAAAATCAGCGGGCAAACGGCGAAACGCAACCGGCGGGCGGAGGGCGATGCCGGAACAAGAAAGCGGGCGGCCCATCCGGGGCGCCCGAACGCCAACCCCCCGCGCCCGGGCGATGCCCTGCGCTACGAGAGACAAAAGACCCCCATGACCAGACTTACCATCGCCGCGGCGCTTGCCGCGGGCATGCCGATCTTTGCCGCCTGCGCCCAGGAGGCGCCTTCCCTGATGTCGCCGATTCCCTCCGCGGGTAAGGCAGCGCCCGCCGAGAAGGCGAAAGGCGGTCGAAACAAGGTCAGCGCCGGTCGGGGTGTCGAGTTCCGCTTGGGCCGCGACAACGGTGCCGACACCGCAGTAGATCCCACCAAGACCGCTTCCGTCGCGACCCCGGCCGCGTCGAGTGCCGCTCCTCGGGTCAGGCCTCGCGTCAAGGCGACCGCGCGAAAGGAGACCATCGGCCTGCCCGAATCCACGCCGGACGTCGTCGCGCACGAATCGCAAGGATCCCCCGGCAGCTACGACACGATCATAGCCCGCTATGCCTTGACCTATGGAGTGCCGGTGCCGCTCGCTCACGCGGTCATCCGCGTCGAGAGCAACTACCGGGCCGGTGCGAGAGGCAGCGCAGGCGAGATCGGCCTCATGCAGATCAAGCCGGCAACGGCGCGGATGATGGGCTACGGCGGCTCTGTGAAGGGTCTCTTCGACCCCGAGACGAACGTCCGATATGGCATGAAATACCTCGCCATGGCCCACGACCTGGGCCGCGGCGACACCTGTGGCACGATCCTGCGTTACAATGCCGGCCACGCGGCGCGGCGCATGAATCCCGTGTCGGCCGCCTATTGCGCGAAGGTCAAGCGCCATCTCGCGGGCGGCTGAGGGTTGCACGCCGCTGCGGCGTGAGGTCGCCGACGACCTCGGCGGAAAACCGGGAGCGCCGGGTTTTCGCGGTTGCAATTCGGCCGGGGAACCCCTTTATACGGGAGTGCCAGCTGGCCGGGCGGCCGCACTTGCCAATGCCGAAAGGCGGCAGGTGAGGAAAGTCCGGGCTCCATGGAGACACGGTGCCGGATAACGTCCGGCGGGGGCGACCCTAGGGAAAGTGCCACAGAAAGCAAACCGCCGTGACGCCGGTCTCCGGACCGGGCGGTTCGCGGCAAGGGTGAAAGGGTGGGGTAAGAGCCCACCGCGCGACTGGCAACAGGAGCGGCATGGAAAACCCCACCGGGAGCAAGACCGAATAGGGATGGCACGAGGGGCGACCCTCAGGGCGGTTTCCAGCCCCGCCATCCGGGTGGGTTGCGCGAGGCGCATGGCAACATGCGTCCAAGACGAATGGCCGTCACGTCGCGGCGCCCTCGGGCGCCGCGGCCATACAGAACCCGGCTTACAGGCCAGCTGGCGCTTGCCTCCTCGCCGCCCCGCTCCATGCCTGCCTGCCGCCACGCTGCAGTCGTCCGCCGGGCCGCGACGGTCCTGCCGGCCCGGCCGGTGACAAGGTTCAATGCGCAGCCCGGATTCGGGGGCAAACGGAAAAAGCATGCCCAGCCAGAGGGTTGGTCCTGCCGATAGAGGAACCGATTCCGCATCTTGACGGATCGATTCAACCACTTCGAGTGCCGCCGCAGCAATGCCGATGATGCCGGTCGCCGGTCAATCCGCCAGCGCGTCGAGCGAGGCCTCGATCGCCTTCCACAGGTCCTCCGCCGGCTCGCAGCCGATCGACAGTCGTACGAAGCCCGGCGCCACGGCGTCGCCCCAACGGGCGCGGCGCTCGGCGGACGTGTGAACGCCGCCGAACGAGGTCGCCGGCTGGATCAGGGGACAGCCGCCGATGAAGCGTTCGGCTGCGCCTTCCGATTCCAGAGTCAATCCAATCAGGAAGCCGAAACGGCTCATCTGCGTCCGGGCAAGGTTGTGCGACGGATCGCCCGGCAGGCCGGGGTAGCGCACCGACGATACGGCAGGGTGAGCGGCGATGCGTTGCGCCAGCATCCCGGCGGAGGCGCACATGCGGTCGAAGCGCACCTCCAGCGTCTCCAGGCCGCGATGCACGAGCCATGCCTCGAACGGTCCGGGAATGCCGCCGGCGAGCTTGCGCCAGGCGCGGATCGCTTCCGCGGTTTTCGCATCGCGGGTTGAAACGTGACCGAACAGGACGTCCGAGTGGCCGTTGGGGGCCTTGGTGTCGGCGGCCACGACAATGTCGGCGCCCAGGTCGAGGGGACGTTGCCCGTAAGGTGTCATGGTCGTGTTGTCGGCGACGACCAGTGCCCCCGCCGCGTGGGCATCGCGTGCGACCGCCGCGAGGTCACAGACGTCGAGCATCGGATTCGACGGCGTCTCGACATAGATCATGCGATAGCCGGCGAAACCGCCGTCGGCGAAGGAAACGGTGGGTCGCATGTCAACGGCGACGCCGAAGGCTTTCAGGAAGCGGTCGGCGACGAGGCGGGTCGTGTAGTAGCCGTCCGACGGTAGAAGCACCCGGTCTCCGGCCCTCGACAGCGCGAAAAGGGCGGCGGAGATGGCGCCCATCCCGGACGGAAAGGCAATGGCTTCAGCGCCTTCGAGGAATCCGAGCGCGTTCTCCAGTGCTTCGATGGTGGGATTGTCGGTGCGACCGTATTGGCGGAAGCCGACCGGATCGCCGGGCAGATGATAGATCGAGGCCATCGTCAGCGGCAGCGGCACGGGGTCGCCCTTGGCAAGACCTTCACCGCGCAGGTGGGCGAGCCGCGCGGCCCGCGAAAACTCGGTTTCTTCCATCGTCCGTCCCCTTGCTGCGACCCGGTCTCCGACAGGATGAGCCGCCGCTCTAGGCTGCCGCCAGCGGGCGCGCAAGGCGGCACGTCAGCGAAGGCGGCAGGCCAATGCGGCGAACCGCCGGTAAGCATTCGTTAGGGCTAATGAAGGATAACCGATTGTCGGCCCGACGCAGGGTCGCAATCAGGCGCGCAGGAGCCGATGTCGAGAGTATTCCCGTTGACGCCCATATTAGCCCATGTTATCCCATAATCCCAATCAAGACATCGTTTCCGTCAACGGTGAAGCGTGTTCCCAACCGGCCGCCGAAAGGCCCGGCTGGCGACGCGCGCGGCGTATTCGGGAAACGGTCTTGCGGGAACCGCAGGGACCGTGCCGCGGCGGCGCGGACGACGGTATGACGAGGGACGCGGCGGAGGCGGCCGTTGGCACAGATGGACCGCTTTCTCTCCAGCGCTGTGAACAGGATCGACGCCAAGGGTCGGGTCTCCGTGCCGGCGTCTTTCCGCGCGGTGGTGCAGAAGCGCGGCTACCAGGATCTCTATGCGCTGAGGGCCCTGGACGTGCCGGCGCTGGACGTCGGCGGTCTCGACCTGCTCGACCGCTACGAGGCGCGGATCGCGATGGAGGATCCTTTCCTGCAGACAGCGGACGACATGTCCTTCTTCTGCCATGGGGACGGCATGTTCCTGAAGCTGGACCAGGACGGCCGGATCACGGTCAGCGATTTTATCCGCGAGCACTCGGGGATCACGGACGAGGTGGCCTTCGTCGGTCGCGGCCAGTTCTTCCAGATCTGGGAGCCGGGCCGGCTGCGCAGCCACGCAGAGATCGTGCGCGCGCGGCTGCTCGCGCTTCGGCAGGCGGCGGCCTCCGGGGCGGCCGGGGTTACGGGGTGATGGCGGGCCACGGCGGAGACGCCGTTGGCG
>DUSC01000229.1 GCA_012842935.1 Hyphomicrobiales bacterium | reverse complement strand
GCCCCGGCCGGCGCGACCCCTTGAACGCTCGAAACCCGGCGGTTGCCCGCCGGGTTTCGCCTTTTCGACCGTGAGGTCGATCAGAACGAGCGATCGAAGCGGATCGCCGCTTCCACCGCCTTGGTGCCAGTCGTGTAGCTCACCTCAGGACGGATGCGCAGACCAGCGACAGGACGCCAGTCGATTGCACCGGTATACTGGAAACGATCCGCCGTTCCGCCCGAGGTGGCCAGGTCGCGATCGAACCACTGTACCGAAGCGGCCACAGCGAAGGTATTGCTGAGATCGACCCGGGCATGGCCGAGCACCGACAACTCCGAATTGCCAACCGTGTAAGCGTTCGCTGCATTCGAGTAGAACACATGCACACCGGCAGAGAAGGCATCCATCTTCACCCGAGCGACACCCTTGGCGCTCCATGCGTTGGCAGGCGTGTCATACGCAACCATCGCACCGACCGTACCCCAGCCCTGAGAAATCCTCGCGCCGACTTCGACGGCCGGCTCGAACAGGCCAGTGGAGCTCTCGATGGCAGCGATGACGGCCGAGAAGCCGTTGCCGCCATGGAACGTATACGATACTTCGCCGCTGTTGCGGAAGCCGTAGGAGCCGACGAATGGACCAAATTGGTTGCCGTATCCCAGGAAACGGGCGTAGGGCGTGTCGCCCTTGCCGAGGCGAAGGGTGCCAGCCCCGGTCAACTCGATGAAGGCATGATTAAGGTTGGTCGATTGCGCTGCACCAGTCCCGACATCACGAGCGCTCCAAGTGTACGAGTTCCAGTCGAACTCGACCTCGGCGAAGGCGCGCAGCGTACCCCACTCGGTCTCCGAGCGGACGTCGAAGGTCGGCGCAAAACGGGCCAGTTTCCAGAAGCGGTAGCTGTGCGGGCCGACGTCCGTCTCAGTCCAGTCGAGATTGTTGTAATTCATCTGATAGCGGACATAGCCGCCGATTTGCAGGCAGTTCTCCGTGCCGGGGATGTAGAAGAAGCCTGCGCCGTAGACGTCGCAGACGCGGACGTATTCGACGGGCTCCGGCTCAGCCACGACGACCGCATCAGCGGCCCGTGCGCCAGAGACCGCGACCAGCGCCGCAGCCGAGCCGAGAAGAAGGCTCTTGATGTTCATTTTCTGACCTCCAGTCAAAGTTAAAAACGGGTCTGGGTATCTTGCTGAAGGACAGCGTTCCCTGCCCCATCCCCTATCCTGAAAAAGGCGCTCGCGCCCCTTCTTCGAGACCGACATTACTCATGGCCGCCGCCCGTTCAACAGCCATCGTGCTGCGGCGGCGCCGTCAGGCGCGCTATCCCGAAGCGCTGTTGCACAAAAGACACGAAATGAGGCTCCCCCGTAAGAAACCGGTAACCATCGGGGCCGCCGCACGCTTGCCGCCCCCCCGCGGCGCCGGGCGACCAGGCCGTTCCGGCGGCGTACCGACGACTCGCGCGCTACCGTGCTCGGCGGGAAAACCGCTGAATTGCGAGGTTTTCTCGTCGGTTCCGCGGCGACGGCGGCGATTCGGGCCGGACGCCGGAAGACGGACGTCGGGAACCGCCTTCCCGCATCACTCGCAAGATGTCGGCGCTGAGCAAGCTTCTGCGCAAAGCGTACAAGATGGGCGACATACACAGCCTGCCGGAGTTCCGGCGACAGAAGGAGCGTGCCGGCCGCATCCGCTTCCTCGAGCGCGAGGAGGAGGAGGCGCTGTTCTCGGCCATCCGCAGCCGCAGCGAGGACGCTTGGCGGCTGTCCGTCTTCCTCGTCGACACCGGCTGCCGGCTGGGCGAAGGGCTCGGCCTGATCTGGAACGACGTCCAGGACGGCCGGGCGAGCTTCTGGATCACCAAGTCGGGGCGCAGCCGCACCGTGCCGCTCACCCTGCGGGCGCAGCAGGCGGCGCAGATCCCGCGCGGACGGCTGAAGGGGCCCTTCGCCATGCTGCAGCAGGTGCGCTACCGCGCCGTCTGGAACGAGGCGAAGGCCGAGATCGGGCTCGGCGCCGACGAGCAGGTGGTACCGCACATCCTGCGCCACACCTGCGCCTCGCGGCTGGTCCAGGGCGGCATCGACATGCGCCGCATCCAGATGTGGCTCGGCCACCAGACGCTGCAGATGACCATGCGCTATGCGCATCTCGCCACGAACGACCTCGATTCGTGCGTCGTCGTGCTGGAAAACCCGCTGCGCCGGCCGGCCGAAACCGCGGCGCCCGCCGCCGCGCCGGCGCCGGGCGCTGAAGGCGCGGAAGGCGACGAGATTTCCTTCGCCGCGGCGGCCGCGGAAGGTTGATTGTGGCGGCGGTTTTCTTTATCCACCGTCGCACCGGAGAGGTGGCCGAGTGGTCGAAGGCGCTCCCCTGCTAAGGGAGTAGAGGTCAAAAGCTTCTCGAGGGTTCGAATCCCTTCCTCTCCGCCACTTGCCCTCGCGAAAGCGTTCTCCCGATCCGGCTCAGGCCGGATTTTTCGGTTTTTTTCGGGGGTTATACGGGAGGGGCTGAGCACTGGCAGTGGCGCCGGGTGGATGCTGTCCCGTCGAGTGGTGTAGCTGGCGCTGATCGTCACCGTGATGTTCGGCGCGGGCCTGCTTGATCAGGATGCCACTGCGGGCAGGCTGATGACGGGATCATCGCCCATCGGCGCAATAGTTTCCAGCGTCATG
>DUSC01000228.1 GCA_012842935.1 Hyphomicrobiales bacterium | reverse complement strand
CTTGGCGACGGTGACGCCGTCCTTGGTGATGCGCGGCGCGCCGAACGACTTGTCGATGACGACGTTGCGACCCTTGGGGCCGAGCGTGACCTTCACCGCGTCGGCGAGGATGTTGACGCCGCGCAGCATGCGCTCGCGGGCATCACGGGAAAATTTCACTTCTTTGGCTGCCATATCACTAGCTCCTGGGCCTCAGGCCCGACTGACTGTTGGAAGTTGGGCGATCGCGATCGATCAGCCGATGATGCCCATGATGTCGGATTCCTTCATGATGAGGAGATCCTCGCCGTTGAGCTTGACTTCGGTACCGGACCACTTGCCGAACAGGATGCGGTCGCCGGCCTTGACGTCGAGCGGGACCAGCTTGCCGCTCTCGTCGCGCGCACCCGGTCCGACGGCGATGACCTCGCCTTCCTGCGGCTTCTCCTTGGCGGTGTCGGGGATGATGATCCCGCCTTTGGTTTTCTCCTCGGATTCGACCCGGCGAACGACCACACGGTCATGAAGCGGGCGGAACTTCGACTTAGCCATTTTGCTTCCTCTGCGGATTTGAAAAGGTTTCCCCCATCCGGCGGACCGGACTGCTAGCACTCATGCGGGTCGAGTGCTAACGTGGCGCGGAGATAGGCGCTCGGCTGTTGCCTGTCAAGAAGGAGCACAGGGCGGGCACGGGCTATCGACCCCGCAAAGGCGGTCAGCCGACGATGCGCAGGTTCGACAGCTCGTTGCCGATTTCCTTGAAGTCGTTGGAAAGAGTCGCGCCGGTGGCGTTCCAGAACAGCTTGGCGGGCTTGCTCGGGTCGGAGGGATCCCTGCGGAATCGCGAGTCCGATGCGCACGCCTTGAGCGCCGCGATCTGCGCCGCTTCGACGGCATCGCCGGCGTTGAGATCGAGCGCGATCGTCATCACCAGCACGTTGCCGGCCTTGACGTTGTCGCACAGCGCGGCGAAGTGCTCGTTCATCGCCTTGGTGTAATTGGCGTTGCTGTAGTCGTAGCGGCCGATGGCGCCGCTGGTTCCCCTGAACAGGCGGCCTTCGCCGGTGCCGTTGTAGCCGGGCGCTAGAAAGCCGTGGGCCGAGTAGGTCGACTTGTTGCCGGCGGGGTCGGAATAGCCGAGGGAGGAAGGCGTGTAATAGGTGTTTTCGCCGTCCGTGAGGACGATGACCACCTTGTCGTTGCCCCGTTCGGTCTCCGCGCGCCCCTGTGCGAAAGGCTCGCTGCTCGAGATCGTGCGCCAGCCCCAGGCCATGCCCTCGGGCACGTTCGTCGCGCCGTTCGGCGCCATCTCGTCGATCGCGGCCTTGATCAGCGCCAGTCCCTCTTCTCGGCTGACGTCGGTCAGCGGCGTGATCGGCCTGGTGGTGCAGCCGTAGTTCGGGCCGGTGCCCTGCGGCGACGAAGCGCCGAACGGCCTGACGTCGAAATATTTCGCGGCGGCTCTCTGTCGAGTCGCACCGCTTTCACTCTCCGTGCCGTCATTCCACCAGTTGTTTGCCGCTCCGAGATTGTCGGGCGTCGAGTCCGCCGCGGTCGCCCAGCGGTCGCCCGGTTCGTCTGGGGCGAACATGGGCACGAACATCGTGGCCGGATCGCCGACACCGATCCCCGTGTTGTTGGATCCCCCGGAAGCAGGCTCGTCGCTGATGTTGTAAGGATATGGTCTCGCCTCGACGCAACCCTGCCAGCTCGCATATTCGCTGATCGTCTCCTCGTAGTAGCCGGTCTGGCGCCAGTAGCCGTTCCGGCAGGTGCCGTTGGACCGATAGCTGGTACAAACATATTCCTGGCCGGTGACCACCCATTCGCGGGAGCTTACCATTTTCATGTCGCGATAGAGGGAGAAGCGGCTGAGGATTCCGTTCTCGTCCTCGCCCCAGGCAGCCCCCTTCTTGCGCCAGACGCCATTGACCTTTTCCGCGTGCTTTTCCGGATCCGTGAGAGCAGACCAGTCGAAATTCTCGTGGTGAACCGGCGACAGGCCGTCGACGTCCATCCAGGAAGCGTTCGCGTAGCCTGGCCCGACATTGACCGATGCGGCAAACGGCACCAGCGAGAACTGTACGGGTTTGTCGATCTGCTTCAGCATGTTGGCTTGGAGGGCCAGTGTGCTGACCAGCTCCTTTGCCGCGGTCTTCAGGAGGTCGATCCGTTTCGAACCGGAGCCGGAGCCGAGGTAGTTCATCGATCCGGAGTTGTCGAGGACGAGGGCGACTTCGAGCGTGTTCTTCAGGCGGACCTCTGTGTCTGCGCCGAGCGCCAGATCGCCCGAGCCGGTATCGTTGATCAGTTTCCTGAACGCGGGGAAAAAATACGGCTTGTAATGCAGCTTCGCGGCGAGCTTCAGGGTGCCACCGCCGGACTGGTTGCTCGGCAGCGTCACTGTCAATTCAGTGTCTTCCGGCGCAACGTCGTCGAGGTTGGCGCGGAAGAAATCGTTCGCATAGGCGATCAGGGCTTCGTCGCTGGCCCCGGTGACAATTTGCCGGGCGGTGGCGATGCCGGCGGCATCGAGCGCATTCAGCATCGCCGATTGCTGGCGGTTCATCTCGGCGTAGTCGACCGCAATGGCCAGCCCGCCCATGAGCGTGACCAGCGCGACCGCCGTCATCAGCGCATAGTTGCCGCGCCTGTCACTGAAGAAATCCCGCATGTCCGATCGCGGCCCCCGCCGGAAGGAACTGAATACAAGAAGGTCCCACAAAGACGTGTACCGCCCGTTGCCGGATTCGGTCGAAGCCGCTAGTCCGGGTTTACCGGTCGTTAACGGGGCGGCCCAACAAACGAAGGGCGCCCCATCCGGTGGGCGAGGCTCCCCTCCGGTACGCGGCCTTCAACCGACGATGCGCAGGTTTGAAAGTTCGTCGGCGATTTCCTTGAAATCATTGGCCAGGCTTCCACCGGTCGCATTCCAGTAGAGCTTGGCTGGCTTGCCGTCTCCGCCCTTGCGGAAGCGCGAATCCGACGAGCAGGCCTTCAGCGCTTCGATCTGCGCTTTCTCGACGGCATTGCTCGAGCTCAGGTCGAGCGACACGGTCATGACAATGATGCCGGCCTCCTTGGCGTTGGCGCAGAGCGCGGCGAACTGCTCGTTCATGGCGTTGGTGTAGTTCGTGTTCGAATAATCGGTCTTGCCGATCGCATTCGACGTGTTCATGAACAGCCGAGTGATCGAGGTGCCGTTGTAGCCCTTGCCGGTGTAGCCGTAGGCCGAATAGATGGACTTGTTGCCGGCAAGGTCGTTGTAACCGAGCGAATTCGGCGTGTAGTAGGTGTTCTCGCCGTCGGTAAGGACGATTACGACCTTGTCGTTGCCGCGCTCGGTTTCCGCGCGGCCTTCGCTGAACGGCGCGCCGCTCGACAGGACGCGCCAGCCCCACGCCATGCCTTCCGGAACGTTCGTCGCGCCGTTGGACTGCATCGCGTCGATTGCCGCCTTCACCGCCGTCTTGCCTGCAGCCGTCGTCACGTCCTTCAACGGCGTGATTGCGGTCGTCGTGCACATCGAGTTGGGTCCCGATCCCGGCGCGGCCGCGTTCGTGCCGTAGGCGGCTGCCGAGAAGTATTTAGGCATGTACCTCTGGCGGGCGGCGTTGTCAGATGTGGTTGTAAGGTCGGCCCACCAGTTGCCGTAGGCGCGGCGGTTGCTGCCGTCCTTGTTGTCGGTTTCGTCGGGCGCGAACATGGGCACGAACAGGGTCGCCGGCGTCGAACTCGACGGAGCGGCGTCGTTGACGTTGTAGGGGTAGGGCCTGACCTCGACGCAGCCCTGCCAGCTCGCGTAGGAGCCATAGACGGGCTGGTCCTGGTAGACATCGACCCAGCCGTACTGGCTGCAGCCGCCCCACCGGTTCCACTTGACGCACTTCCATTCGCTGCCGGTCTTGACGGAGGTGTAGCCGGTGATGCGCTGGAGGTCGTCGAACATCGTGAAGCGGGTGACCTTCTGGTTTTCCTGCGCGCCCCAGTCGCTGCCTTTCTTGTAGTAGACGCCGCCCGACAGCTGGACCTTCTTGTTGCCGGTCATCGTCGACCAGTCGAAATTTTCGTGATGGATCGGCGAAATGCCATCGGTATCCATCCAGGAGGCGTTCTTGTAGCCGGCGCCGACGTTGACCGACGCGGCGAACGGAACGACTCCGAACTGGACGGGTTTGGCCACCTGCTTCATCTGCTCGCCTTCGGCCGCGATCGTGTCGACGAGCTGCTTGGCGGCTTCCTTGAGCAGCACCATCCGCTTCTTCCCGGAGCCCGAGCCGATGTCTTCCATGGACCCCGAGTTGTCGAGCACGAGCGCCACTTCGAGCGTGTTCTTCAGCCTGACCTCGGAAACGGCATTGAAGTCGAGCTTGCTGTTGCTCTCGGTGTTGCCGATCAGCATCGCGAAGGTGGGGAAGAAATAGGGGCTGTACTTCATCTGCGCCGACATCTTCAGCGTGCCGCCACCGGTGTTTTCCTTCGGCAGGACGATTGTCAGCGTCGCGTCCGTGGACTTGACCGAGCTCAGGTTCGCCTTGAAGAAATCCTCGGCATAGGCCTTGGCCTGCGCGTCGGTTGCGCCCTGGGCGATGTAGCGCGCCGTTGCTATGCCGGCCGCGTCGAGCGCATTGAGGACCTCCTGCCGCTGCCTCGACATCTCCGCATAGTCGACCGCCAAGGCCAGCGCTCCCATGATCGGAACGATCGCAGCCGCGGTCAGCACCATGTAGTTGCCGCGGACGTCTTTCGCGAACTTGCGAAACATCGAACTCCAAGTCCCTTGCGCACTTGTTGCCTTGTGCACCCTGCCATGGAATCTTGAATTTCTGGTTCGCCTGAACGCTATAAATCCGGTGTGAGCGTACACCCGGACTTAACCTTCGGGACCCTGCGGCGATGCGACCGGATGCGCCGGTCGTGGACGATGCTCAGGGCGTGGCCAGCTTGTCTCGGGCAGGTTCGGCCTTCAGCCGCCTTGGACCCGAGAACCGGGCGCCGCACATCGTCTCGACGCCGAGATCGATCAGGTTGACGGCGTCCTCGTCGCTGCGCACGTCGGTTGCCATGATGGCTATGCCGGCGGCCCGCGCATCCTCGAGGATCGAATACGCAGGAGTACGCTCTTCCGTGTTCCTGTCGCGGTCGAGGAGGCGGTCGGAAGAAATCTTCGCCACGGCGACGCCTCGGCGTCTGGCCTGGAGGGCAGCATCCCGCGATACGCTCCAACCTTCCTGTGCGATGCCGATGCCGAGGTCGGCGATGCGCGCCAGCGTTTCCGGGTCGACGACGTCGAACGCAGCCACCGGAACGGATAGCAGCACGGACGGGGCAAGCGCAGGATAGAGGGCAAACAGGTCGAGCGCGGCCGCCAGCGCCGCGGGATCGCCGAGCAGGGCCTGGGATACCGGCACGTGCAGGGGCAGGGCCATTCCGTCGCCGAGCCGACGCCGCGCCACCTGGGCTGCAGTCGTCAGGAGCATCCGTTCGAGGGCGACGCGGTCGCCGTCACTCATCGACGCCGGCAGGCGCTGGAGGTCGAGTGTCTGGCCGCCGCCCAGTGCGAAATGTGCATACGCTTCGAATGCGACGGCGGTGCCGCCTTCGACGGACACGATCGGCTGCAGACTCAACTCTAGCGTGCCGGAATCGATGGCGAGGCGGCAGGCGGCCTCGACCGAAGCGCGCGCGGCCGTCGCCTGTTGCCGGGTCTGCGCCGGCGGACGAGAGCGCCGAATCGCGGGATAGGCGACGATGTTGCCGCCCTCCGGAATGACCGGTTCGACGTCAGCGACAGCCTCCTGATCGGACGCCGAGCCGCGGTCGCGGAACATCCGTTTCAGGGAGGCTATCTCCTCGGACAGTGCGGCATCGAGGGCCTCGACCG
The DNA here is from genome assembly GCA_012842935.1 of Hyphomicrobiales bacterium. Classification (GTDB taxonomy): domain Bacteria; phylum Pseudomonadota; class Alphaproteobacteria; order Rhizobiales; family Rhizobiaceae; genus DUSC01. Next base: position 25,194 of record DUSC01000228.1, on the reverse strand, counting down.
AAAGGATGTTGCGGTCGCTCAACGACCGGTACTCGCCGATGCCACGGTCGACGGACCGAGCGATGCGCGTCAGATCGCGACGTATCGAGCGCGATGTCCGCCAGGCGGATGCGGCCAGGACAAGCGCCACGGCCGCAAGCATGAAACCTGCATAAGCGGCAAGACGGAACAGGTCGATCTCGAGGCCGAGCGCTCTGGCGAGACGCGATCCGCCGTACAGCGCTCCGAGACCGAGCGCTCCCGCCACGATGAGCCTGAGCGTGAACCGCAACATTATGTGGTTCGTCCCCTGGTGCCGCCCTGGCGCGGGTCCCTCCGCGCGGCGGCAGATCCCTGTCTTCCGCACGGTCCTTTTCGCATGCGGGCGCATTGCTGTTAAGGGAAAGCTGATGACACGGTGAACGGGTTCGGTTAATCCCGCACAGCCGCAAAGGCCGTTCGGCCGCCGACAGAACCGGCTGAAGCGGCGACAACGGACGACAGCATGGCCGCCACGCCCCTCAGGATCGAACGTCTGAACGATATCGTCGGCCGCTACTCGGCGGTTTTCTGCGACGTCTGGGGCGTGCTCCATAACGGCGAGACCGCATTCTCCGCCGCCGCGGCCGCGCTCGCCGCGGCCCGCGCCCGCGGCATCGCCGTGATCCTCATCACCAATGCGCCGCGACCGCATCCGGGCGTCATCGCGCAGCTCGCGGCGATCGGCGTGCCCGCCGACGCCTGGGATCGTGTCGTGACCTCGGGGGATGTGACCCGTGAGTTGATCGCGGAGGGACCGCGAAAGATCTTCCATCTCGGCCCCGACCGTGACTGCGGCATCTACGAGGGCATTGATGTCGAGATCGTCGAGGAGTTCGAGGCTGGCGCCGTGGTCTGCACCGGCTTGTTCGACGACGAGACCGAGACGCCGGAGGACTATGCCGAAATGCTGCGCCGTTTCCGCTCGCGCAACCTGCCCTTCGTCTGCGCTAATCCCGACATCGTCGTCGAGCGTGGCGACCGTCTGATCTGGTGCGCAGGGGCGCTGGCGCGCGATTACGCGCAACTCGGTGGCCGCACGCTGATTTCGGGCAAGCCGCACCGGCCGATCTACGAGGCAGCCTCGGCCGCCGCGGCCGAAGTCCTCGGCCGGCCGGTGCCCGCCGGCGAGGTGCTGGCGATTGGCGACGGCATCCTCACCGATGTGAAGGGCGCCGCCATGTACGGCATCGATGTCCTCTACGTGTCGGCCGGAATCCACGCCCGCGACTACGGCGATCCCGAGAATCCCGACACCGAGTTGCTCGGCTCCTTCCTCGGGCGCCACGGGCACAGGCCTGTCGCCTACATCCCCAAGCTCCGGTAGGTCGGAACGTGTCCGGCTTCCTCCACCTCGACGATCCGACCGCCCTTCCCGAGAGGCTGCGCGGGGGCGTCGTCGCGATCGGCAATTTCGACGGGGTCCACCGCGGTCACCAGGCCGTGCTCGGCCGTGCGCTGGATGAGGCCGGGCGCCGCGGCGTTCCCGCGCTCGTGCTGACTTTCGAGCCGCATCCGCGCACGATCTTCCGGCCCGACCTGCCGCTCCACATCCTCACGCCACCGCCGATGAAGAGCCGCCTCATCGAGATTCTGGGTTTCGACGGCGTCGTCTGCCAGCGCTTCACCCGCGACTTTGCCGCGCAGTCGGCCGAGGAGTTCATCGCCGTCATGCTGGACGGCGGGCTCGGCGTCAGCCACGTCGTCACGGGATTCGACTTCCATTTCGGCAGGAACCGGAGCGGCGGTCCCGCCTACCTGATGGAGTCCGGCGCCCGGCACGGCTTCGGGGTCACACTGGTCGACGCGTTCCGCGACGAGGGGGCGGAAGTGATCTCGTCGAGCCGCATTCGCCGCCTCCTCGAACAGGGCGAGGTCGCCGAAGCCGCCGGCCTGCTCGGCTACCGTTACACGGTTGAAGCCACGGTCACCGGCGGCAAGAAGCTCGGCCGCACGCTCGGCTTCCCCACCGCCAACATGGCGTTGCCGTCCGCTACCGGTCTTCGCCACGGGATCTATGCGGTGCGCTTCCGGCGCGCAGACGGCAGCCTGCGCAATGGCGTCGCCAGTTTCGGCCGCCGACCGACGGTCGACGAGGCCGGGACGCCGTTGCTCGAGACCTTTGTGTTCGACTTCTCGGACGACCTCTACGGCGAAACCTGCGCGGTCTCCTTCTTCGGCTTCCTGCGCGGCGAGGAGAAGTTCGACGGGCTCGACGCACTGGTCGCCCAGATGCGCCGTGACGAGGTCGAGGCGCGCGCTGTCCTCGCCGCGGCACGGCCGCTTTCGGACCTGGACCGCGCGGTCGCCTTCGAAAATCGATCCTGACGTCGCTTCAGAAGAAGGTCTCTTGTACCTCACACGGATTTAAATCAAATTTTACCGGACGCCTTCACAACCGGGTAACCACGGATCGCCCTGCGATCCGCAACGATCTGGACATCCGACGGGACATTCGATGGATTCTTCGTGCATCGTTGGATTCGCCGCCGCCGTGGCGATCCTGTCGACCGGCATCCCGGCGGCCGCGGGCGAAAACTGGTTCTCCGGCGACTGGTACCTGACCGTCGGCGCCGCCGGCATCAGCGCGCCGCGCTACGAAGGGGCCAAGGCCCAGCTGTTCGCTCTCGAGCCACTGGTTTCGTTCGGCCGAGCCGGGCCCGAGGCACGCTTCTCGTCACGCAACGACAACATATCGATCGGTTTCGTCGATACGGGCGCCTTCCGCGCCGGCGCCGTCGGCAAGATCGTTTTTCCGCGTGACGATGACAAGTCGCCGGACCTCGCGGGTCTCGACCCCGTGCGCTGGGGCGGCGAGATCGGTGGTTTTGCCGAAGTCTATCCGACCGACTGGGTGCGCGTGCGCGGCGAACTGCGCCATGGCATCCGCGCACATGACGGCGTCGTCGGCGACGTCTTCGTCGACGCCTTTGCCGACGTTGCGCCGACCGTCCGGATCTCCGGCGGGCCGCGGCTCTCCTTCGCCACAGCCGGCTATTTCGACGCCTACTACGGCGTCAACGCCGCCGAGGCCGTGGCGTCCGGCCTTTCGGTCTATGAGCCGGGCAGCGGCCTGCGCGATGTCGGCGTCGGCGGAGCCGTCACATGGAAGGCGACAGACAAGATCACCGCCAGCGTGTTCGGCGAATATTCGCGGCTCATGGGGCCGGCGGCCGCATCCAGCCTGGTCAAAGAGCGCGGTTCGCGCGACCAGTTGATGTTCGGCCTTTCGACGACCTACCGCTTCGACTTTTCCCTTTGACCAGGACCGCTGCGATTACGGGCTTCCGTCCGCGCGCGCGGTCAGCTAAACAGCGCCCGATGCTCAACCGCGCACCGTCGATCGCGATACGAATTACCGGCCCGGAGTTCCGGGCGGCCTGAATCGGTACGACGATCTCGGCCGCCGGAACGACCGGGTTGTTTGCGCGGCCTCTCGCGCTTTTTCCGAAACGTGATAGTTGGACGCCCGAGGCCCGCGGCCGGGCTACGCATATGGCAGAACGATGACCGACACCGCCGACAAGATCGACTATTCGAAGACGCTTTATCTTCCGCGCACGGATTTTCCCATGCGCGCCGGCTTGCCCGAGAAGGAGCCGCTGCTGGTCAAGCGCTGGCAGGAGATGGACCTCTATCGCCGCCTGCGCGCCGCCGCCGCCGGCCGTCCGAGATATGTGCTCCATGATGGCCCGCCCTATGCCAACGGAAACATCCATATCGGGCATGCGCTGAACAAGATCCTGAAGGACGTCATCACACGCTCCTTCCAGATGCGCGGCTACGATTCCAACTACGTGCCCGGCTGGGACTGCCACGGCCTGCCGATCGAGTGGAAGATCGAGGAGGAGAACTACCGGTCGAAGGGGAAGGCCAAGCCCGACTTGTCGCAGCCGGCCGCCATGGTCGAATTCCGCCAGGAATGCCGTGCCTATGCCGAGAAATGGATCAGGGTGCAGGCCGACGAGTTCCAGCGCCTCGGCGTCGTCGGCGACTTCGAGAACCCCTACACGACGATGAACTTCCACGCGGAGAGCCGCATCGCCGGCGAATTGCTGAAGTTCGCCATGTCCGGCCAGCTCTATCGCGGCTCCAAGCCGGTGATGTGGAGCGTGGTCGAGCGCACGGCGCTGGCCGAGGCCGAGGTCGAGTACCACGACTACGAGAGCGACACCGTCTGGGTGAAGTTCCCGGTACGGTCGGCACATCATGACCCCCATGAGGGGGCTCGCGACCTGATGGACGCATCCGTTGTCATCTGGACGACGACGCCCTGGACCATCCCCGGCAACCGCGCTGTCGCCTACTCGCCGCGCATCGAATACGGGCTCTATGAAGTCACTGCGACGGAGAACGATTTCGGCCCGCAGCCGGGCGAGAAGCTGATTTTCGCCGACAAGCTGGCGGGGGAATCGTTCGCTAAGGCTAAGCTGCAGTTCAAGAGATTGCGTTCGTTGTCTCCTAGCGAGATGTTCCCACTTACTCTCTCGCACCCGCTCAAGGGCTTGGGCGGCGGCTACGACTTCACCGTCCCCATGCTCGCCGGCGACCACGTTACCGACGACGCCGGCACCGGCTTCGTGCATACCGCGCCTGGCCATGGCCGCGAGGATTTTGACGCGTTGATGGACGCGGCGAAGGATCTGCGCGAGCGCGGCATCGATACCGCCATCCCCTTCACCGTCGACGACGCCGGTTTCTTCACCAGGGACGCGCCGGGCTTCGGTCCTGATCGCGAGGGCGGGCCGGCACGCGTCATCGACGACAACGGCAAGAAGGGCGACGCCAACAAGGCGGTCATCGACGCGCTGATCGAGCGCAACATGCTGTTCGCCCGGGGGCGCCTGAAGCATCAGTATCCGCATTCGTGGCGCTCGAAGAAGCCGGTCATCTTCCGCAACACGCCGCAGTGGTTCGTCCACATGGACCTGCCGCTCGGCGACGACACAACGCTGCGCAGCCGAGCGCTCGCCGCGATCGATGCCACCCGTTTCGTCCCGGCGGCCGGCCAGACGCGCCTGCGGTCCATGATCGAGGAGCGGCCCGACTGGGTGCTCTCGCGCCAGCGCGCCTGGGGCGTGCCGATCTGCGTCTTCGCCGACGAGGAGGGCAATGTCCTGAAGGACGAGGCGGTGAACGCCCGTATCCTCGAAGCCTTCGAGAAGGAAGGCGCCGACGCCTGGTTCGCCGAGGGCGCGCGCGAGCGCTTCCTTGGCAGCCGCGCCGGCGAGCCGTGGCAGATGGTCAAGGACATCCTCGACGTCTGGTTCGATTCCGGTTCGACCCACACCTTCACGCTGGAGGACCGGCCCGACCTGAAGTGGCCGGCCGACGTCTATCTCGAGGGCTCGGACCAACATCGCGGCTGGTTCCATTCTTCTCTCCTGGAAAGCTGCGGCACGCGGGGCAGGGCGCCCTACGACATCGTCATCACCCATGGCTTCACCATGGCCGAGGACGGCCGCAAGATGTCGAAGTCGCTGGGCAACCAGGTCTTCCCGCAGGACGTTATCAAGGAATCGGGTGCCGACATCCTGCGTCTCTGGGTGATGACGACCGACTACTGGGAGGACCAGCGGCTCGGCAAGTCGATCATCCAGACGAACGTCGATTCCTACCGCAAGATGCGCAACACCATCCGCTGGATGCTCGGCACGCTTGCTCATGACGATGGCGAAGAGGTGGATCTCGCCGAAATGCCGGAGCTGGAGCGGCTGATGCTGCACCGCCTGTCGGAGCTCGACGACATCGTGCGCAAAGGCTACGACGCTTTCGACTTCAAGCGTATCGCCAAGTCGCTCAGCGACTTCATGATCGTCGACCTGTCGGCCTTCTACTTCGACATCCGCAAGGACGCGCTCTATTGCGATGCGCCGTCGAGCGTCCGTCGCAAGGCGGCGATCGTGACCGTCCGTCACCTGTTCGACTGCCTTGTGACCTGGCTTGCGCCGATGCTCCCTTTCACCATGGAGGAGGCCTGGCTCGAACGCTATCCGCAGTCGGCCTCAGTCCATCTCGAGCAGTTCCGCTCCATTCCGGCCGAATGGCGCGACGAGGCACTGGCGGCCAAATGGCGCAAGGTTCGCCAGGTGCGCCGGGTCGTCACGGGTGCGCTCGAGCTCGAGCGCGCGAAGAAGACGATCGGCTCGTCCCTCGAGGCCGCACCCTTCGTTCACATTACGGACGCCGAACTCCGGCGTGCGCTCGACGGCGTCGACTTTGCCGAGATCTGCATCACCAGCGGCATCGCCGTGTCCGACCGGCCGGCGCCGGCGGGCGCCTTCGTCCTCGACGACGTCGCCGGCGTTGCCGTCGTGCCGGCATCGGCGAGCGGGCGCAAGTGCGCGCGCTCTTGGCGTTTCACCGACGACGTCGGTTCCGACCCGGAGTTTCCCGAGGTGTCGGCACGCGACGCCCAGGCGCTTCGTGAACTGAAGGCGCTCGGCCGCCTCTGAGCAAGCCGGCACGGCCCGCCGCGCTTGCGTTTCGGCGCTACATTGCCCTTGCCATCGCCATGGGATATGACCCGGCGATGGTCCCAGCGCCACGTTGTCGCCGGATTTTGCGGCGAATAGCACTGGTTAACGGATCATCGATAGCGTACGTCCCGGTCGGGGCTGGAGTGGTGGGAAAAATTGGCATGACGCATGGACGCACGCGCTACTTCGCTACGGTGCCGCTGCTAGTTTCCGGTCTGGCGCTGACCGGTTGCATGAACGCGCCGACCTATGGAACGGGCACGCCGGCCGACGAACAGCTCCTTTCCGACCTCTCCGGAGCGCTTTCCCTCGGTCCGTCGAACAAGGAGCGGATCGACTACAAGCCGCGTCCGGATCTGGTGAAACCGGCGCCGACCGCTCTGGCGAGCCTGCCGGCGCCGCAGGAAAGCGTCATAGCCTCGGCGAATGCCGCGTGGCCGGAATCGCCCGAGCAGCGGCTCAAGAGAATCCGCGACGAGGCGACTGCCAATCAGGAAAACGCATCCTACGACTCGCCGGTCGTTAGCGACGTCGTCTCGCGTCCGGGTGTCACCTCCGCTGCGCGGATCGGCGAACGGGGCAATTTCGACGTCATCGATTCGCCGGCCCGTCAGCGCGAAGCGTTCAACAAGCGGCTCGCCGAAACCAAGCAAGGCAGCCCGACGAAACGCAAGTATCTCAGCGAGCCGCCACTCGAATACCGGGCTCCCTCCGCGACCGCTCCGGTAAATGACATCGGCGAGGACGAGTGGAAGAAGGAACGCCGGCAGAAGCGGGCCGCCGCCAAGGAGCGCAGCTGGCGCGATTGGCTGCCGACGCTTTAGACATCACGGTCGTTGCGATCGCCGATCCTGGAAAAAATTCTTCAGGAGCGCCGCCGCCTCGGCCTCGGCCATTCCGGAATAGACGTCTGGCGCGTGATGACAGGTCGGTGAAGAGAAGAATCTGACGCCGTTGCGCACAGCGCCGCCCTTCTCGTCGTCGGCGCCGTAGTAGAGACGGCGAAGCCGCGCAAACGAGATCGCGCCCGCGCACATGGTGCACGGTTCGAGAGTCACGTAGATGTCCGCGTCGGTGAGCCGCTCCGCTGACAGCTGCGCGGCAGCTTCGCGGATTGCCAGGATTTCCGCATGCGCCGTCGGATCGGCGAGTTCGCGTGTTCGATTGCCCGCCGACGATACCACTTGCCCGTCCGCGACGACGACCGCGCCAACCGGGACTTCGCCGCGCTCCGCCGCCGCCTCCGCCTCGGCCAGCGCGAGGGCCATGAAATCAGGTCGTTTCAACCCGTTGTCCTCCGATGGCGCGAATGACCTGCATTCGCCGACATTCTCCTCGCACGCAGCGGACGTTACTGCTACACCCCGCCGAGAAAGGCAAAGGTGTCGATGACCGACGAAAAAGACGAGATGCCCCGTGACAGGAAGGGGTCCCGCGGCCTGCGTGGCGCGAAGCGCGAAGGAAAGGGCGGCGGCGTGCGCACCGGCGCCCGCAAGCGGTCCGATGGTGGGTCCGGCGGCAAGGAGCCGTTCGCCGGCAGGAGCGGCGCCGGCAGGCCATTCGTCAAGCGAGGCGACGACGCAGTGGATGCCGCGACGGAGCGACCGCGCTTCCGCCGGGAGGATCGTCCGCGGGAGGTGGGCTCGGCAGGAGCCGGGATGCGTCCGGCGAAGCCAAGAGGCGCCGGTCTACGCAAGCCATTCGAGAACAAGGAAGGCGATATCGGGCCGTATGGCAAGAAGCCGTACGCGAAGAAATCCCACGAGAAGAAGTCTCTTGCCCCGGGCGACGAGCGCGCGTCGAACGATCTGGGCGAGCGCCCGCGTTTCCGCCGCGACGATCCCGCGCGTGGCGGTGCCGCGGCGGGCGGCGAGACGCGGCCGGCGCGCAACGGTGGCGACGGTCCGCGGAAGCGGTACGAAGAGAAGGCGCTGAGCAAGCAGGCGTCCGGCGAAAAGGCTCGCCTGGAGAAGAAACCTTTTGCCAAAAGGACCCGTGACGGAACGCCTTTCGTGAAGCGGTCTCTTGCCGACAAGCCTCTCCCGAAGAGGTCGGCTGCCGAGGGCGGCACGGCACCGCGACCGGGTCGCCGCGAGCGCGAAATGGTTGCCGGAGAAAAAGGTTCTTACACGGCCGGCCGATCGCACCGCGACGGCCTTAGCCCGAAAGGGACACACCACGATAAGCCGGCCGAGCGGCGCGGCGGGGCTCCCGTCAAGGAACGAGCCGGCACGCGTCGCACCCCGGCTAGGGACCTGGCGTCTGCCGAAACCGGCGAGCGCATCGCCAAGCGGCTGGCCCGCGCCGGCATCGCCTCGCGCCGCGACGCGGAGGAGCTGATCGCCGCCGGCCGCATTCGCGTCAACGGAAAGGTGCTCGCATCGCCCGCCTTCAACGTGATGCCCGACGACCGTATCGAACTGGACGGAACCGAAATCCCGCCGGTCGAACGCACGAGGCTTTTCCTGTTCCACAAGCCCGCCGGCGTGGTCACGACCAACCGCGATCCGGAAGGCCGCCGCACCGTCTTCGACGTCCTGCCCGAGGGCCTGCCGCGCCTGATGACGGTCGGCCGCCTCGACATCAACACGGAAGGCCTGCTGCTGCTGACGAATGACGGCGGGCTGGCGCGTGTGCTCGAGCTTCCGGCGACGGGCTGGCTTCGGCGCTACCGCGTGCGCGTCCATGGCAAGGTGGACGAGAAGGCACTCGCCGACCTGAAGGACGGTATCGCCGTCGACGGCGTCTTCTACGGCGGCGTCGAGGCGTCGCTCGACCGGTCGCAGGGTTCCAATGCGTGGCTGACGATCGGCTTGCGCGAAGGCAAGAACCGCGAGGTTAAGAACATCCTCGGCGCGCTCGGCCTCGACGTGACCAGGTTGATCCGTGTGTCCTACGGCCCGTTCCAGCTCGGCGAACTCGAAGAGGGCGCGGTCCAGGAACTCAAGGGCAAGACGCTGCGCGACCAGCTCGGCGAGCGGTTGATCGAGGAAGCGGGCGCCAATTTCGAAGCCCCTGTCGCCAAGCCGTTCTCCAACAAGCCCGTGAAAGCAGGCGCCCGCCGCGACGCGCCGGCGGAAGAACCGAGGCCCGCGCGGTCGGCGAGGCAGGTCGAGATCGGCGCGGGCGGCCTGATCAAGAACCGCAGGCGCGACCGCGAGCGCAGCCGCCAGGATGTCCTTGACCGCCTGACGACGCGCCCGGAGCGCGGCCCTGGGGTGTCTGGCAAGGAAGGTCGTAAGCCGCGCAAGGCCGGCGATCGCGAGCAGCGGCCGCTCGAAGCGCCCGGCGCGCGCAAGGCCAATGTCTGGATGGCGCCGGGGGCGCGGCCGCAGGGCAAGGCGGCGGCAGCCGCCTCTGCCAAGTCGGCCGGACGGAAACCGGGCGGCGCCAGGCCGTCCAGCGCGCCGGCGAAGGACGGCAAGCCGCGGCGACCGGATGGCGGATTGCGTGGCCCGCGCAAGGGCGGAAGCGGTGCGGATCGTCGGCGGTGAGTTTCGCGGCCGGCCGCTGGCCACGCCGCGCGACCGGTCCATCCGTCCGACCACCGACCGCGTGCGCGAGGCGCTTTTCAACGTCATCGCCCACCGTCACCCCGATCGTCTTCACGGCGCGCGCGTCCTCGATCTGTTCGCCGGTACCGGCGCCTTGGGGCTCGAGGCACTGTCGCGTGGCGCCTCGTTCTGCGTCTTCATCGAGGAATCGGCCGAGGGCCGCGGCCTGATCCGCACCAATGTCGAGGCGTTCGACCTGCAGGGACGCACGAAGATCTTCCGCCGCGACGCCACCGCGCTGGGCGATGTCGGCACGATGCAGCCCTTCAACCTCCTTTTTGCCGATCCGCCCTATGGAAAGGGCCTCGGCGAACGCGCCCTCGCAGCGGCACTTGCCGGCAGATGGCTGACGCCGGACGTCTTGTGCGTTGTCGAGGAAACGTCTTCGGTCGCGTTCGATCCCGGCCCGGATTTCGCCGTGGCCGACGAGCGATCCTACGGCGATACGGTGGTACGTTTCGTCGAACTCGCCCGAGTTCGGCCTTGATTGCGGCATCTCATCCTCCGGATTCGAGGACGGGAACGAATGGCGGCCCTGGACAGCGGCGGACACGACCGGAGAAGAAGCCTCATGACTGAACGCACGTCCCGCTTCCCCGTGCTCCGTGCCTGCCTTCTGTCCTTGGCGTTCACTTCCGCCACGCCGTCCTTTGCCGCCGCGGCCGGTGCGGTCCAGGCTGCGGGCGTGGTCGATTTCCGCTTGGAGAACGGCATGGAGGTGGTCGTCATCCCCGATCGCCGCGCACCGATCGTCACCCACATGGTGTGGTACAAGGTGGGCAGCGCCGACGAGCCGCCCGGCAAGTCGGGTATAGCGCACTTCTTCGAGCACCTGATGTTCAAGGGCACGAACAACCATCCGCCCGGCGAGTTCGGCCAGAAGGTCGCCGAGATTGGTGGCAGCGAGAACGCCTTCACTTCATTCGACTACACGGCCTACTACCAGACGGTCCCGCCCGAGGCGCTCGCAACGATGATGGCCTACGAGGCCGATCGCATGCGGAATCTGGTGCTTTCCGACGACGTGATCGGGCCCGAGCGCGATGTCATACTCGAAGAACGACGAATGCGTATCGAGAACAGCCCCGACGCCCTCCTCGACGAGGAAGTCGCTGCGACCCTCTACCAGAACCATCCGTACCGCGTACCGGTAATCGGCTGGATGCACGAAATGGAGCAGTTGAACCGGATCGATGCCACGGCATTCTACGATCGATTCTACGCACCGAACAACGCGATCCTCGTCGTGGCCGGCGACGTCGATCCCCTCGAGGTGCGCACGCTTGCCGAAACGACCTACGGCGCCCTCGCGGCGGGACCGGCGCTGCCGTCACGCGCCCGCCCACAGGAACCGGAGCAGAACACGAAACGCACGGTCGAACTCGCCGACCCCCGGGTCACGGTCCCGAGCTTCCAGTCCTACTGGATCGTCCCATCTTACACGACCGCCAGGGACGGCGAGGCCGAGGCGCTCGACCTCCTCTCGGAAATACTGGGCGGCGGCCTGCGCAGCCGGCTTTATAAGAAGCTGGTCGTCGACAAGGGCATTGCCTCGTCCGCCGGCGCCACCTATTCGGGCACGTCGCTCGATGAGACGAGCTTTTCCGTCTACGGCGTCCCGCGCGGCGACGCGACGCTCGAAGACGTCGAGAAGGCGGTCGTCGAGGAGATCGCTGCGCTCGTCCGTGACGGTGTGCCGGTGGCCGAATTGGAAAAGGCTAAGACGCGGTTCCTCCGTTCGGTGATCTTCGCCCGCGACAGCCAGGCGGGCATGGCGAACATCTACGGCTCGACGCTGGCGACCGGAGGGACCGTCGCCGACATTGCCGAGTGGCCAGACCGCATCCGGTCGGTCACGCCGGCGCAGGTCCGGGCGGTGGCGGCGAAGTATCTGGACCTTCGCCGCTCGGTGACGGGCTACCTCCTGCCGCAACCCGCGACCGGGAACTGAAAACTGTGCCGATGATCCACGCGACCCCTCTGCGAGTGCTGGCGAATATCATCGCCTGCCTTCTGCTGTCCGTCATCTTCCTCACCCTGCCGGCCGTCATGGCGGCACGCGCTGCCGTGACGATTCAGGAAGTTCGCTCCGCAGGCGGCATCACGGCCTGGCTCGTCGAGGACTATACGGTGCCGATCGTGGCGATCCGCTTCGCCTTTCCCGGCGGATCGACGCAGGATCCGGTGGGCAAGGAAGGCCTCGCCAATCTGATGTCGGGCCTCTTCGACGAAGGCGCGGGCGAATTGGACAGCGATTCCTTCCAGGAACGGCTCGATGACGCGGGGGCCGAACTGAGCTTCAGTGCCGGCCGTGATGACTTCTATGGTTCCATGCGCGTGCTGGCCGACCAGCGTCCCGATGCCTTCGATCTGCTCAGGCTGGCGATCACCATGCCACGTTTCGACCAGGGTCCTGTCGAGCGCATCCGCTCGCAGATCGTCGCCGGCATCGTCGCCGGTGCCCGCGATCCCGACCGCGCCGCCCAGGTCGCATGGTCCCGGGCCATCTATGGCGACCATCCCTATGCGCGTCGCATCGAGGGTACCGAAGCGACGCTTGCGTCGATCACCCGGGACGACCTCCGCACCCAGCACCGGCGTCTCTTCGCCCGATCGAAGCTCAGGATCGGAGTCGTCGGCGCCATCGATGCCGAGACGCTCAAGGTCGAGCTTGACAGGATCTTCGGCGATCTGCCTGCCGAACCCGAACTCTCGCCCGTCGACCGCGCGGACTTGAAGCTCGGCCAGGAGATCGGCATCGACTACGACCTGCCGCAGACGTCACTGCGACTGGCCTATCCGGGGATCGAGCGCAAGGATCCGCAGTTCTTCGCCGCCTATCTGATGAACGAGATCCTCGGCGGCGGCACGTTTTCGTCGCGGCTGTTCGAAGAGGTCCGCGAAAGGCGCGGTCTCGCCTACAGCGTCGGGTCCACTCTTGTGAACAACGAGTACTCGTCGGCTCTCGTCATTTCGACCGCGACCCGTTCCGACCGCGCCGCGGAGACCCTGGAGGTGATTCGCCGGGAGGTCGCGCGCATGGCGGCGGAAGGACCGACGGAGGCCGAACTCGCGGCGGCGAAGAAGTATGTCGTCGGTGCCTATGCCATCAACAACCTCAACTCATCCTCGTCTATTGCGGCGACCCTCGTCGAATTGCAACTCGACGGACTCGGAATCGACTATATCGAAAGGCGGGCGGCGCTGATCAACGCCGTAAAGCTGGACGAGGCCCGGGCCGCGGCCGAAAGGTTGCTTTCGGCGGAGCCGGCGGTCATGGTGGTCGGACCCGTCGCTCCACGGGGAGGTTGATCTTGTCCGCCGTCCTTGCCGAGGTCCTCGAAAGGACCCCTCCTCGCTATGACCCTACCTTCGCCGTTGCATTCGGCGGCGGCGGCGCCCGGGGGCTCTCGCACATTCACGTGATCGAGGCTCTCGACGAAATGGGCATCAAGCCGGTTGCGATTGCGGGCTCCTCGATAGGGGCGATCATGGGCGCCGGCATGGCGGCCGGCATGTCGGGCAAGGACATCCACGCCTATGCACGTTCCATCCTCGGACGGCGCAAGGAGGTAGCAAGCCGCATGTGGCGCGCCCGCCCGAACAGCTTCGGCGAGATGATGTTCGACGGTTTCCGCGTCAGCCAGTTCAACATCGAGAAGATCGTCAGGGCGTTCCTCCCCCACGCCATCCCCGAACGTTTCGAGGACCTGACGATACCGCTGAAGGTCACGGCCACGGACTTCTTCGGGCACAAGCTCGCCGTTTTCGATCGCGGCGATCTGATGTCGGCGCTCAGCGCCTCGGCCGCGATCCCGGCGTTGTTCCGGCCCGTGAGGCGCGACGGCAGGCTGCTGATCGACGGTGGCATCTACAATCCGGTGCCTTTCGACCTGCTCGAGGGTCTGGCCGACATCGTCATTGCCATCGATGTCGTCGGCTCGCCATCGGAAGTCTCGGGCAAGCGGCCGAACTCGATCGAACTGATGTTCGGCGCGAGCCAGCTGATGATGCAGTCGATCATCGCGATGAAACTGAAGAGCAAGCGTCCGGACGTCTTCCTCAGGCCACCAGTGTCGCGGTTTCGCGTCCTCGACTTCCTCAAGATCGAATCGGTGCTCGCCGAGACGGTTTCGATCAAGGACGAACTCAAGCGCGCGATCGACGAGGTCGTCAAGGAGCGCCATCTTCGGCGCGCCTGAACGATCGCCCGACCGCGACCCGCTAGGGCAGGGTCGAAACCTTTCCCGTCGAGAACGGCGACTGCGCGGCGGGTGGCGGCGTCGGATACGGGTCGCGCGAACCGTTCGTCTCGATCCTGCGCAGCATCCGGAAGCAGACGACGACCGACAGGATGCCGAAGACGACTGCGCCGAGCGCCCAGCCGGCAATGGCTCCGGTCGCGCCGTAAAACTGAGCTCCTGCCCAGACGAAGGGAATGACGCCGAGCGTCGAACGGCCCCAGTTGAAAACCGTCGAGCACGTCGGATAGCCCAGATTGTTGAAGGCGGCGCTCGAGACGAAGATGGCGCCGTTGAAGAGAAAACTGCCGGCGGCGAAGTGGCAGAAGAAGACGACGAGGTCGCGCGCTTCCGCGTCCGCGCCGAACAGGCTCGCCAGCGGATGGGCGAAGACGGCGAGCAATGCCCAGACGACGAGCACGTAAACGACGGTTACGATGAGGCTGTCGCGCATCGTCGCGGACAGCCGATCGAACAATCGCGCGCCGAAGTTCTGTCCGAGGATCGGTCCGACCGCTCCCGACAGCGAGAAGATGACGCCGAACGCGACCGGGACCAGCCGGCCGATGATCGCCCAGCCTGCCACCGCGCCGTCGCCGAACGAAGCGATCTGGCCGGTGACGAAGGCGTTGCCGACCGGGGTGGCGATCTGCGTCAGCACGGCCGGCAGGCCGATGGTGAAGAACGGGCGGAACGCCGCCGCAAGCCGCGCCCGGTCCGGAAGGCGCACCAGGCGGTGGACGCGATGGGCGCCATGGATGCCGATCGCCAGCATGACGATCCGCGACATCACGGTTGAGAACGCCGCCCCGTCGAGACCGAGACCGAGGCCGAAGATCAGCAGCGGGTCGAGGATGGCCGCAACGAGACCGCTCCCGAGCGTGACATACATGGCGCGCCGCGCATCGCCGACACCGCGCAGGATGCCCGTCGTGCACATGCCGAGCGCGACGATCGGCGTCGACGGCAGCACGATCTGGAGGAAGCGCGTCGACAGGGTCAGTGTTTCGCCCCGGGCGCCGAGCAGATGCAGGAGGTCACCCAGGAACGGCCAGCTGACTACGGTCAGGAGGCCCGTCGCCGCACCCATGAACACCAGCGCTGCGCCGCCCATCTCGGCCGCGTCTTCCCGGCTGCCGCGCCCGAGCGCGCGGGCCACGAGCGCGCCGCAGGCGATGGTCAGGCCGATGGCGACGGAGATGGTGAAGAACAGCAGCGTCGCAGCGAAACCGACGGCGGCGGCGAGTTCCTGAACACCGAGCAGCGAAATATAGAAGAGGTTGAGCGCGTCGACGACGAAGATCGAGACAAGCCCTATGGAGCCGGTCGCGGTCATGACGACGACGTGGCGCAGGGTCGACCCGGTGGTGAACCGCGCCGCCGGTCCGGACGGCGCCGGGTCAGCCATGACGCTCGCCGCCGATGGCGGTCTTCATTGGCCGTCGCTCCCCGTGTCCGGCGTCTCCGATGCGGAACCGGACGTCCGGTCGATCCGCTGCGCCTGCCGATGCGGCCTGATCAGCGGTTCCGGCGTGACCGGCCGCGTATGCCAGCGACCGCGGCCGCTGTTCGGATCGCCGATCGTCTGGAGTTGCATCCGCTCCTCGTCTCTGCGGCGTACGTCTTCCAGGATCGCATAGGCAGCGGCCTCGTTCATGCCCAGTGCCTCCAACGTCTTGCGGCCGAACAGGAGGCCCGATTCCAGTGTCTCGCGCAGTTCGTATTCGACTCCCTTAGCGCGCAGTTCGAGCGCGTGGGTGCGGTCATAGGACCGCACGAAGAGTCTCGCTTCGGGGAACTCGCTCTGGACCAGGTCGACGATCCTGTCGGTCACGTCGCGGCGGTTGGTGCAGACGGCGACAATCCGAGCCCGGCGAATGCCGGCGGCTTCCAGCACCTCCTTGCGCGTCCCGTCGCCGAAATAGATGCGAAACCCGAACTTCGCCGCGCTCTGCACCCGTTCGGCGGAGTGCTCGATGATGGTGACGTCCGTCCCGCCGGTCAGCAGGATCTGCGAGGCGATCTGGCCGAAGCGGGAGAAGCCGATCAGCAGCACGTCGGCCCCTGCGCCCTCGAAATCCTCCGCCAGTTCCTCGGGCTTCTCGGCGGACAGGAACAGTCGCGACATCGGCGCCAGCAACGGCATGACCGCCATGGACAGGGTCACGATGGCGATGAGCAGCGACGCGGTCGGTGCGGGAAACATCGCCGCCGCCGTAGCTGCGGTGAACAGGACGAAGGCGAATTCGCCGCCCTGGGGCAGGAGGAATGCGACACGCACCGAGACGTCTCGACCGAGGCCGAAAGCGCGGCACGCGGCGAATATCGTGACTACCTTCGTCGCCAGCAGGAGCGGGACGGCGATGGCGATCGTCAGCCAGTTCGCCGTGACGACCTCGAGGTCGAGCGAGAGGCCGACCGACATGAAGAACAGCCCGAGCAGGATGCCGCGGAACGGCTCGATGTCGGCCCGCAGTTCGTGCCGGTAGGACGACTCGGCGAGCATCACGCCGGCGAGGAAGGCCCCGAGCGCCATGGAGAGCCCTGCCACGTTGACCAGCGTGGCGGCGCCGAGCACCACAAACAGCGCCGTCGCGATCATCGCCTCCTTGGCGCCGCTGCCGGCAATGACGCGGAACAGGGGATTGAGCAGGTAGCGGCCGGAGAGGATGAGCGCGACGACGGCCACCACTGCGATGCCGAACTGCGTCGCGCCTGAGTATCGCGCCGTCTCCGCACCCGGCGCCAGCAGCGGGATCAATGCTAGCAGAGGCACGATGGCGATGTCCTGGAACAGCAGGATGGCAAATGCCTTCTGGCCGTGCCGGGTACTGGTTTCGCCCTGTTCCTCGAGCGTCTGCATGGTAAAGGCGGTCGATGACAAGGCGAGGCCGAAGCCGACGATCGTCGCGGCCCGCCAGGGCAGGCCGGCCAGCAGGGAAGCGAGACCGGCCAGCACGACCCCGCTCGAGCCGACCTGTGCGAGGCCAAGTCCGAATATGTCGCGCCGCAGTCCCCACAGCCGCGACGGCTTCAGTTCGAGACCGATCACGAAGAGCAGCAACACCACGCCGAGTTCGGCGACATGAAGGAATTCCCTGCCACCCGTGATCAGGCGCGCCACGGGCCCGATCGCAATTCCCGCTACCAGATAGCCGAGAATAGTCCCCAGTCCGATGCGCTTGAAGAGCGGCGCCGAAAGCACGGCGCCGCCCAGCAGAAGCAGGATCTCGGAATAGATCGGGGCGTTCTCGATATCCAATGTCGGATCCGCGGTTCGGCGACGGAAAGGATGTCTCTGCCGCCGCTTGTAGCCATTGCACTGGCCCCACCGCAACAATAGATGGGGGGCACAGGCCGAACGTGACCAGCAGGAACGAGCAATGACGGAAATCGTGGATACTTCACGCCTGGCCGACCGGGTCGCGGCGCTGGTCGACGCTGCCCGCCGGGCCGGAGCCGACGCCGCCGACGCGGTTGCCGTCGTCGGCAGGTCGACCAACGTGTCGGTGAGGCTCGGAAAGGTCGAGGCGACCGAGTCCTCGGAGAGCGATGATCTCTCCCTGCGCGTCTTCGTCGGCCGTCGGGTCGCCAGCGTGTCGGCGAACGCGGCATCAGATCCCGATACGCTCGCACGCCGGGCCGTCGACATGGCGCGGGCATCGCCCGAAGATCCCTTCCAGGGGCTCGCCGACCGCGCGCACCTGGCGAAGACGGTACCCGACCTCGACCTGTTCGATCCGACCATTGTCTCCTCCGAGCGTCTCAGGGATGACGCGCTCGCCGCCGAGGAGGCGGCGCGTGCGGTTCCCGGCGTTACCAACTCGGGCGGCAGCAGTGCCAGCGCCGGCGTCGGCGGGCTCGTCCTGGCGACGTCGGCAGGCTTCCTCGGCAGCTATGTCGCCTCCCGCTTCTCGCGCTCCGTCAGCGCCGTGGCCGGAGAAGGCACGGGCATGGAGCGCGACTACGACTTTTCCTCGCGACTGCATTATTCCGACCTCGACTCGCCCGAATCGATCGGCCGCAAGGCAGGAGAGCGCGCCGTGCGCCGACTGGGCGCACGCAAGGCCAGAACCGGGCCGGTGACCGTGATCTTCGATCCGCGTGTGGCGCGGGGCATCGCCGGCCATCTCGCCGGAGCCATCAACGGCGCTTCCGTGGCGCGAAAGACCAGCTTCCTGCGCGACATGATGGGCAAGCAGGTGGCGTCTGCCGCGATCACAGTAAGCGACGAGCCGCGCCGCCCGCGCGGCCAGTCCTCCCGCCCCTTCGACGGCGAGGGCGTAGCCGGCGAAAGGCTGCTGATGGTCGAAGGCGGGGTCCTGCGCCACTGGCTGCTTTCGACGTCGGCGGCCCGCGAACTCGGCCTTGAGACGAACGGGCGCGGCGTGCGCGCCTCTTCCTCGGTGTCGCCGTCCTCGACCAACTTCGCCATCGAGCCCGGGACGGCCTCGCCTGCCGATCTGATCGCTTCCCTGCCCGCCGGGTTCTATGTGACCGAAGTGTTTGGCCAGGGCGTGAACATGGTGACCGGCGAATACAGCCGCGGCGCTTCGGGCTTCTGGATCGAGAAAGGCGAACTCGCCTATCCGGTCTCCGAAGTGACGATCGCCTCCAACCTCAAGGACATGTTCCTGCGCCTGACGCCGGCGAACGACCTCGACCGCAATTTCGGCACGGCGGCGCCGACGCTACTGATCGAAGGGATGACGCTTGCCGGCAGCTGAGGCAATACGCGCCGCCGAGATCGCCGACGACCTCGCCCTGATCCGCGAGGCCGCGCAGGAGGCCGGCCGAATTGCCATGTCTTTCTTCGGCAGGAACCCGGAAGTCTGGCTGAAGACCGGCCAGTCGCCGGTGACCGCGGCCGACTACGCCGTCGACCGCTTCCTGCGCGAGACATTGACTGCTGCACGACCGGCCTATGGCTGGCTCTCCGAGGAGACCGCCGATACGCCGGATCGGCTGTCCGCCCGGCGTACATTCGTGGTCGATCCGATCGACGGCACCCGCGCGTTCATCGAGGGCCGATCGACGTGGTGCGTCAGCGTTGCAGTCGTCGAGTCCGGCCGGCCGCTGGCCGGCGTGCTCGATTGCCCGGCGCGAAGCGAGATTTTCGAGGCCTCAATCGGTGGCGGTGCCTTCAAGGACGGTGCGCGAATCGGTGTCCGCGAGGCGGGGGCCACGCCGCTCGTCGCCGGCCCGAAATCGATGTTCGCCGGTGCGACCATTCCCTGGCCCGCGGATTTCCGCCGGGGACCCTACTTCCCCTCGCTTGCCTATCGGGTCGCCGCCGTTGCCGCGGGCGAGCTCGACGCCACCTATGTCAAGCCCAACGCGCACGACTGGGATATCGCCGCCGCCGACGTCATACTTTCGGAGGCGGGAGGGCGCATCGTCGATGCCCGCGGGGCGGATCTGACCTATGCCGGCGTTGATCCCCGGCACGGCAGGCTCGTGGCCGGCAGCGGCAGGCTGCTCGATCGCCTTTCGGCGATGCTCGCCGCGATCGAGGCGGATCATCACGAACCGGTTTCAAATCCGCCCGATCTGCTCTAATCATCGGCCGGCTTCTTCATCGACGGATCTAATTCGAATGGCAGAACAGGACGCCAGGAAACAGCTGCTTCACCTCGTGTTCGGTGGCGAGCTCAAGAAGCTGGACAGCGTGGAGTTCCGAGATCTCGATCAGCTCGACATTGTCGGCATCTTCCCCGACTACAAGTCCGCCGAGGCGGCATGGCGCGCCAAGGCACAGGCGACGGTGGACAATGCGCACATGCGCTATTTCGTCGTCCACCTTCACCGTCTCCTCGAACCCGAGGTAAAATCCGGGTGAATGCGGAGCCGAGAATCGACCGCGGCTCCCGTCGCGGTCACGGCCTGATGAAGTGGTTTTGGCGGAAGGTCCGCAAACCGCTTGCCGAGTCGCATTTCGCCAAGGCGACGATCGCCTCCCTTCTGGCGACTGCTGTACGCTTCATCTACTGGACCAATCCGCCGTACAGCGGATCTCAGGATCTCGATGCCATCCACGCCGAATACGCTCCGGCCGTGGCGGCCCTCTGGCACGGCCAGCATCTCCTCGCGCCCGTCGCCTGTCCGCCGAAGCCGGGTTTCGTCGTCATGGTTTCGCGCAGCGCCGACGCAGAACTCAACGCTCTGGTCATCGAGAAACTGGGGATAGAGACCGTCCGCGGTTCGGGTGGTCGTGCCGGCATCAACCATTTCGACAAGGGCGGCGCCAAGGCGCTGATAGCGCTGAAGCGGGCGCTCGAAAGCGGCAAGAACGTCGCCATGATTGCTGACATCCCTCACGGCACTCCGCGCGAGGCAGGGCTCGGCATCATACTTCTGGCAAAGTATTCCGGCAGGCCGATCATGCCGCTTGCGGTGGCCACGAGCCGCCGCAAGGTCCTCGAGAAGACGTGGGACAAGACCGTCGTCAATCTGCCTTTCGGCCGCCGGGCGGTGGTGGTCGGCGAACCCTTGTATGTGCCCGCCAATGCCACGGCGGAGGAACTGGAGACAAAACGGCAGGAATTGACGGCGGCATTGAACGAAGCCACCGACAGGGCCTATCGCATGGTCGACGAACGCCGATGAGCGAACGCTGGGCTAGAACGATCCTGACGACCTACAGGTGGGTCGGCGCCGCAGCCTATCCGCTGATCGGCGGCTATGTCGCGTGGCGCGCCAGCAAGGGCAAGGAGGATCGCAGCCGGCGCCGCGAACGCTACGGGATCGCGGCGCGCGAGCGCCCCGAAGGGCCGCTGGTATGGATCCATGCCGCGAGCGTCGGCGAAACCAACGCCGTATCGCCCCTGATCGACCGCATTCTGGGTTTCGGCATCAACGTCGTCGTCACCACCGGAACGGTGACGTCCGCCGAGGTCTGCGAGAAGCGATTCGGCGAGAGGGTCATCCACCAGTATGTGCCGCTCGATCTCAAGCCGGCCGTGTCGAACTTTCTCGAACACTGGCAGCCGGACCTCGCCATCATCGCCGAATCCGAGCTGTGGCCGATGACGATCCTCGAGCTGGGCTCCCGGCGCGTGCCGCAGGTACTGGTCAACGGGAGGCTGTCGGATCGTTCGTTCCGTGCCTGGAAACGGCGTGCCTATCTCGCCGAGGCCCTCTTCGAGAACCTCGCCCACGTGATCGCCCAGTCGGAGGTCGACGGCGAGCGCTTCAGCGCGCTCGGCGCGCGGCCCGTCACCGTGTCCGGCAATCTGAAGGTCGACACGGATCCGCCGCCGGTCGACGAGCGGACATTGTCACGCATTCGCGCCGAGATCGGTCGCCGCCCGACCTGGGCTGCGGTTTCCACGCATGACGGCGAGGAGCAGATCGCCGCCGATATCCACCGGCGTCTCAGGTCGCGCCATCCGGACCTTCTCACGATCATCGTGCCCCGGCATCCGGAGCGCTGCGACGCCCTGGCGGCACAATTCACGGAAGCCGGCCTCGATGTCGTCCGTCGCAGCACGGGCGAGCGAATCCGCCCGGGAACCGACATCTTCCTCGGCGACACCATCGGCGAGATGGGACTTTACTTGCGGTTGACCGAGATCGCCTTCGTCGGCCGTTCGCTCACCGCCGAAGGCGGACAGAATCCGCTCGAACCGGCGATGTTGCGAACCGCCGTTCTGGCCGGGGTCAATGTGCAGAATTTCCGCGACAGCTACCAGCGGCTGATCGATGCCGGCGGCGCCAAGCTGGTCAGGGACGCCGACATGCTGGCCGGTGCAGTCAACTTTCTTCTCAACAATCCAGCCGTCCGCGCCCGCATGATCGCCGCCGGGGCGACGGCGGTGGACGAGATGCGCGGCGCGCTTGCCAAGACGCTGAGGGTCCTGGAGCCGTTCCTGCAGCCGCTCAGCGTCAAGTCGCGGCTCATGCAGGGCAACGGGAGCGGGCGCTAGTGGCCAGCGAGGCCCCGCCCTTCTGGTGGACTGCGCCGGACTGGCGCGCCTATGCGCTTCTTCCTCTGTCGGCCGTCTACGGCGCCGTTGCGGCGCGGCGCATGGTCTCCGCGGCACGGCAGAAGGTCGATCTGCCTGTCCTGTGCGTCGGCAATCTCACCGTCGGGGGCACGGGCAAGACGCCGGTGGCCATAGCGCTCGCGAGGCAGGCGCTGGCCATGAAGCTCGTCCCGGGTTTCCTGTCGCGCGGCCACGGCGGCGGATTCTCGCATCCGCACATCGTCGACCCGCGTGGCGACAGCGCCCGCCACGTCGGCGACGAGCCGCTGCTCCTTGCGGAGCATGCGCCCGTGGCCGTGACAGCCAATCGAGCGGCGGGCGCCAAGATCCTCACCGAGCGCGGCTGCGACTTCCTGATCATGGACGACGGTTTCCAGAGCGCGCGCATCCACATCGACTTTGCCCTCCTCGTCGTCGACGCCATGCGCGGCATCGGCAACGGCCATGTGATTCCGGGCGGACCGCTGCGCGCCCCGGTCGTCGGGCAGTTGCGTTTCGCCGACGCGATCGTGAAGATGGGCGACGGCGACGCGGCGGACGGCGTGATCCGCATGGCGGCTCGCGCCAACAGGCCCGTCTTCGAAGCACGCGCCCGGCCGCGCAATCCCGAGACGGTCGCGGGGCGGAGGGTGCTCGCCTTCTCGGGCATCGGCAATCCGCAGAAGTTCTATCGTTCGCTGCAGGAATCCGGTGCCGAACTGGTTGCGACGCGATCCTTCCCCGATCATCACCAGTTCATGGCCGACGAACTCGGCGAGCTCGCGATCCAGGCGGACAAGGCCGGGCTCGACCTCGTCACGACGGCGAAGGATGCGGTGCGGCTGCGCCACGCGAAGGGCGTGCCGGAGGGGTTTGCGGAGCGCCTGCGCGTGCTGGAGATCGATGCTGTCTTCGAAACCGATCCGGTGCCGGAGCGCATCATCGCCGACACGCTGGCGGCGTGGCGGAAACGCCAGTTGGACCTGTAGCCGTCAACTCGGCCTGGCGCGCTGGCGCAGGGCTGGATTGCATTCCATCTCCCGCTGTAGCGAGGCGGCCGCGCTGGCATAGGGTTCCTGGCGCGCGACGCTCCAGTACTTCAGCTCGTCGAGCGGAATGGATTCGCCCGTGACGGCGCATCTGACGAAGGCGCCCGGACTGGTGACCTGAAAGTCGCCGTCCAGGTAGCGGATCTTGGCCTCGCGCGAACCGGGGCCTTCGAAGCGGTTCATCATTTTGCCCCCCTAAGGGCCGTCTGAGGCCACAGAATCACGGCAAGGTCAAGAAGAGGCGGTCCTGGACGCTTGCCGCCTATCGCCGTCCGAACAGCCGCTCAATATCAGCGAGCTTCAACTCGATATAGGTCGGTCGGCCGTGATTGCAGGTGGCTGAGCCCGGCGTGGCTTCCATCTGTCGCAGCAGCGCGTTCATCTCCTCCGGCCTCAACCGGCGGCCGGAGCGGACCGAGCCGTGACAGGCCATGGTCGCCGCGATGGCGTCGAGCCGGCCCTTGAGGCCGGTCGCCGTGTCGTGTTCGGCGATCTCGTCGGCAAGGTCGCGGACCAGCCCCGGCACGTCTGTCTCGCCGAGCAGCGCGGGCGTTTCGCGGACGGCGACAGCGCCCGGGCCGAAGCGTTCGAGCGCAAGCCCGAAACGGCGCAGCGTGTCGGCGTGGATCGCGAGCCTTTCGGCGTCCTCCTCGGGCAGGTCGACGATCTCCGGCACCAGCAGCAACTGCGCCGGCAGCGGACCCGCTTCCATCGCCTGCTTCAGGGCCTCGTAGACCAGGCGCTCGTGGGCCGCATGCTGGTCGACGATGATCAGCGAATCGGCGGTCTGCGCGACGATGTAGTTGCCGTGGACCTGGGCGCGCGCCACGCCGAGCGGGGCTGCGACGAGATTCGGGTCCGCCGCGGCCGCCCCGGCGCGCGCGTCGGCGCTGTGCCACGTTGCCGGGCCCGCGTCGAAAGTAGTCTGGGCAGGGGCGGAGAAACCGGCCGGTTCGAGCGGGCGCGACGGCGAGTGCCTCAGGTCGTAGGCCGCCGCGGGTCCGTGGCGGAAGTCGGCGAAGCGGCTGCGGTGTTCGCCCGCCGGGCCGGGATGGGCGAAGGGCGCCGTACCCGGACGGAACGCGGCGACGATGCCCGCGGAGCCGCCGGTGGCCGGTCGGATGCCGGCTGCGGCGAGCGCCTGGCGGATGGCGCCGACGATCAGCCCGCGCACCAGACCCGGGTCGCGGAAGCGTACGTCGGCCTTGGCCGGATGCACGTTGACGTCGACGAGACGCGGATCGATGTCGATGAACAGCGCGGCGACCGCGTGCCGGTCGCGCGGCAGCGCGTCCGCATAGGCGCCGCGGACGGCGCCGGCGATGAGCTTGTCCTTCACCGGGCGGCCGTTCACGTAGGCATATTGCTGGAGCGCGTTGGCGCGGTTGAATGACGGGATCGAGACGAGGCCCGACAAGCGGACGCCCTCGCGCTCGGCCTCGATTGCCAGCGCGTTCTTCGGGAAATCCCCGCCGAGCACCCGGGCGATCCGTGCCGCGCGCGCGCCTTCGCCGTCACCCTCGACCGGCAGGTCGAGCGTCGAGCGGTCCGAGCCCGACAGGGTGAAGCGGACGGAGGGGAAGGCGACGGCGATGCGCTTCACCGCCTCCGAGATCGCCGTGGCCTCGGCGCGTTCCCCCTTCATGAACTTCAGCCGCGCCGGCGTTGCATAGAACAGGTCGCGGACCTCGACGACCGTGCCGCGGTTGGCCGGCGCCGGCTTAGGCCCGGCGACGTCGCCGCCAGCGACGCGGATTTCGTAGCCGTCGCCGTCGGCGGTGCGCGAGCGCAGCGTCAGACGCGCCACCGATCCGATCGACGGCAACGCCTCGCCGCGGAAGCCGAGCGAGCGGATGTCGGCGATATCGTCCGAAAGCTTGGACGTGCAG
>DUSC01000227.1 GCA_012842935.1 Hyphomicrobiales bacterium | reverse complement strand
GGACAAGGTGCGGTCGAGCCAGCCATTGGTCGCGATCCACGCGACGGTTTTGCGGCGGCCGAGATCGAGCACATGCGCGCCGCCACCGAAGGCGTTCACGCGCGGGCGCGAGCAGGTATTCGCCCACTGAAAGCCCCACCGTCCGGTGAGGCCGAATTCCTCGGCGCAGCGGAGCACGAATTCGATGACAGCCTGAGGATCGCCGGTCGTGTCATCGCGAATCCAGAGCTGCGTTCCGCCATGCTCGGGCTGGATGGAAAGAAGAAACGCCTCGGATGGCGGGTCCTCGGCGGCGTTCTCCTCCATCATGCGATTGTAGAGATCGAGCGCACGCGCGGCGTTCTCCGGCGTGCGGACATCGAGAAGGCA
This sequence comes from Hyphomicrobiales bacterium, assembly GCA_012842935.1. Classification (GTDB taxonomy): domain Bacteria; phylum Pseudomonadota; class Alphaproteobacteria; order Rhizobiales; family Rhizobiaceae; genus DUSC01. The sequence continues at coordinate 1,454 of DUSC01000227.1, read as the reverse complement.
GGAGAAGTGCGTGAAGAAGTCGGCCATGTCAGGCTCCTGAAACGACGAAGCCCGGCGCGAGGGCCGGGCTGGTTGAAGGACGGGGTTGCGGTTGACGGCGTCAGAGCCGGAATTCGGCGGCGAGGCGCTGCGCGTTGGCGTGATGCTCCAGCATCTCGCGGTAGAATTGCTTGCGGGCCTCCCGCTTCGCCGGATCGCGCCGTGCCGATCGCGTGAGTTTGCGCCGTGCCGCGCGGATCACCGTGCGGTCGCTGTCCCAGACGGTGACGCCGAGGCGGAGATAGGTGCCGTGCATCTCAGCCTCCGTCCGCCTGCTTCGCCGCTCGCAGGGCGGCGAGCGCCGCGCGGAATCCCGCCGCGCCGACTTCCTCCGACAAGTCGATGTTGGCGGCGACGGACACGCATGCACTGTGAATGTCAGCGTCCGGCACGGCGTCCGCGGTCACACCTGCGAATTCCGGATCGGTCTCGATGATCGCGCCAATCTGGTCCCGAACGCGGTCCTCCTGGAGCTGCGCGAGGACGTGACGTGGGCGTGGAGCCGTGACGGGTTCGTCGGGATCGCGCGCTCCAGCAAGGATCGCTTCGGCCTTCGCGACCGCGGCGCTCGCCCGTGCGAGCCAGTAGGCATCCGTGCGCCGCTGGGCGACCTCATCCGCAATGACGATCTTCAGAAGGCCGAACAGCACCTCGAAGTCCGCGGCCTTCCGCTGAATGGTCTCATCGAAGTGCGACGGGACCGGGACGGCCTCGCCCGAATAGGCGGCGTCAGCGCCGATCCAGATGCCGGTGACATAGGTTTCGCCAGCGGCCTCGTAGTCGAGCTTGTCGTTGGACCAGTCATCGTCCTCGATGGCCTGGCGACAGGCCTCGGCCGGTGTCGCGGCATGATAGGTGCGCTGCCGGTAGACCGGCACACGGTAGGTTGTCTCGACGGTATAGGTGGGCATGACAGGCTCCTGAAAACGCGAAAGCCCGGCGCGATGGCCGGGCTGGTTTGGTTGGATGGAGAGAAGGTTGGGCTAGTCGCCGAGCTGCCAGGACGGCCAGGACTGACCGTCATCGGCGGCCTTCACCGCCTCCTCGAGATAGTCGGTATCCCCTTCCACGACGGTCGGGTGTTCGACGGGCGTTTCGTCGATCACCGTCACGCTGCAGACGAGGCCGTCCTCGACCTCGACATGGACGGGCACGAGATACTGGAACACGACGCGGCGCGTCGGGGTCGCGTTTATGATGGGCATGATGATCTCCTCGAAGAAGTAAGGGGAGCGGCCGAGATCGCTCCCCGTTGTCGTGTTCACTCGGCTGCGGCCAGGACGGTTTCCTCGTCCTCGGCGTCGGCACCCTCGTCCTCTTCGCCATCCTCGGCGAGGAAATCCGGCAGGGCCGTGTCATCGCCGCCGTCCGTCTGCGCATTGGCATCGTGAGCCTGATCGCCATCGAGCGAGGCG
>DUSC01000226.1 GCA_012842935.1 Hyphomicrobiales bacterium | reverse complement strand
GGTAGAGCCCGTCGATCGAAAGGAACCCGAGCGAATCGACGCGGATGAAGGCCGCCATTTCCTCGACCGTCATGCGAGAGGCGAGCAGCTTCGCCTTCTCCGGCGTGTCCACGCCGTAGAAGCAGGACGACATGGTGGGCGGCGAGGCGATGCGCATGTGCACTTCCCTCGCACCCGCGTCGCGCACCATCTGCACGATCTTCTGGCTGGTCGTGCCGGGCACGATCGAATCGTCGACAAGGACGACGCGCCTGCCTTCGATCATGCGGCGGTTGGCATTGTGCTTCAGCTTCACGCCCATGTGGCGGATCGAATCGCCGGGCTGGATGAAGGTGCGGCCGACATAATGGTTGCGGATGATGCCGAGTTCGAAGGGAATGCCGGCTGCCTGGCTGAAGCCGATCGCCGCCGGCACGCCGGAATCGGGGACCGGCACGACGATGTCGGCGTCAACGGGACTCTCGACGGCGAGTTCGGCGCCGATCCTCTTGCGCACGTCGTAGACGTTGCGTCCCTCGACCGACGAATCCGGCCGCGCGAAGTAGACGTATTCGAAGATGCAGAATCGCGACTTGACCGGCTCGAAGGGAAAGAGGCTCTCGATACCCTTGTTGGTGACGATGACCATTTCGCCCGGCTTCACGTCGCGAACGAAGCGAGCACCGATGATGTCGAGGGCACAGGTCTCCGAGGCGAGTATCCAGGCGCCGTCGAGATCGCCCAGCACCAAGGGGCGGATACCGAGCGGATCGCGGCAGCCGATCATCTTCTTCGAGGTCAGCGCGACCAGCGAGAAGGCGCCCTCGAGCTGGCGGATCGCCTCGATGAAGCGGGAATTGATGTCGCGCTCCTTGCTGGTGGCGACGAGATGCAGGATCGTCTCGGTGTCGGAAGTCGACGAGAAGATCGCGCCCTGCTTCTGCAGCGCGCGCTGCACCGTCATCGCATTGGTGATGTTGCCGTTGTGGGCGATCGCCAGCCCGCCTTCGGCGAGTTCGGCGAACAGCGGCTGCACGTTGCGAAGGCCCGAACCGCCCGTCGTCGCGTAACGCGTATGGCCGATGGCGCGCGTGCCCTTGAGTCGGTCGATCACCGACTGTTTCGTGAAGGTGTCGCCAATCAGTCCCACATGGCGTTCGACGTGAAACTGCGTGCCGTCATAGGAGACGATGCCCGCCGCTTCCTGGCCGCGGTGTTGCAGGGCGTGCAGGCCGAGCGTGACGATGGCCGCAGCGTCCTGTCGCCCGAAGATGCCGAACACCCCGCACTCGTCGTGGAAATGATCGTCGGCCTCGGCCGAATGGCTGCTCTTTGCGATCGTGTCCGCCATGGACTCGCTGCCTTTCACTGGATGGCCGGAATATAGGACGCGTGCCTGCCGCGCGCCATATCCTCTCAGTTGCCGTTGGCTTCGCCTTCGGGCGCAGCTTCGCCGCCCTGCTCGGTTCCGTCTTCTGTGGCCGGGTCGTCTCCGCCCGGCGACAGTCGCTTGAGGATCGAGTTCTCCGGGTCGTCCGGCAGGAGCGCCTGGATGCGCGCACCGATGTTTTCCAGGAGCGGCCGCGATTTCGCTTCGGCGATCCAGGCGGGCGGATTGGCGCCCACCAGCCAGTTGAAGAACAGCAGGCCGACGGCGACGACGAGGATGCCGCGCGCGGCGCCGTAGAGGAAGCCCAGCGTGCGGTCGAGCGCGCCGACCCTGCTGTCGATGATGAAATCGGCGATCTTCATCGTGATCACGGTGACGATGATCAGCGCGATGACGAAGACCACACCGGCCGCGGCGATCACCGCCAGCTGCCGGTGGTCGATATAGGGCTGCACATAGGGCAGGACGGCCGGGTAGAAATAATAGGCGGCCGCGGCGGCCGCGACCCAGGATGCGACGGACAGGATCTCGCGGGAGAACCCGCGGACCATCGCCAGCATCGCCGAGACGAGGGTGAAGCCGACGAGGATTCCGTCAAGCAGGGTGATCGGCATGTCGTTCCCACTCCGTTGGCCTTGCGCGGCCCGCGCATCAGTCTTCGACGCGGCGCGCCCGCGATCCGGCGATGCGCGCCACCAGGTCGGCAAGCGTTTCGGGCTGGAAGGCGCGGGCGGCGGTGCCGGCACCGAGATCTTCCGTGCCCGGAGGCAGTACCGCTTGCGCGAACCCCAGCTTTTCCGCTTCCTTGAGCCGCTGCAGGGCATGCGCGACCGGTCGGATGGCCCCCGAAAGGCTGATTTCGCCGAAATAGACGCAATCTCCGGGCAGGGCAAGACCGGTCAGGGACGACACCAGGGCGGCCGCGACCGCGAGGTCGGCGGCGGGTTCGGAGATACGGTAGCCCCCGGCGACGTTGAGATAGACGTCATGGGTGGCGAAGCGCACGCCGCAATGGGCCTCGAGCACGGCCAGCACCATCGACAGGCGCGCCGAATCCCAGCCGACCACCGCCCGGCGGGGCGTGCCGAGCGGCGAGGGGGCGACCAGCGCCTGGACCTCGACCAGCACCGGTCGCGTGCCTTCCATGCCGGCGAAGACGGCGGCGCCGGGAGCGGCGGCGTGGCGCTCGCCGAGGAACAGTTCGGAGGGATTGGCGACTTCGCGCAGGCCCTTGTCGGACATTTCGAAGACACCGATCTCGTCCGTCGGACCGAAGCGGTTCTTGACCGTGCGCAGGATGCGGTAGTGATGCCCGCCCTCGCCTTCGAAGTAGAGCACGGCGTCGACCATGTGCTCGACGACGCGCGGCCCGGCGATCTGGCCTTCCTTGGTGACGTGGCCGACGAGCACCACGGCGGCGCCCGTCGACTTCGCGTAGCGGATGACCGCCTGCGCGGCAGCGCGGACCTGGGTCACGGTGCCCGGCGCCGAATCGGCGACGTCGGTCCACAGCGTCTGGATCGAATCGAGGATGACGAGGTCCGGCCGGCGGCCTTCCGCGATGGTGGCGAGGATGTCCTCGACATTGGTCTCGGCGGCGAGCTCGACCGGTGCCGACGCCGCGCCGAGCCGCTGTGCGCGGAGCCTGACCTGCGCCACCGCCTCCTCGCCCGAGACGTAGACGATGCGGTGGCCGCGATTGGCGAGCGCGGCGGCCGCCTGCATCAGCAGCGTCGACTTGCCGATGCCGGGATCGCCGCCGACCAGCAGCGCCGAGCCGCGGACGAAGCCGCCGCCGGTCGCCCGGTCGAGTTCGCCGATGCCCGAGACGATGCGCGGCGCATCCTCGATGTCGCCCGACAGCGTGGTCAGCGCGACGGGCCGGCCCTTGCGCGGCGAGCGCAGGCCGGCCGGCCCGCCGCCGATGCCGCCGCCCTGTGTGCCTTCCTCGACGAGCGTGTTCCACTCGCCGCACGAATCGCACTTCCCCGCCCAGCGCGCGTGGACCGCGCCGCAGGACTGGCAGATGAACTGGACGCGCGGCTTAGCCATCGGAACGGGCAGTCGGCAGTCGGCAGTCGGCATCGGGATCGACTTGACTGCCATGCAAGACAGCCAGCCCTGGCGCCAGGCGGACCTTGGCCAGGTTCGCGGCTGGCTTCAGGTCGCCCCGACTGCCGACTGCCGACCGCCGCCTGCCGTTCACTCGAACCGCTCCGGCAGGTGTGTGTCCTCGGCGAGGTCGAAGAACCGCGTGAACTCTCCCTGGAAGCCGAGGGAGACCGTGCCGGTAGGGCCGTGGCGCTGCTTGGCGATGATGACCTCGGCCTTGCCGCGGGCGTCGTTCATCTCGCCCTCCCACTTCAGGTACTCGTCGGTGCCGGGCTTCGGCTCCCTGTTCTTCAGATAGTATTCCTCGCGATAGACGAACAGCACCACGTCGGCGTCCTGCTCGATCGAACCCGATTCGCGCAGGTCCGAAAGCTGCGGACGCTTGTCGTCGCGGCTTTCCACCTGGCGCGACAGCTGCGAGAGCGCGATGATCGGCACGCCGAGTTCCTTGGCCAGCGCCTTCAGGCCGGTGGTGATCTCGGTGATTTCCTGGACGCGGTTCTGCGACGCGCGGGCGGACGTTCCTTGCATCAGCTGGATATAGTCGATGACGATGACGTCGAGCCCGCGCTGGCGCTTCAGCCGCCGCGCCCGGGCGGCGAGCTGCGCAATGGAGATGCCACCCGTCTGGTCGATGAACAGCGGGATGCGCTGCATGGTCTGCGAGCACGCGACCAGCTTCTCGAAATCGTATTCGCTGATCTCGCCGCGGCGGATCTTGGAGGAGGGGATCTCGGTCTGTTCGGAGATGATGCGGGTGGCGAGCTGTTCTGACGACATTTCCAGCGAGAAGAAGCCGACGACGCCGCCGTTCGCGGCCTTGAACGAGCCGTCCGCCTGCTGTGCCGCCTCATAGGCGTGGGCGATGTTGAAGGCGATGTTGGTCGCAAGCGACGTCTTGCCCATGCCCGGACGTCCGGCGAGCACGATCAGGTCTGAGGGCTGCAGGCCGCCCATGCGCCGGTCGAGGTCGCGCAGGCCCGTGGCGATGCCCGACAGGTGTCCGTCGCGCATGTAGGCGGCATTGGCCATGTCGACGGCGTTCTTCACCGCGTCGGAAAAGCTCTCGAAGCCGCCGTCGTAGCGGCCGCTCTCGGCGAGCTCGAACAGGCGCCGCTCGGCGTCCTCGATCTGCTCCGACGGGCTCATGTCGACCGGCGCGTCGTAGGCGATGTTGACCATGTCTTCGCCGACCCTGATCAGCGCCCGGCGCGTGGCGAGGTCGTAGATGGCGCGGCCGTAGTCGGCGGCATTGATGACGGTGACGGCTTCCGCGGCAAGGCGGGCGAGATATTGCGGCACGGTCATGTCGCCGACCTTCTCCTCGCCCGGCAGGAAGGTCTTGATGGTCACCGGATTGGCCATCTTGCCCATGCGGATCAGTTCCGCCGAGACCTCGAAGATCCGGCGGTGCAACGGCTCGTAGAAATGGCCGGCCTTGAGGAAATCGGACACGCGGTAGAAGGCGTCGTTGTTGACAAGAATGGCGCCGAGCAGCGCCTGTTCGGCCTCGATGTTGTTGGGCGCCTCGCGGTAGAGCGGTGTGTCCGCCACGCCGAGTCTGCGTGCTGCCTCTGCCATCATGTCCCCGTTTCTCGACCCCGCACCGGACTATCAGGACGCGCCTTCGCGCGGGGAGGAATCGCGCCTCCGTGCCCACGATTCACAGCGGTCCACAGGCCAGAACGGGACGTGCCGGAATCCGGTTGACTCGAATCGAAGTGGCTTCTTAGCAGAACTGGAACAAAACGGGAAAATGAATTCGCGAAAAGGCCTCGCCGACCCCGCCGCGGACGTTTCGCCCGTCAGTCGTCAGCGGCGGACTCCGCCTCGGCCGGCAGGGCATCGCCCCAGTCGAGCCGCCGGGCGACACGGAACCCCTCGCCCTCGCGTCGCGTCACGGTCCGCGCCTCCGCCGTGCCGTCGGCGCGGCAGAGCTTGAGCGTCGCCATGCCCTTGGCCTGCCGCGGCGGGGCGATCAACCGCGCCGCAATGGCAGCTGCCGGCCGTCGCGAGGCGGCGACGAAGATGAACTTCTCGTCCTCCCACGGCACGTCGCCGGCCTTGGTCTGCCGGTGCAGGCGCGAGCGCGCCACGCGGCGCGAGAAATGGCACCAGTCGGGAGAGGTCAGTGGGCAGGGACGGGCGTGCGGGCAGGGGGCTGCGACCTCCGCGCCGAGTCCGATCAGGCGGTCGCGGACGGCGCGGATGCGCGACCAGCCGGCCGGCGTACCCGGCTCGACGACGACGAGGGTGTCCCGCGTGAGCGCCCAGAGCCGTTCGACGAGCGGCCCGACTGTCGCGGGGTCGAGTTCGTCGAGCACGTAGGACAGCGTGACGAGGTCGGCCGGGCGGAGATCGCCGCCCGTCCGGTTGATGTCCTCGCCGACCCAGGCGACGGCTGTACCCGTCAGTCCGCGGGCGAGTTCGGTGCCGGCCGTGCGTGCCGCGGTGCTGGCCTCGACGAGTTGCGCCTCGCCGATCCCCGGCCAGCAGTCGATTGCCGCCCACAGCACGGTGCCCGGACCGGCGCCGAGGTCGAGCAGGGTCGCCGGCGAAAAGTCCGGGCGGACGTCGGCGATCATCGCCAGCGAGGCGCGCACGGCCGCGTAGGTCGCCGGCAGCCGTGCGGCGAGAT
>DUSC01000225.1 GCA_012842935.1 Hyphomicrobiales bacterium | reverse complement strand
GATCGCCACCGAGCGCCTTCGGCCGTGGATCGCCCAGTTCGCGGGCCCGCAACCGCCAGCGGCTCACACTCGCCGCACTCACGCCGAACCGCTCGGCCGCCTGCCGATGCGTCGCGCCCGCCGCAACCGCCGCGAGAACCCGAACCCGAAGATCAAGGGATAGAGCTTTCGACATCGCCTGCCCGCCTCCGCTCCGGCAGGCAGCTTGAATCAGAACCAGACTGATTTGGGAATCCCGATTCAATCAGATCGGGCGATGCTCTAGCGGGCAACGGCCCTCCGGTTCGCCGGGCCGGGAACGGGTCGTGTCCGGTCGATCGCGCCGGCCCGTCGGGGCCGGCGCCGGGTCGCGAAGGGCAGCGGATCATGCGGCGGTGGCGAGAGCCTCGATGCCGTGCCGTTCCATGGCGGCGCCGATCCGAGCGAAGTCCGGGGCGCCACTTGGCCTTTCGGCGCTTCCGATGTCGCGGAAGAAAGCCACCATGGCCGAATCCAGCATCACCAGCATGCGGACCGGCTTGCCGCTTTCGTTGACGTAGTTGTGCGGAACCCGCGAGGCGATCCTGACGGATGTGCCGGGGCCGGCGCGCATCACGGTCGGAGGCACTCCGGGGCCGAACTGACGGACCGTCAGTTCACCCTCCAGAATGTAGAAGAGCTCGGCGCTTTCATGGGTGTGGGGCGGTGTGCCCGAACCGGCAGGCACCTCGATGTCGAGCAGTTCGAGCGGGGCGCCCGGAATGCCGCCGAGGAAGCGGATCTTGTCGGCGACCACCCAGAGGTGGTCGGCTTTCGTGGGGGGAACGACTTCAATGTTCATCGCATGACTCCTTTGGCTGCGATCGTTGGGTCCGCCGCAGTCTCGCCCGATCTGACCGCGGACAGGATCAGTTCGAGCGCCCAGGAAGCGGTCTCGCCGGCCTGGGTGCCGTCGAGACCGCCGTAATCTTTCAGGACCTCCCAAGCGGAGGCGGAGTAGAGGAGGTGGGCAAGGGCTTGCACCCTTTGCGCCTGTTCGGGGGGCAGCCCCGCCAGGGCGGGACCCAGCGCCTCGGAAAAATTCTTGCGCCGCACCGCGATCGTCCTGGCCCGCATCTCCCGCCCGGTGCGGGAATGCAGCGCTGCGCGCATCACAGCTTCATGGGTATCGAAGAGGGGGAAAGCCTGACGGGGGCCTTCCGTGATGTCCTCCGGGCTCTCGGGTCGGATCGACGTGCCTATGCGGGCGTTGAGCCATGGCCAGAATGCCCGCAGCAGTTCCTCCTTGCTCTCGAAGTGGCGGAAGATCGTCCTTCGCTGCACGCCCGCCTTGTCGGCGATGGCGTCCATCCCGATCTCGTCCGGACTGTCGGCGGACTCGATGAGGGACGCCAAGGCCGAGAGGATGGATTCGCGCGTTTCGCGCAGCTTCTCTTCACGCAGCGGGCTGTTGTAGGCGCGGGTGGATGACAAGGCGTGCCTCCAAATTGACGACACGTTATGTGTCATCAATTCAGGCGCCTGTCAATCCATGTCACATTGAGTGACATTAATAAAGGATCAGCAGAAGTCAGGCTCCCTGGCGGCGTCTCTGGCCCCCGCTCGCCCGCCGTTCCCCTCCGTTGAACACACCGTCACCGAACAGCCGCTACGCCGCCCTTTCCTCCTCGTCGAACCTTGCCCGCGCCGCGTTGACGCGGGCCGTGTTCTTCCTCGCCCAGTCGCCGAGAGCGTTGACCGGGACGAGCAGTTCGCGGCCGAGTTCGGTGAGCTCGTAATCGACCCTGGGCGGGATCGTCGGAAAGACGGTTCTCGTAATGAATCCATCGCGTTGCAGGCCGCGCAGCGTGGTCGTGAGCATCTTCTGCGAGATGCCGCCGACGGCCTGCCGGAGCTCGTTGAAACGCATCGGGCCGTCGCCCAGCTTGCCCACGACGAGGACGGTCCATTTGTCGCCGACGCGCTGGAGGATTTCCGACACCGCGCGGCAATCCTCGGTGTGATGCGGGTGCCTTGGTTTCAAAAAAGTGCCTCCTTGTGCGCTGCAAAACCGGTCACTTATATATCGCCGGTATCTAATGGATACCAGAAAGTTTCAGAAGGAGATACCAATGTCCAAGCCTCGTATCGCGGTGGTCGTCGGCTCGACGCGGGAAGCCCGCTTCGCCGACGTGCCGTCCGCCTGGATCGCCAAGCTGGCCGCCGAGCGCGGCGACCTCGACGTCGAGATCGTCGATCTGCGTGATTTCCCGCTGCCGTTCTTCGACGAGGTCGCGTCGTCGGCCTGGGTGCCCTCGAAGAACCAGGTCGCTCAGAAGTGGCAGAAGAAGGTCGCCGAGTTCGACGGCTTCATCTTCGTCACCGGCGAATACAATCGCGGTCCGAGCGCCGTGCTGAAGAACGCGCTCGACTACGCCTACACCGAGTGGAACCGCAAGCCGGCCGCCTTCGTCGGCTACGGCGGCGTCGGCGGGGCGCGTGCCATCGAGCAGCTGCGTCTCAACGCGGTGGAACTGCAGATGGCGCCGGTGCGCGCAGCCGTCCACATCGTCTGGGCCGATTACGCGGCGATCAAGGAAGGCAAGCCGATCGCCGACTTCCCGCACATCGTCGCCGCGGCGAACGACATGCTCAACCAGCTCTCCTGGTGGGCGCAGGCGCTGAAGGCGGCGCGTGGCAGCGACGCGGCCAGGGGCGACGCCAAGGCCGCCTGACCGGGCCGTCTTCCGGGTCCACTCCCAGGACATGAGGGTCGCGCCGCGCGCGGCCCTTTTCGTTTCAGTCTACCGGGAGACGGCGCCCGGCGTGGCTTCCGCCGTTCGGGCGGCCAGCACCTTATCGATGCGGCGGCCGTCGAGGTCGACCACTTCGAAGCGCCAGCCCTGCGCCTCGACCGATTCGCCGGTCGAGGGAAGATGATGGAACAGCGACAGCAGGAACCCGGCCAGCGTTTCGTAGTCGCGGCTCTCGGGGAGCTCGATGCCGAGCTGGTCGGCCATCTCGTCGGCGGGCATGAAACCGGCGAGCAGCCACGAGCCGTCGTCGCGGCGGACCACTACCGGCTCGTCCTCATCGAGATCGGAGCGAAACACGCCGGTGATCGCCTCGAGGATGTCGGCGGGCGTCACAATGCCTTCGAAATGGCCGTACTCGTCGTGGACCAGCGCCACCGGCACGTCGGCCTCCCTCAGCGTGGCGAGCACGTCGAGGGCATCCGCCTGGTCGTGCACGATCGGCGCGGCGCGCACATGCCGTCGCGGCTCGATGCGGCCGCCGGACAAGGCCGCCGCGAGCAATTCACGGGTCTGCACGACGCCGACCATGGCGTCGACCGACCCTTCGCCGGCCGGCAGGCGCGAGTGCTGCGTTTGCAGAAGCAGCCTGCGCACGGCCGCCTCGTCGGCGTCGAGATTCAGCCAGTCGACGTCGGTTCGTGGCGTCATCAGGGCGCGTACGGCGCGGTCGCCCAGCCGCATGACGCCAGCGATCATCCGGCGCTCGTCGGCCTCGATCGTGCCGTGGTGCTCGGCTTCCGCGACGAGCATCTTGATCTCCTCGTCGGTGACCTTGTCCGGGCCTTCCCTATGCTGCCCGAGCAGCCACAGGACCGCCTTGGCGGAGAGGTCGAGCAGCCAGACGACCGGCGCGGCGGCCCGCGCGAGCAGTGCCATCGGCGGCGCTGCGTGCGCCGCGATTCCCTCGGCGTTGCGCAGGGCGACCTGCTTGGGGACGAGCTCGCCGACGATCAGCGAGCAATAGGTAATGATGGCGACCACGATGCCGACGCCGAGCGCATGGGCGGCCCCTTCGCCCAGACCCAGTGAAACGAGGACGACGCCGAGCCGGCCGCCGAGCGTGGCGCCCGAGAAGGCGCCGGACAGGATTCCCACGAGCGTGATGCCGATCTGAACCGTCGACAGGAAGCGTCCGGGATTCTCCGAAAGCGCAAGCGCCGCTCCTGCCCCACGGACGCCGCGCTCCTGCATCGCCTTCAACCGTGCCGGCCGTGCCGAGACGATAGCGAGTTCGGACATGGAAAGGAGGCCGTTGAGGACGACGAGGATGCCGATGACGGCGATTTCGACATAGACCATGGCGATTCCTTAACACCCGGTACGCTGACGGTGGAAGCGTCGGCGCGGCCGGCTTGAGCGCACCCGCGCAGGAGGCCGCCCGTCGCGGCTCCCGGTGCGCCCCGCCGTCAGCGGCAGGTGCGGTAGCCGTTGCGGCGAGGCCGGATGTCGAAGTGGAAATGGTCCTTGTGGTCGGCGTCGTAGCCCGGCCCGAGCACGGTGTTGAAGTAGTTGCAGCCGTCGGCGCGCACCGTGTTGAGGAAGCCGCGGGTGCGGAACGCGAACCAGCCGGGCTTGCGCACGTCGATGTCGCGCCCGTTGTTCAGTTCGATGCGCATCACGTCGAGGGCATTGCCGCGGGCGTGTTCCGATGCCCGGCTCGTTCCGCGGATATTCCGGCACGAGTAGCTCGACCCCTGGTGTATGGTCCTGACGCCGGAGAAATAGCGGGTTCGCGCCGCAGGCACGAGCTCCTTCCTCGCCCAGGTGGCGAAGGTCGCCGCCATTTCGCAGCGCAGCGTCGCTGCCGGCTTCATCTCGATGCCGTCGATCGCTGTCACTCGGACAGGAAAATCGATGCCGCAGGCGCCGCCGTCATTGATCGGGGCGAGGTCGCTGTATTCGACGTGCAGCCGCCTGAGGTCGTCGCGGCACGAGAGTTCCTCGGCCGGCATGCCTTCGGGTGCCGCCTGCAGGGGCGGATCGAGCCGCGGGTAGCCGGCGAGATAGGGATCCGAGGGGACGAGGTCGCGCAATCCACCGCCGGCGACCGCGGCAGTCCGGGTGCCAACATCGATGTCGGGGCGGAGCGAAAGGACGGTATCGGTGCTGCAGCCGGCAAGCGCCGCACCGAAGGCGAGGAAAAGGACGAGCCGGGCAAGGGACAGGCGTTGGCGGAGCATGCGGCCGTTCCCGCGTCGCGTCGATGCCCGAGCGGGCAAAGACGTATCGTTCAACACGACCGGAGAGACTAGCCGTCAACGGTAAAGGAAAAGTCAGCGCCGAGGTCTGCCAGTCGGCTCGGCCGGAGGCCGGGGCGCACCGCCGGCCCCGCGGAGCGGCCTGCTCCGGTCAGGCGCCGAGAGCCTCGAGGCCGGCTTCCAGATAGTCGGCAAGCATGGGCATGCCCAGCAGATAGGAGGACGTCCGCTTGTTTGCCCGCTGGCGTGCCTGCTCGACCGCTTCCGGCCATTCCGCGGCGTCGAAATCGCCGCGGCCGAGCCAGGCCAGGGCGACCAGCTCGGCGGATTCGTCGACGTTGAGGTCGTCGATCAATTCCCGCAGCTCCTCTTCCGTGAGGTCTTCTTCCTTTTCTTCGGCCAACCCGTCATGGTGGTGGCTGTCGCGCGACTCGGCGTCGAGCTCGACCTCATGCTCGCTCCCGTCAGCGTAGTCATCGTTGACGCCGGCGCTGATCGCCTTTGCCTTCAGGATGAACAGCCTCACCGTATCGGGATCTATGGCGAGTTCCCATTCGCGCTCGATTGGCCGCTGCACTGTGCACCTCCTTCTTCGCCCGACGAGAATAGCGCAATTCGCCCGCGCAGGGCAAAATGCCTGTCGAGGGTGAGTGGCGCCGATTGACACGCCGCTTCGCTCGTCCGACATGCTCTCGTCCCATCCGCGACGGCGCTTCCGATGTCTCTCCTGTTCTCACCCAAGGTGCTGCCCATCCTCCTCCTCATCGCCTCGAACGTCTTCATGACGTTTGCCTGGTACGGCCACCTCAGGTTCAAGGCGGCGCCGCTCTACGTCGCGGTGATCGCCAGCTGGGGCATTGCGTTCTTCGAATACTGGCTCGCGGTGCCGGCCAACCGCATCGGCATCCAGGCCTACAGCCCCGCCGAGCTGAAGACGATCCAGGAGGTGATCACGCTCAGCGTCTTCGCGGTATTCTCCGTGCTCTATCTCCGGGAAGCGTTCACGCTGAACCACCTTCTCGGTTTTGCCCTCATCGCCGGGGGGGCGGCCCTGATCTTCCGGGCCTGACGTGTCGGGTCCGTATTCCGGCGTCGTCGTCCTGCGACATATTGACCCGCCCGCCGGTGTTGTGTTGGTGTCGACGTGATCGCGTGGCCGCCGGGAATAAGCGCCGCCGCGACGCGTTCATCCGTGGAGAGCGTTGGGAGGCTTTCGAGGAGATACCGATGAACAGAACGATTTGCACGGCCCTGGCCGTTCTCTTTTTCTCGGGCGCTTTGTCCGGTCCATCGCTCGCGGCCGGCGACGGCGGCGGGTCGAGCGATACCGTCAACCAGTGCAAGCAGGGCGAGGTCTGGGACAAGGAACAGAAGAAGTGCGTCGTCCCCAAGCAGGGCATGATCGACGACGATTCCATATACGAGGCCGGGCGCGATCTCGCCATGGCCGGACGCTACGGCGAGGCGATCGCGGTACTCAGCCTGGCGGCCGACAAGTCCGATCCGCGCATCCTCAACTATCTCGGCTATTCCCACCGCAAGCAGGGCAGGGTGCTGGTCGGCCTCGGCTATTACCAGGAGGCGCTGCTCGCCGATCCCGACTATACGCTGGTGCGCGAGTATCTCGGCGAGGCCTATCTGCAGCTCGGCGACGTGGATGCCGCCCGCGGCCAGCTGGCGGAGATCGAAAAGCGCTGCGGAACCGGCTGCGCCGAATATGCCGAACTGGCACGGCAGATCGAGGATTTCGCTGCGCGCGGCTGACGCGGCGCGCGACGTTCCGGCGCCGGAGCGAAATCCGGCGTCGCGGCATGCGACAGCGCGTGGCGCGGGCGATTCCCGGTGAACCCGATTCGCGAAATTTGGGCGTGAAAATCCGCTGGGAAATGCTATATTGAGCTCGATTGAGGTGAGACGGTTCCGTTAGCCGAAGGCTGCCGGACCGTTTTCTTTTTTGCCTTGCGCCGCGCCGCCGGAAGGACGGCCGGCGCAGTGTCGATCGTGAATGAGGTTGGCAATGAACAAGGTCCCGATGACCGCAAACGGCTTCCAGACGCTCCGGGAGGAACTCCGCTGGCGTCAGCAGGAGGAGCGCCCGCGCATCATCGAAGCCATTTCGGAGGCGCGCTCTCACGGCGATCTCTCCGAGAACGCCGAGTATCACGCCGCCAAGGAGGCGCAAAGCCTCAACGAAGGCCGCATCAACGAGCTCGAGGATCTGATCGCGCGCGCCGAAGTCATCGACGTGTCGAAGCTTTCCGGCGCCAAGGTCAAGTTCGGCGCCACGGTGGTCCTCGTCGACGAGGATACCGAGGAAGAAAAGACCTATCAGATCGTCGGCGACCAGGAAGCGGACGTGAAGTCCGGCCGCATTTCGATCTCCTCGCCGATCGCGCGTGCGCTCATCGGCAAGCAGGTCGGCGATGCAATCGAGGTCAACGCGCCGGGCGGCGCCCGCGGCTACGAGATCGTTCAGGTCCAGTGGCTGTGAGAGCCGGCCCAAAGCCGTCCGCCCGGACCCTCAGACTCCTTTCGCCATCATCTCCGCCGCGGCCGCGAGCACACGGCTGACGGCGACACCGTCGTCGTCACGTGGCGCGAGCGCGATCGACCGCGGACCGAGCGGACCGGTCAGGCCGGGCTTGGTGGCGACGAAGACGGCGACGGTCGGCAGGGCGAAGGCGCTGGCGAGGTGCATCAGCCCCGTGTCGGCGCCGATCACCAGGCTGGCCCTGCCGATTTCGCCGGCGACCGCCTCGAGCGGCGATTTCGGCAGGACGATCGTGGCCGGTACCGCCGACGCGATGGTCTCGGCTGTCTCCCTTTCTGCAGCGCTCGACCAGGTCGTCAGGGGAATGAGACCCTGTCCGGCGAGTGCCGCAGCCGTCTCGATCCAGTTGGCGACCGGCCACTTCTTGGCCTCGCGGCTGGTTCCGTGCAACAGGAACGCCGTCGGCGCGGCACGGATCGGCCCGGGCGGGGGCGGTGCCTTGATGCCGTTGTCGAGGTGCGACAGGTCGGGTTCGTAGCCTAGCGCCCTGCCGAACAGGATGCGCGTACGCGCGATCGCGTGGAGGTCGCGCGGTACCCCGTAGGCGTGGCGGTAGGCGAGCCTTGCCAGCGGCTCGCGGACGCTCCACCGG
>DUSC01000224.1 GCA_012842935.1 Hyphomicrobiales bacterium | reverse complement strand
GGCGATCATCGCCGCGATCGTCTCCGGCCCCTCGCGCTCGATGAGGTCGCGAAGCGAGCTGGCGAGCCGCGAGACGAATTCAGCCTCAGTCTCTCCGTCCCTGGAGTACCTGTAGTAATGCGGGCAGTCGGCATGCAGGACCCTGTCCACCGGCAGATCCCAGTTGAGATGGTTGGCCGGCAGGCCGGTGAGCGACCCGGCCATGACCGTCACGCCGTGATAGGCCTTCACCCGCGAGATGATCTTCTTCTTGTTTGGGCGGCCAAGCGCGTTGTTGTAGTACCAGGCGAGCTTCACCTGGGTATCGTTGGCCTCCGAGCCGGAGGAGGTGAAAAGCACGCGCGAGACCGGGATCGGCGCGATCTCCTTGAGCTTCTCGGCGAGTTCGATCGCCGGTTCGGTGCTCTTGGCGCCGAATACGTGATAGAAGGGCAGAGTCCTCAGCTGCTCGATCGCTGCTTCCACCATCTCCTCGTCGCCGAATCCGAGGCCCGCACACCAGAGGCCGGACATGCCTTCGATGTAGGCCCGGCCCCTCGTGTCGTAGACATGGACGCCGGAACCCCTCTCCATCACCATCGCGCCGATCGACCTCAGCCGATGAAGGGGCGTGTAGGGGTGGAGAAGCGACTCGACGTCGCGCGTCTCGAGGTTGGAAAGAGGCGGAAGGCTGTTCATGCGCGGCAACTCCTCGGGCAGGTCGGCAGCCTAGCGAATCCGCGCTGGCGCGAAAGGGGCCGCCCCCGCGGAAACGTACGGTCCACGATCGGCTTCGCCGGGTTGGCGGCGTCGCCGCCGGGCGCCGTCAGGCTGCGGCCTTCCACGCATCGACGAGCGAAGCATAGGACTTCGCCAGCGCGGCGAGCGGATTTTCGCTTGCTTCCACAGGTTCGACGCGCAGCGGGTTGCCATGGGGCGGCAGGATAACGAGCGCAATCAGTCGGGCTTCTCCGTCTCCGAGGCGGACGGCCGCAACCTTCTCACCGCTGGCCACATCTTCCGGGAATCGGAACAGCAGTTCGCCGCCGGCGGTCGACAGGACGTGATTCAATGCCTCGTCGAAAGCGGCCGGGTCGAACGCTTTGGCCGGTCCCTCGCCGTCGTCGATGTCGGCACTCCCCTCGGCGGGGTCTTCAACGCCCGCAACGATCGAAGTCGCGTAACTTGGCTGCGGCGGCGCCGCGTCGTGTCCCTCCGCGCCGACGACGCCTTGCGATGCCGTGGCGGGAACTGGCTCGACATTCCCGTCGGGTCGCCCGTTCTCAGCGGACGGGGCTCCGTCATCGACGGCCCCCGCGTGGGCGGCAGGCGAGGCGTCGTTTCGGTCGGCCGTCGCCGTGACATGGTCCCGTGCGGGAGGGGAGGGCGTATCGGCGGTGGGGGACTGGGGCGTGTCCATGGAGGCCTCGCTGTGAAGTTCGGCTTGCGCCGTTTTCACCCCCCTGCCGCCTGCCCGTTTGTTCGAGCAGAATGGCCGCAATAAGGCAGCGCGGACCGAGGCTGTCGGCTTCGGGCCGAGTGCCGCCGCAGGGTTGGGGTATCGTCCCTTACCCTCTGGACAAAGTCGCGCGCGGGGCCAAGATTGCCGCCATTCGCCATTGGGAGGTTTCCACATGCTCGGACTGATGCAGGACTGGCCGCTGCTTTGTCACAAGATCATCGACAGTGCCGCGCGGCAGCATGGCAATCGCGAGATCGTCTCGCGGTCGGTCGAGGGGCCGATCGTCCGTACCACCTATCGCGACCTGCGACAGCGCGCCCTCAAGGTGGCGCAGAAGCTCGAACGCGAAGGATATGCCCTTGGCGATCGCATCGCGACGATGGCGTGGAACTCGGCGCGTCACCTTGAAGCCTGGTTCGGCATCATGGGCATGGGCGGCGTCTATCACACGCTCAATCCGCGGCTCTTTCCCGAACAGATCGCCTGGATCATGAACCATGCCGAGGACAGGGCTGTCTTCGTCGATCTGACCTTCCTTCCGCTGGTCGAGAAGCTGGCGCCGGCGGTCAAGTCGCTGAAGAAGGTCATCGTCCTCACCGATGCAGCGCACATGCCGCAGACGTCTCTCGCAAACGCCGTGCCTTATGAGGAGTGGCTGGCGGAGGCGGACGGCGATTTTGCCTGGAAGACCTTCGACGAGAATACCGCCGCGGGAATGTGCTACACGTCGGGGACGACGGGCAACCCGAAGGGCGTGCTTTACAGCCACCGTTCCAACGTGATTCACGCCATGATGGCGGCGATGCCCGACGCCATGGGCATTTCCTCGCGTGACGTCATCCTGCCCGTCGTGCCGATGTTCCACGCCAATGCCTGGGGCCTTGGCCAGAGCGCGCCGATGATCGGCGCCAAGCTGGTTATGCCGGGTGGCAAGATGGACGGCGCGTCGATCTACGAGCTCCTCGACACCGAGAAGGTGACCTTCACCGCCGCCGTGCCGACGGTCTGGCTGATGCTTCTCCAGTATCTCGAGGAAACCGGCAAGCCTCTGACTTATCTGAAGAAAGTGGTCATCGGCGGCTCCGCCTGCCCGCGCGCCATGACCAAGAAGTTCCAGGACAATTACGACGTCGAGGTGATCCACGCCTGGGGCATGACCGAGATGAGCCCGCTCGGCTCGCTGTGCACCATGAAGCCCGAATACGCCGGCCTCACCGGCGACGCCCGCCTCGACATCCAGCAGAAGCAGGGATATGCGCCGTTCGGTGTCGAGATGAAGGTTACCGACGACAACGACAACGAACTGCCGTGGGACGGCAAGACCTTCGGCCGGCTCAAGGTGCGCGGTCCGGCCGTGGCGAAGGCCTACTACGGCGGCGCCGGCAAGGATCAGTTCGACGAGGAGGGATGGTTCGACACAGGCGACGTCGCCCACATCGATCCCAACGGCTACATGCAGATCACCGACCGCGCCAAGGACGTCATCAAGTCGGGAGGCGAGTGGATATCGACGATCGACCTCGAGAATCTGGCGGTCGGTCATCCCGATATCGCCGAAGCCGCGGTGATCGGCGTCTCCCATCCGAAGTGGGACGAGCGGCCCCTGCTCGTTGTCGTGCGCAAGCCCGGCAGGGAGCCGTCGCGCGAGGATATCCTCGCCTACATGGAGGGCAAGGTGGCCAAGTGGTGGATGCCCGACGACGTCGCCTTCGTTCCGGAGATCCCGCACACCGCGACCGGAAAGATCCAGAAGACCGCGCTCCGCGAGCAGTTCAGGGACTACAGGCTGCCGACCGCGTGAGGTCCGCGGGGGCCGATCCACGACCGAAGGGATGCGTCGCCGATACCGCTCCTCCTGCCGATTGACGCTTCTAACGCGGCCGAAATCGCTCTATGCACGGTGCCCGGTCAATAGGGCGGCGGCTTTGCCATGAAGTTCATGCTGGAACGGCGGTCCCGTTCCGCGCGGTGGTCGCGAAGAATCGCGGTCTTTTCCGCCGTTCTCCTCGTCATGGCGGGTCTTGCCCACCGATACGGCATGACGGATACGGTCTCCCTGTTCTGGATTGTCGGCGCGGTCGGCCTGCTCGCATTGCTCGCATTGGCCCTGGCTCTGGCCGGATTGTCGCGGATCTGGCGTGACGGCGGGATCGGTGCTCGCGACGGCCTCGTCGGTGCCGGCGTGGCGCTTCTTGTCCTCGTGCCGTTTGCCGTCGCTGGCTACAGGTTCTTTGCCTATCCGCCCCTGAACGACATCTCGACGGATCTCGTCGATCCTCCCCGCTTCGCCTTTCTCCAGGGCATGAGGACACCTCAGATGAACGCGATCGGCCCGATCGGAGACGAGGCTGCCGCGGTCCAGCAGCAGAGCTACCCCGAGATAACCGGCCGCCGCTACGACCTCCCCGCTGACCGCGTTCTCGCGATCGTCAGGCAGCTGGCGGCCGCGCGTTCTTGGTCCGTCGTCTTTTCTCCCGATACCGAGGGCGACGGATCCGCCGCCGCCGATACGACCCTCGAAGCCGTGGCCTATTCGCCGCTGCTGGCCATTCCGTCGGACGTGGCGATCCGGATCGTGGAGGAACAGGGATCGACCTATGTCGACATGCGGTCGGCGTCTCGCTACGGCTTGCACGATTTCGGCGAGAACGCGCGCACGATCGCAGCCTTCCTTGCCGATCTCGACGCGGAGGCCTCGCTCCAGGCCGGCGTGACCGTCGCGGAACCCGCCGAACAATAGCGACGACGGTTCACCGGAGCGCGCCGCCCCGGAAACCGCCTCATGCCGGTCCGAATTCACCGTCGATCGACGGTTCTCCCGATGTCACGGCCACGCCGCGGCCGATGAGATCCTCGAGATGCGCAAGCACCGAAAGGCCTGCGGCCCCGTGAAGGCGCGGATCGGTGTCGCGGTAGATCGACCGCACCATCTCGGGGATCGTTCGATCGCCGAGGCGGAGCCTCTCGACAATGGCCCGCTCGCGCATCTTGCGATGCGCCTTCAGCCCGCGCATGAAGTTTTGCGGCGCAGTCACCGGCCCGCCGTGCCCGGGGAAGAACAGGCGGTCGTCGCGATCGAGAAGACGATCGAGCGATGCCATGTAGTCGGCCATGGCGCCGTCCGGGGGCGCGACGATCGACGTGGACCAGGCCATCACGTGATCGGCCGAGAAAAGCAGGCCGGTGCCCTCCAGCGCGAAGCTGACGTGGTTCGCCGCGTGACCGGGCGTGTGGACGGCGCGGAGCATCCATCCGTCGCCGTCGACGACCGCGTCGTCGGCGAGCACGAGGTCGGGCGTGAACTCGAGATCGGCGCTGGCGTCGAGAGGGTTCACTTCGCCGATCCGCAGCGGGCGCGCGGGCCGGTGCCTGCCCTCGGCGCAGACAACTGCTCCGGTCTCGGCCTTCAGGCGTCGGGCAAGGGGCGAATGGTCCCGATGCGTGTGGCTGACGAGGATGTGGCTGACCGGGCGCCCTCGCGCCGCGCGCAGTATTGCCTGCAGATGTGCGTCGTCATCCGGACCCGGATCGATCACGGCGAGCGTGTCGGCGCCGACGAGATAGGTGTTGGTGCCGTGGAATGTGAAAGGCCCTGGATTGTTGGCGGTGACACGCGTGACGCCCGGTGCGACGGCAACCGCATCGCCGTAGGCGGGATCGAAGGATATGTCGAAATCCATGGACATCTGACGGCCTGCGGACGGGCTCTGAACAAAAGCGATTGCCGCTTATCACGGAAGCCAATATAGGCAAACTCGAAGTCGGTTTCCGTCATCCGCTTACGAAGGGATCCTCAATGACCGTTGCATCTGCCTCCAGTCCGCTCATTTCCCTGACGCTTCCGCAGGACCGTTCGGGCCGCCTCGCCATGCAGGCGATGGCCGCTGTCGCCGGCTCGATCCTGCTCGCTCTTTCGGCCAAGATCACGGTCCCCTTCTGGCCGGTGCCGATGACGCTCCAGGTCCTCGCGGTGTTCCTGATCGGTGCCGCCTACGGCCGAAATCTCGCCGCCGCCACACTGCTGCTTTACCTCGCCGAAGGTGCTTCCGGCCTGCCGGTCTTCGCAACCGGGGCCGGCCTGGCCTACATGGCCGGTCCGACCGGTGGATATCTCGTCGGTTTCGTGATCGCTGCGGCGATCGCCGGATGGGCTGCCGACCGTGGCCTGGACCGCCATCCGCTGAAGCTCTTCGCAGCGATGCTGGTGGGCGAGATCGTGATCCTCGGGCTCGGCGCGGCCTGGCTCGCCGTGCTGTTCGGCGCGGAGAAGGCGATCGCCTATGGCGTCGGCCCCTTCATCGTCACCGACCTTGTCAAGGTGGCGCTCGCCGCCGCGATTGTTCCGGCCGTGTGGGGCTTCCTGGCGCGCTTCAAGGCCTGATCGGCAGACACGGTTGCCGCTGTGAAACAGGCGCCCGTTCGGCGCCTGTTTTGTTGAGCGGACGATCTTTCGCGGCGAAACAATTCGTCACCGGCCGGCGAGGGATTGCGACGCTGCGCCGCTGGAAAAAAGTCCGTGGCGGGTCTATCGAGCCGTCACGCTCCGGCAGAGGCAACAGCGGACATCTTCATGAAGAAACCGATCCCGTTCATTGACCTCGCGGCCCAGCAGGCGCGGATTCGCGACCGCGTCGAAGCCGCAATGCGTCGCACGCTCGATCACGGGGCCTACATCATGGGTCCCGAGATAGGGGAACTGGAGTCCGGCCTCGCGGCCTTCTGCGGCGCGCGGCATGCAGTCGCGTGTTCGAACGGAACCGACGCTCTCGCCCTGGTACTGATGGCCAAGGGTATCGGGAGCGGCGATGCGGTCTTCTGCCCGAGCTTCACCTTCGCCGCGACCGCGGAAGTGGTCGCCTGGCTGGGCGCAACACCCTACTTCGTCGACATCGAAGCCGATACGTTCAACATGGACCCGGCGAGCCTCGTTGCCGCGATCGGCGAGGCGAGGACCGCGGGCCTGACGCCCGCCGGAGTCATCGCCGTCGACCTTTTCGGCCTGCCGGCCGACTACGACCGTATCGAGCCGGTCGTCGCCGAGAACGGACTGTGGCTGCTCTGTGACGCCGCCCAGGGCTTCGGAGCGACCTACAAGGACCGCAAGGTCGGCACCATTGGCATGGCGACGACGACCAGCTTCTTTCCGGCAAAGCCGCTCGGCGCTTACGGCGACGGCGGCGCGGTGTTCACCGACGATGACGAGATGGCGGCACTGTTGCGATCGCTCCTCTTCCACGGCAAGGGGGATGATCGCTACGACAATGTCCGCATCGGCATGAACGGTCGCCTCGACAGCCTCCAGGCCGGCGTGCTGATCGAGAAGCTGGCGATCTTCCCGGAGGAGATCGAAGCACGAAATCGCATTGCCGCCCGCTACTCCGCGGGCTTTTCCAACCTTCTGGTGACCCCCAACGTGCCGAACGGATCGACGTCGGTCTGGGCCCAGTACACGCTGCGCGCGCCAGGTCGCGACCGCGACGCCATCACGGCCGCCCTCAAGGCGCGCGGCGTGCCGACTGCGGTCTATTACCCGAAGCCGCTCCACCAGCAGACCGCCTACAGGAAATTCCCGGTCGTCGGGGGTTCGCTGCCGGTCAGCGAGCGTGCAGCGGGCGAGGTGTTCAGCGTGCCGATGCACGCCTATCTCGACGAGGAGACACAGGACTTCATCATCGATTCGGTTCGATCGGTGCTGCAGGACGACGGGTGACGCGCAGTCGGGGCGGATCCCGTAACGGTCCGGCCGTTGATCTGTATCGTCTTTCGGGCAATAGATTAGCAACATCGCGATGACGTCCGGCGTCACCGTTGGGGGAGGCAGCGTTTCCATGCCGCCCGGAAGGCCAGGGTCGGACCCGGCCGCGCGACACGCGGCCCGGATCGCACGGGGGCAGCAGGGCGGTCTTGTTTAATTCGTTCTCCAACCGGCTGATCTCGCTTCCGCGCAGGCAGAAGCGCATGCTTCTGGCCGTCTTCGATTTCCTGCTCCTCTTCTTCTCGCTCTGGATCAGCTACAAGCTGCGCCTCGGCTTCGGCTTTTCGCCTGGCCCGGCCCAGCTCGGTCTCATCGCTGCCGCGCCCTTGATTGCGCTGCCGATACTCTACCGGTTCGGATTCTATCGGGTCGTGGTTCGCTATGTCACCGACGCCACGGTCTGGACGATCATCAAGGGATTGGCGCTGTCGATCGTGCTCTGGCTGGGTCTTGCCTACATGACCGAACTGCGCGGAATTCTGGGCGTTCCGCGCTCGGTCCCGGTAATCTATTTCGTTGTCGGGACCGTCCTTCTGGCCGGTAGCCGTTTCCTGTCCAAATGGGCCTTTGGGGCTGCGGTCGAAAGGGTCGCCAACCAGAAGCGGATGCTGATCTATGGGGCCGGGCCGGTCGGGCGACAACTCGCGGCGGCGCTGCGGGTCGATCCGCTCAACCGGCCGGTCGGATTTGTCGACGACGATCCGGTGCTCCATGGGGCCGAAGTGGCCGGACTTCGCGTCCACGCGCCGGGCGACATCGGCGCGCTGGTCGAGGAACTGCAGGTCGGGGAGATCATCGTCTGCTCGGACGCGGTCGACCAGAAGTCGAAGACCTTGCTTTTCCAGAAGCTGGCAAAGAAGCCGGTCCGCATCGCGTTCCTGCCGACGGCGGTGAGCGGATGGGGCGGAGATTTGGTGGGCCGAATCCGCGATATCCGCATAGACGATCTGCTCGGCCGCCCGATGGTGGCGCCGGATCCCGCGTTGCTGCGCGCGGCCATCGCCGACAAGACCGTGTTCGTCACCGGAGGCGGCGGGTCGATCGGCTCCGAACTGTGCCGCCAGATCGTCGAACTCGAACCGAAGGCGCTGATCCTCCTCGATATCGACGAGTTCGCGCTCTACGAGATCGAACGCGCGTTGCAGCCCCGCGCCGGCGCGCCGGTAATTCCGGTCCTCGGTTCGGTGACCGACCGGCGGAAGCTCGAGCGGCTGTTCGACACCTACGGCATCGATACGGTCTTCCACGCCGCTGCCTACAAGCACGTGCCGCTGGTGGAGCGCAACGCCCTCACCGGCATCGAAAACAACGTGCTCGGGACCTGGACGCTTGCCGAGATCGCCTTCAACCACGATGTCGAGTGTTTCGTGCTCATATCGACCGACAAGGCGGTCCGGCCGACCAATGTCATGGGCGCGACGAAGCGATGGGCGGAGCTGATCGTTCATTCGTTTGCCACGACAAGGCCGGACGCGAACGACCGCCGGCGCTTCTGCGCCGTCCGTTTCGGCAATGTCATCGGCACCCAGGGGTCTGTCGTTCCGCTGTTTAAGGAGCAGATCGCGCGCGGAGGCCCGGTCACTCTCACCGACGCCGGAATGACGCGCTACTTCATGGCGGTGAACGAGGCCGCGGAACTGATCATTCAGGCCGCGAGCCTCGCGCGGGGCGGCGAGACCTTTCTGCTCGATATGGGCGAGCCGGTTCGTATCCGCGACCTCGCCGAGAACATGATACGTTTGTCAGGCCTGTCGGTCCGCGATGAAGCCAATCCGACCGGGGACATCGCCATCGAAGTGGTGGGGGCCCGTCCCGGGGAAAAGGTCGTCGAGGAACTCTTCTACGATCCCGACCGCGTCGAGAAGACCGCACATCCGAAGATCATGTACGGCAAGAAGGTTCGCATCGGCAACGGGCAGGTGAAGGAGGCGATCGAACGACTCGCCGAGGCTGTGAACTGCGGCGACGAGGCCCGGGCGCGGAAGATCCTGTTCGAGTTCACGAAGGAATAGCGACCGTTTCGTTCGGCGACGGCGGGCGTGTTCCCGATCCGGACGACCCGGCTCCCTCGTCGGACCTGCAGCCGCCCGGGATCGCTCGTGACCCTTCGCCCGGAAGGATGAGCGCCGCACGATAGGAAACCGGTCAGTCGACGGCACCGAGCGGACTGCATCTGTCGGCGCGGACTTGTCGTCCTCGTGGTGCTTGGGTTAATGAGTCCGGCGTGGGATTGCCCCTCGGCGCCGACGGATCGGAACCTGGACTCCACGGCTGGCCTGCCCGCCACGAGAAAAGTCCGGTTTTCCTTCGGTGTAGGAAACCCTTGGCCGCTAAAGCAGGGAAACCCGATCACGCCATGGACATCGATCGCAATGCGCCGGAGCGCCCCGTGCCTGATACGGGTCACGCCGGTCGGATAGCCGGGAAGTTGAAGGGCGTCGGCTGGTGCCGGGCGAAGCCGATGCCGGTCTTCGTGCTGTCCTACAACCGCGGTGCGATGCTGCGGACGGTAGTCGAGGGATACCGCAGAAAGACGCCCGGATCGGATATCGTCATTCACGACTTCGGAAGCGATTGCCCGGTCACACGCGGGATCCTCGACGAGATGGAGAAAAAAGGCGTCATCGTCTCCCGTTCCGAAAGGATCGAGACCGCGCACGAACTCGAGACCGTCAACGAGACCATTGACCGGTATTTCGCCGATTGGTCCGAGCCGGGACGCTACATCGTAACCGACTGCGACATCGACTTGTCGCGGGCCAGCGATTCGGCCCTCGACGTCTATACGGAACTCTTGGAGCGGTTCTCCGATGTCGAATGCGTCGGACCCATGTTGACGATCCGCGACATCCCGGCCACCTATCCGCTGTATTGGCGCGCGGTCAACAGCCATGTCGATCAGTTCTGGCGCAAGGAACCGGCCTGGGCCGTGCTCGCCAACGGTCACCGGGTCGCGTTCCAGCGCGCGCCTATCGATTCGACGTTTGCGGTCCATCGTGCCGGCGAGCGATTCAGAAGAAAGAAAAACGGCCTGCGGGTCTATCATCCCTACGAGGCGCAGCATCTGGACTGGTACCGGACGCGCGAGGAAATCCTCTCGAGCACGTTCGGCCGCACGGCGTCGAGCTCGATTTCGCACTGGTCGGTCGCTTCGGCAGTCGCGGCCCTCGATGACGCGAGCCCGGCTTTCGACCGTTTCATCGCCGTCCGCACGGCCGATGACGGCAGACTCCAGCGCGTCGTGCACGAGCTGCCCGCCGGCCGCGCCGGAAGCGCCGGCGTCGCGGGAAGCGCCGCGCCGCGGTCCGCGCCCGTCATCGTCAGCGCCTATGCCGGCGACGGCTATTACCATGATTGCGCCGACCTCCTCCGCGCCGATTGCGACCGATTGGGCCTGAAGCACCACATCGTCGAGTGGTCGTTGGGCAACGACGACGACTGGGTTTCCATCTGCCGCCGCAAGATCGGCTTCTATAAGGAGATGCTCACTCGATATCCGGACGGTATCTTCTGGGTCGATGTGGACTCCCGGCTGTACACGGTTCCTTGGTTTCTGGAGTCGCTGTCCGGCGACATCGCCGGGTACCTTCGAGGATTCGAGTACTTGCGCGACTTCGACCCGGCGACGGTTAAGCGGTTCTTCATACCGGGATTTCTCTACCTGTCCGGATCGCCGGCCTGTGTCGAGTTCGTCGACCTGATGGTCAAGCTCGAAAGGGAATTCGAGGGGACGGCGACCGACGACTATTTCCTGCATGAGGCATGGCTTCAGCACGAAAGGCAGATGGCTGTCACGATATTGCCGCCCAACACGCTCCGTCGCGAGGGGCAGGCGCTGACGAAGGATCACGTGATCTATGTCGGGGAAAGCGGGAAAGCCAAACCGAACTCCCAGGTCGCCGTGCAGCATTCGGCACGGGCGAATGATGTCGGCGCCCTGGTGAGGTCGTTGAGAATACTCGCCAGGAATGCGCTCGAGCGGAATGATGGCCCGCAGAGGCTCGCCTTCCTGAAGGAGCTGATCGGGCTGGTTCCGGAGGATCAGCAGATTGCGGCATCGCTGATCAGGTACTCGAAGGCCCCGGAGAACCTGCCTGTGGGCAGAGAACTCCTGTCCAGGGCAGAGCCGAATTGGAGTCCGCCGTTCATTGCGCTTCGAACCTGGTTTCAGGTCGAGTTCGAGCTCGGCAATTTGGACGTCGCAGAGGATATCTGCCGGCGTCTGGGGCAATCGGCGGACCAGTCCGACCGCGACTTTGCCAGGG
Organism: Hyphomicrobiales bacterium; assembly: GCA_012842935.1. Lineage (GTDB taxonomy): Bacteria > Pseudomonadota > Alphaproteobacteria > Rhizobiales > Rhizobiaceae > DUSC01. Next base: position 918 of record DUSC01000224.1, on the reverse strand, counting down.
CTAAGAAGTACCTGCTGGACCTTGAAAGTCGGGCCCGCAGCCTTGCCGTCCCGCCGGGAAAACGCCCGAAACTCTGGTGGATGGATACGCCTTATCCCGGCAATCTCGGCGATAACCTGAATCCTTACATCATCGAGAAACTCACAGGTTATCCGCCGTCGCTCATATCGGCAAAGAACAGCGCGATCGTCATCGGTTCGATCATCAAGTTCGCCGAGGACAAGACGAAGGTCTGGGGCAGCGGAACGCCACGAATGACGGACAAGCTCAATCCCAATGCCGACTATCGGGCGGTACGTGGTCCGCTCACGCGGCAGCTTGTCCTGGAAAGCGGCGGCAAATGCGAGCCGATATACGGCGATGTGGCCTGGTTCATGCCGAAGATCTACTGGCCGGAGATTGAGAAGACGCACGAACTCGGCCTGATCCGGCATATGGTTCATCGGGATCGCGACATCAGGCTTGACGGGGTTCGGGAAATCTCCGTGGTACGCGTCGGCGACGAGGAGATCGAGGCCTTCGTCAGGGAACTCCTGTCCTGCCGAAAGATCATTTCGACATCCCTGCACGGAATCATCCTAGCCCATGCCTACGGCATTCCGGCGGAATGGGCTACCTTCAACGACGGTCTTCGCGGACTGAAGGGCGATGAGACCAAGTTCTGGGACTACTTCGAGTCCGTCGGCATCGAACGTCACTCACCGATGGATCTCGCGGGCATCGACGTTATCGATTCATCCTTCGCGGAGAAAGTCACCCGCCTGCCCGTGACGCAGATTGTCCTCTTAAGCTTCTTCCCGTGCTATTCTGCAGGAAAGGGAGGGAGCCATGGCACAAGCGGCGGAGTCATCGGAGAGGGGCAAGCGTGACGCGGCGACGAAGCTGGCGGAGCATCGTCTGAGCGTTTTGGAGTTGGCC
>DUSC01000223.1 GCA_012842935.1 Hyphomicrobiales bacterium | reverse complement strand
GCTCGAAGGAGGCCTTCGCCCGCGCCGAGCCGGTGCTGAAGCCGATGGCCGGAAGAATCGTCCACTGCGGCGACGCCGGCGCCGGCCAGGCCGCCAAGATCTGCAACAACATGATCCTCGGCATCTCGATGATCGGCGTCGGCGAAGCCTTCGTGCTCGCCGAGAAGCTCGGCCTGTCGCACCAGGCGCTGTTCGACGTGGCGTCCACCTCGTCCGGCCAGTGCTGGTCGCTGACCACCTATTGCCCGGTGCCCGGCCCGGTACCCAACTCCCCGGCCAACCGCGACTACAAGCCCGGCTTCGCCGCCGCGCTGATGCTGAAGGACCTGAAGCTCGCCCAGGAAGCGGCGCAGTCGGCAGGTGCGGTCACACCGCTCGGCGCCGAGGCCACGCAGCTCTATGCGCTGTACAACGCCCAAGGCCACGGCGGCACCGATTTCTCCGGCATCATCCGCTTCCTGCGCGGCGAGACGGGCTGACGCAGGGTCAGTTACCGCGGCGCCGAATACGGCGCCGAGAAGACAAGAAAAATCGCGAATTTAGGTTTGTTTAAGCTCTCGATAACCGGCCGGTAACGATGTCCCTGTAGAACGATTTGCGAGGCGGACATTCGGACCGCCCACCGCTCCGGATCAGGTCTCGCGTACCGGAGCCGTTACCTTCGCAGTGTAGTCGCGACGGGCCATGCGTTGTTGTGGCAAGACCGTGCTTACCCTTCCGGGAAGCGCGGTTTTTGCCTTTGCACGGTCTAGCAACGCACCGATCGGCCTAGAGGTTCAGCGGCGCGCCGGGAATGCTGACGCGGTCCTTGTTGACAAGAACGATCGGCGTGTCCTCGCCGTCGACCGTGACGACGAGGAGTCTCAGATCCCAGATGCCGGCGGTGCGCACCGCGTGCGAGGTCGCCGTGCCGTTCGCCTTCGATCCTTTCAGCGGAATGGCGAGGCGGGCCTCGCCGCTGCCGCCCGCCTCGACGTTGATCGAGCCGCCCGTCCAGAAGCCGGTGGCGATGTCGTCGCCGAGCGCGGCGCGGACCTGCTCGTCCGCGCGGACGGCGACCATGGTCATCTCGTAGGCCTCGCTGTTCTTGAGGATCGACGGGATCGACAGGACCAGTGCGCTCACCGTGCCGATGACGGCCAGCCAGACGGCGAGGCCGGCGATCGCCCAGGCGCGCTGCGTCTTGCGGAAATGCTCGGCGTCGCGCCAGGCGCGGTTCTGCCACGCCCAGCGGCTGCCGCGCGCGCCGAGCACGAACATCATGCCCAGGCCGACGACGGGCACGAAGGTCAGCAACGCGATCCAGGTGCTGTTGCCGATGCCCCAGATCCAGTTGAGCAGGAACGCGCCCCAGTTCCAGCGGTCGAGCTCGCGCGGGATTTCCGCCGGTTCGTTCAATGCCTTCACGGCCATGGCCTGCCCCCCGATCGTCGTGGTCGGAAAGAAGCCTATGGGCTTCGCCGCGGCAACTCAAGGCGGCTGTCGTCCGAGCGATTTCAGCCGCGCGGCGCGAACTGGGGATCGACCGGCGGGCGCAGGCCGTTGGCCAGCCGGTTGGTCTCGTTGGCCATGCCGACGACGGCCATCAGCTCCATCAGCTGCGCCTCGCTCATGCCTTTCGCGCGCGCCGAGGCGGTGTGCGAATAGGTGCAGTACTCGCAGCCGTTGGTCGCCGAGACGGCGATGTAGATCAGCTCCTTGGTGAGCGGGTCGAGCGCGCCCGGCCCCATCACCTGCTTGATGTCTTCCCAGGTGCGCTTCAGCAGCGCCGGGTCGTGTGCCAGCACCTTCCAGAAATTGTTGATCCAGTCGGTGCCGCGGGTCTTCATGATGTCGTCGTAGACGGCGCGGACGGCCGGCGAGGCGTCGGCATACTCGATCAGGGGGACGATCGGCTGAGCGGTCATGAATCTCTCCCGGTGGGCAGAAACGGGGCGGCCGTGGCCGCCCCGAAGCGAAGAATCAGGCGGCTTTCCCGGAGAGGTCGGCCAGCGCCAGGTCGAGCGCCTTGACGATTCGCTCGCAGGCCATGTCGATGGTCGAACGCGTCCAGATCAGCGGCGGCGACATGATCATCGTGTCGCCGGTGGCGCGTAGCATCATGCCGTTGGCGATGGCGTGGTCGCGGACGACGACCGCGGCGTCGCCGGCCGGCTCGAAGCGCGCCTTGGTCGCCTTGTCCCTGACGATCTCGATCGCGCCCATCAGGCCGATCGAGCGCACCTCGCCGACCAGCGGATGCCCGGCGATGCGCTCCTGCAGCGCCTTGGCGAAGTACGGACCCGTATCGGTCTTCACCCGCTCGATCAGCCCTTCCTTCTCGATGATGTCGAGATTGGCGAGCGCCACCGCGCAGGCCACGGGATGACCCGAATAGGTGTAGCCGTGGTAGAACTCGCCGCCCTTCTCGACCAGCGTCGCCGCGATGCGGTCGCCGACAAGAAGCGCCGATAGCGGCTGGTAGCCGGACGTCAGCGCCTTCGCCGTGGTCATCGTGTCGGGCTCGAGGCCGTAGGTCTGCGCCGCGAACCATTCGCCGGTGCGCCCGTAGCCGGTGATCACCTCGTCGAGCATCAGCAGCACGTCGTGCTTCCTGCAGATGCGCTGGATCTCCGGCCAGTAGCTCGCCGGCGGGATGCGGACGCCGCCCGCCCCCATCACCGGCTCGCCGATGAAGGC
>DUSC01000222.1 GCA_012842935.1 Hyphomicrobiales bacterium | reverse complement strand
GCTCCGCTTCCTCCTCGGACGGCTTGCCGTCCTGATCCCGACCTTCATCGGGGTCTCGATCATCGCCTTTTCCTTCATCCGCCTGCTTCCCGGCGATCCCGTCATGCTGATGTCCGGCGAGCGCGTCATGTCCGAGGAGCGCTACCGGCAGATTTCCCACGAACTCGGCTACGACCGGCCGATCGTCGTCCAGTATCTCGACTATCTGTGGGGCGTCGTGCGCGGCGACTTCGGCACCTCCGTCGTGACCAAGCAGTCGATCCTCGATCAGTTCTTCACGCTGTTCCCGGCGACGCTCGAGCTGTCGCTCTGCGCCATCGTCTTTGCCGTGGTGCTTGGCATCCCGGCCGGCATATTCGCGGCCATCAGGCGCGGTTCGTTCTTCGACCAGACGATCATGGGCACGGCGCTCATCGGCTATTCCATGCCGATCTTCTGGTGGGGCCTGCTCCTGATCATCCTGTTCTCCGGCATGCTGCAATGGACCCCGGTGTCCGGCCGCATTTCGCTGATGTTCTTCTTTCCGCCGGTGACCGGCTTCATGCTTGTGGACTCGCTGCTCTCGGGGCAGGCGGGTGCCTTCAGGTCGGCCGCCAGCCATCTGGTCCTGCCGACGATCGTGCTCGGCACCATCCCGCTCGCGGTGATCGCCCGCCAGACGCGATCGGCCATGCTCGAGGTTCTCGGCGAGGACTATGTGCGCACGGCACGCGCCAAGGGGCTTTCGCCGTTCCGCGTCGTCGGCGTACACGCGCTGCGCAACGCGATGATCCCGGTGATCACCACGATCGGCCTCCAGGTCGGCGTGCTGATGGCCGGCGCCATCCTCACCGAAACCATCTTTTCCTGGCCGGGCATCGGCAAGTGGATGGTCGATTCGGTGTTCCGCCGTGACTATCCCGTCATCCAGGGCGGGCTGCTCATCATCGCCGGCATCATCATGCTGGTGAATCTCGCCGTCGACGTGCTCTACGGCCTCATCAACCCGCGCATCCGCCACTGAGGAGACGGCCATGGCAGACACCACGGCCGTCGAGGCCCCGATCCAGGATCCGTCGAGCGCCCGCCGCCTGGCCGAGTTCTGGTATTATTTCTCAGAGAACCGCGGCGCGGTGATCGGGCTTGTCGTCTTCGTCGTTCTTGTCGTCGTTGCCGTGTTCGCGCCGCTGATCGCCCCGCACGCACCGAATGCACAGTATCGCGACGCCGTGCTTCTCCCGCCGGTCTGGCAGGACGGCGGCCGCGCGACCTACCTGCTGGGAACCGATGCGGTCGGCCGCGACATCCTCTCGCGGCTGCTCTACGGTGCGCGCTTTTCGCTGTTCATCGGTGTCATCGTCACCACGCTCGCGCTCATCGGCGGCATCGTCGTCGGCGTGATCGCGGGTTTCTTCCGCGGCTGGATCGACACGGTGATCATGCGCGTCATGGACATCATCCTCGCCTTCCCGTCGCTGCTGCTCGCGCTGGTGCTCGTCGCCGTGCTCGGGCCGGGCCTGATGAACGCCATGATCGCCATCGCCCTCGTGCTGCAGCCGCATTTCGTCCGCCTCACGCGCGCCGCGGTGATGGCCGAGAAGGGACGGGAATACGTCACGGCCGCCCAGGTCGCCGGCGCATCGCCGTTCCGCCTGATGTTCCGCACGATCCTGCCCAACTGCCTGGCGCCGCTGATCGTACAGGCGACGCTCTCCTTCTCCAACGCCATCCTCGACGCTGCCGCGCTCGGCTTCCTCGGCATGGGCGCGCAGCCGCCGACGCCCGAATGGGGGACCATGCTCGCCGAGGCGCGCGAGTTCATCCTGCGCGCCTGGTGGGTCGTCACCTTCCCCGGCCTCGCCATCCTGGTCACGGTGCTCGCCATCAACCTGATGGGCGACGGCCTGCGCGACGCGCTCGATCCGAAGCTGAAGAGGTCCTGAGATGCCGCTTCTCGAAATCGAGAACCTCGTCGTCGAGTTCGGAACGGCCTCCGGCCCGTTCCGGGCGGTCGACGGCGTGTCGCTGTCGGTGAACGAACGCGAGGTTCTGGCGATCGTCGGCGAGTCGGGCTCGGGCAAGTCGGTGTCCATGCTGGCGGTGATGGGACTGCTGCCGTGGACGGCGAAAGTGACGGCCGACAGGCTCGCCTTCGACGGCCGCGACCTGCTCTCGCTCGATGTCGCCGAGCGCAGGCGCATCGTCGGCAAGGACATGGCGATGATCTTCCAGGAGCCGATGGCGAGCCTGAACCCGTGCTTCACCGTCGGCTTCCAGATCGAGGAAGTCCTGCGCGTCCACATGAAGATGGACCGCAAGCAGCGCCGCGCCCGCGCCGTCGAACTGCTCGAGGCGGTCGGCATCCCCGAGCCCGCCGAGCGCCTGTCGTCCTATCCGCATCAGATGTCCGGCGGCCAGTGCCAGCGCGTCATGATCGCCATCGCGATCGCCTGCAATCCGAAGCTGCTGATCGCCGACGAGCCGACCACGGCGCTCGACGTCACCATCCAGAAGCAGATCCTCGACCTCCTGATGCGGCTGCAGGCCGAGCACGGCATGGGACTGATCATGATCACGCACAACATGGGCGTCGTCGCCGAAACCGCCGACCGCGTGGTGGTCCAGTACAAGGGCCGCAAGATGGAGGAGGCCGACGTGCTGTCGCTTTTCGAGGCGCCGAAGAGCGCCTATACGCGCGCCCTGCTGGCCGCCCTTCCGGACAACGCCACCGGCGACCGCCTGCCCACGATCGCCGACTATTTCGATGACGAAGCCCGGATCGCGGAGGCCGCCCGATGAGCGGACCGGTCCTCGAAGCCAGGGACATCGTGCGCGACTACCACGTGCGCGGCGGCATGTTCGGCAAGTCCCGCACGGTGCATGCGGTGAAGGGCGTCAGTTTCTCGGTCGAAGAAGGCCGGACGCTCGCCATCGTCGGCGAGAGCGGCTGCGGAAAGTCGACGCTTGCGCGCATCGTCACCATGATCGATGCGCCGACTTCGGGCGACCTGCTGATCGACGGCGTGAAGGTCGACATCGCCAAGGCGCCGCTGACGCCGGAAATGCGCCGCAAGGTGCAGATCGTCTTCCAGAACCCCTACGGCTCGCTCAATCCGCGGCAGAAGATCGGCGACGTGCTCGGCGAACCGCTCCTGATCAACACGGACAAGAGCGCCGAGGAGAGGCGCGACCTCGCCATGCGCATGCTGAAGAAGGTCGGGCTGGAGGAGAAGCACTTCAACCGCTACCCGCACATGTTCTCGGGCGGCCAGCGGCAGCGCATCGCGATCGCCAGGGCGCTGATGCTCAATCCGAGACTGCTCGTCCTCGACGAGCCGGTCTCGGCGCTCGACCTCTCGGTTCAGGCGCAGGTGCTCAACCTGCTCGCCGACCTGCAGGACGAGTTCAGGCTGACCTACGTCTTCATCAGCCACGACCTGTCGGTCGTCCGCTACATCGCCGACGATGTGATGGTGATGTATTTCGGCGAGGCGGTGGAATACGGTTCGCGCGACGCCGTCTTCTCCGATCCGAAACACGACTACACCAGGACGCTGTTCGCCGCGACGCCGCGCGCTGACGTCGCCTCGATCAGGGCGCGGCTGGCAAGGAAGAAGGCGGCCTGACGCCGCCTGCGCCTGCATGGACAGACGGTCTCCGCCGTGCCAGTCTGGCGGCGCCTGACGTCGAGAACGGGGGAATCCCATGGGTATCCAGAGCCTGGTCGTCTTTCTCATTGTCGGAGCCATCGCCGGCTGGCTGGCAGGGCTTCTCGTCAAGGGCTACGGCTTCGGCCTGGTCGGCAACATCGTCGTCGGCATCGTCGGCGCGCTGATCGCCGGCTGGCTGTTTCCGACGCTCGGCTTCAGCATCGGCTCGGGCGTGTTCGCCGCGATCGTCCACTCGACGATCGGCGCGGTGATCCTGCTTGTGCTGCTGCGCCTGGTGAAGCAGGGCTGACGCATTCGTCCTGTCGCCGGTGACGTCCCGATCCCCGCGCGGCCGGGGGCCACTGCCCGCGCCCGCTGACCAGCACCGGAGGCGGCGCGGGTGGGCTGCGATCGCCGCGCGGGCCGCCTGGGGGAACCATCCGGTCACGAAGCTGTTCCTCGTGTCCACGAGGAGAACAGCCATGAATCTTGAAAACAGGCGCGAAACCGGTGCGCGGATCCTGCCGGCCAAGGCCGACGCCGATGCGATGGACGAATTTTCGCAAGAGGCCGCCGGAAACCGGCCGCCCGAGGGTTTCGGCAACAGCGAATCCGTCGACGACGTGAACGAGAAGACGCGTCATTCCGGCGGCGTCGACCCGGCGCACCCCTCGCCGCAGCAGGTCTCGGGAGCCGGTCCGGCCATGGCGCGCCGCTCGAAGGGCGCCTGACGGCTGCGGTCGATCGGGCTGGAGAAGGGTGGTGCCGCTTGCGTGACTCGAACACGCGACCCCATCATTACGAATGATGTGCTCTACCGACTGAGCTAAAGCGGCATCCGTAGCGGGGCCGGGGGCCTCGCCGAATGTGGTGGCGTGATACCCGCATTGCCCCGCGATTTCAAGCGCGCAGACGCGCCTTTCCGGCGGACGGCGCCCGGCGGGTTGGAACGCACGGCTTCAGGCCGCGCAGATGCGCTGCTTCGCCGCCTGGTATTCGCCGGCAAGCCGCTCGACGAGATCGGCCGCCGGCACGACTTCCGTCACGACACCGATGCCCTGGCCGCACCCCCATATGTGCTTCCATGCCTTGGTCTCGGCGTTGGCGAAGCTCATCTTCGACGGGTCCGACGCCGGAAGATTGTCCGGGTCCATGCCCTGGGCGCGGATCGATCCCTTGAGATAGTTGCCGTGCACGCCGGTGAAGAGGTTGGAATAGACGATGTCGGCGGCCTTCGATTCGACGATCATGGCCTTGTATTCGTCGACGGCGCGCGCCTCGACGGTGGCGATGAAGGGTGAGCCGATGTAGGCCATGTCGGCGCCCATTGCCTGGGCGGCGAGGATCGCGCCGCCGTTGGCGATGGCGCCGGAGAGCAGCAGCGGCCCGTCGAACCACTGGCGTATCTCCTGAACGAGCGCGAAGGGCGACAGCGTGCCGGCGTGGCCGCCCGCACCCGCCGCCACCGCGATCAGCCCGTCGGCGCCCTTCTCGATAGCCTTGCGCGCGTGGCGGTCGTGGATCACGTCGTGGAGCACGATGCCGCCGTAGGAGTGGATCGCCTGATTCACCTCCTCGACCGCGCCGAGCGACGAGATGACGATCGGCACCCTGTACTTCACGCACATCTCGAGATCGTGCTGCAGGCGGCCGTTCGACTTGTGCACGATCTGGTTGACGGCGAAGGGTGCGGCCGGCCGCTGCGGATGGGCGGCGTCGTGGCGGGCGAGTTCTTCGGTGATCTGCGCCAGCCACTCGTCGAGTTGCGCCTCGGGACGCGCGTTCAGCGCCGGGAACGAGCCCACGACACCCGCCTTGCACTGCGCCAGCACCAGCGGCGGGTGCGAGACGATGAACAGCGGCGAGCCGACGACGGGAATGCGGAGGTTGCGCGTGAGGATGTCGGGTAGGGCCATGGAGCGGTTCGCTGCTATTGACGTTTGCGTAAACGTCATTCTCTATCAGATCGGGGGACGGCTGCAATCGACATTTCGGTTGTCTCCCCGCCGCCGGGCGCGGCCGAGTTCACGAACGCGATATCCTTGAAACATTGGACGTTTTGAACCGCCGGGGGCATAGTAACGCCGATCGAGGCCGTTGATCCTGCCGGTGTGCGGGGATAGGGATCGCGGGTCTTGACAATGGAGCCCGAGGGGGACCGCGCTTGGACGTGATCGAAACCGCGATCCGCAACGCCTTCGAGAAGGGCGACGCCACGGACCGCGCCTTCCGCGAAAGGGTCTACCGTTCGGCCTTCGCAGCCCTCGAACGGGCCCTGAAGGCCAATCCGAACGTCACGGTCGAGACGGCGATCAACCGGCGCAGGAACCTGCAGGCCAAGATCGTCGAGATCGAATCCGAATTCGTCCCCGCCGCGCCTGCCGCCGCTCCGGACGTGCGCGCCGCCGAGCGTGCTCTGGAAGACGTCCGTATCGAGCCGCCAAGCGTGGCGCCCGCGGCCCCCGGTCCGTCCGCCGCGCCGCCGGTCACGCTCGGCGATGCCGTTCACGCAAGGCAGGCGTCGCCCGAAGTTGCCGTCGCTCCGCCGGCCGTGCGGCCGGGGCGCCAGACTGCGCCACAGCCTTCGCTTGCCGCCGGCCGTGGCGACCGGCTCCGGGTCGAGCCCGAGTTGCCGGGATCGCCGCAGTTCGATCCGCATGCCGAACGTGCGGCGCCTGCGCCGGGCATGGAAGCCGCCGTGCCGGCCCAGGCGGAGCGCGTCGTCGACGATGGCCGTCGGCGTCCCCTTGCGGCGATTTTTGTCATCGTGACGCTTGCCGCGGCCATCGGCGCCGGCGTCTGGTGGGGCATGTCGACGGGCCTGTTCAAGTCGCTTGCCGAGATCGACACCAGCGTGCCCAACCCGCCGCCGGTCACCGCGGAAGAGGATTTCGATCCCGACGAGGAGCCGATCGGAGCCCCCGCGCCGCCGGGGACGGCGGACGCCCGGCGCGACTGGATCGGCGTCTTTTCGCCCGCCGACGCATCCACCGTGGCCGCGCCCGGCGGCACCGAGGCCGCTGCCATGAGCGACGACACCGGCCGGTTCCTTCGCGTCCGCTCGACCTCGGATGCAGCCGTCGTTTTCGATGTCGGTCAGGGCGTTCTGGAAAAGCTCGCCGGCAAGCGCGTCGTCTTCGCCATCGTCGCCCGGGCCGAGGAAGGCAAGGAGACGCAGATCTCGGTTTCCTGCAATTTCGGCGAGCTCGGCGGCTGCGGCCGCAAGCGCTATGCCGTCGGCTACGAGCGTGGCGACTTCCTCTTCGAAGTTGCGTTCCCCGCCAAGCAACCCGGCGCCGCCGGCACGATCGCCATCGTGTCCGACATCGGCGGCGAGGGCAAGGCGGTCGACATCTACGAGATCAAGGCCTCCGCGGCGGAGTGAGCCGCATCAGTCGAGCAGCGCCTGCAGCGTCTCGATGCGGTCGGCCTCGGACGGCGGCTTGTCCCAGCGCAGGCGAGCGATCCGCGGGAAGCGCATGGCGACGCCCGAGCGGTGGCGCTGCGAGCGATTGAGCCCTTCGAAAGCCACTTCTAGCACAAGCCCGCTCTGCCGGTCGGCGCGCACCGAGCGGACCGGACCGAAACGCTCGATCGTGTTGTCGCGCACATATTTGTCGATCCGGCGCAGTTCCTCGTCGGTGAAGCCGAAATAGGCCTTTCCGACCGGCACCAGCTCCGGTGTTTCCTCCGGGCCGGCCCAGACGCCGAACGTGTAGTCGGAGTAGTAGCTGGAACGCTTGCCGTGGCCGCGCTGGGCGTACATCAGCACGGCATCGACCGTGTAGGGATCGCGCTTCCACTTGAACCATGGGCCTTTCGGCCGCCCGGCGAGATAGGGCGAGCGCCGTTCCTTGATCATGACGCCCTCGACCACCGGATGCGGAGGCCCCTTGCGCAGCCGGTCGAGATGTCCCCAGTCGTCGAACGGGACCAACGGCGACAGGTCGAAACGCTCGGGATCGAGCGCCGCGACGAACCGTTCGAGTTCGCTCCGGCGTTCGGCGAAGCCGAGCGGGCGCAGGTCACGGCCGCTCGACTGGAGCAGGTCGTAGCAGCGCACGAAGACCGGGTATTTCGCCCGCATCTTCGGCGCCACGGTCTTGCGGTTGAGCCGCTGCTGCAGGTCGGAGAAGGTACCGGTCCATTCCGGCGGCCGCCCGACCAGCAGTTCGCCGTCGATGACGCCGTCGAAATCCATCGCCTCGACGAGGTCGGGGAAGGCGCCGGATATGTCGTCGCCGCTGCGCGAATAGAGCCGCCTCAGCCCCGCTTCGGCCGAGACCTGCACGCGGATGCCGTCCCATTTCCACTCCGCCGCGTAGTCGGCAGGTTCGAGCCTGTCGAGATCGCCGTCGCCGACCGGATTGGACAGCATCACCGGGCGGAACAGGGCGCGCGCGCCCTTCTCCGGCTTCGGCGCCCGGCCTTCGAGCCAGGCGAACAGCGCGGCATAGGGCGGCTCCAGCCCATGCCACAGTTCCTCGATCTCGGCGACGTCGACCTTGCCGAAATCGGCCAGCGCCTGCTTCGCCAGCCGCGCCGAGACGCCGATCCGCAAGCCCCCCGTCACAAGCTTGATCACGGCGAAGCGCGCCGACACGTCGAGCCGGTCGAGCAGATCGGCGATGACCCTCGGCCCGTCCGATCGGCTCGCCGCATGGAGGCGCGCGACCACGTCGCCGAGCGTCGGCACCGCATCGGTGCGCGGCGCCTCGGCCGGCTCGGGCCAGACCAGCGAGATCGTCTCGGCGAGGTCGCCGACATAGTCGTAGGAATAGCCGAACAGGACCGGATCCATCCGTTCCATCACCAGCGCCCGCAGCATCGCCGGCTTCACCGCGGCAATGGAAAGGTCGCCGGTGATCGCGGCGAGCGCCAGCCCGCGGTCGGGATCGCCCGCCTGGCGGAAATAGTCGCAGAGCAGCGTCAGCTTGCCGTTGCGCGACGGCGTCAGCACCAGCCGGTCGAGGAGTTCGGCGAATCGGTTCACGCTCAGTCCCCCTCGTCTTCGTAACCGACGAGGTGGAGCGGCCGCGCGGCGATGCCTTGGAGCTGGCACCAGCGCACCAGCGCCTCCTCGCGGCCGTGTGTCACCCAGACCTCGCCGGCGCCGGTTTCCCTGATCGTGGCGGTGAGTTCGTTCCAGTCGGAATGGTCGGAAATGATCAGCGGCAGCTCGACGCCGCCCTGCCGCGCCCGCTGGCGGATGCGCATCCACCCCGAGGCGAAGCACGAGATCGGATCGGGGAAGCGCCGCGCCCAGCGGTCGGCGAAGGCGGACGGCGGCCCCACCACGATGGCGCCGGCGAAATCGCCCCTGGCCGACCGGTCGACCGTCGCAGGCTCCAGCTGGCCGAGGTCGATGCCTGTGCTCCGGTAGTAGGCGCTGATCTTCTCCAGCGCGCCGTGCAGGTAGATCGGCCGGTCGTAGCCGGCGTCGCGGATCAGGCGGATGACGCGCTGCGCCTTGCCGAGCGCATAGGCGCCGACGACATGGGCGCGCTCGGGAAACCGTTCGACCGAGCGCAGCAGCCCGGCGATCTCGTCGCCGGCTTCCGGGTGGCGGAAGACGGGCAGGCCGAAGGTTGCCTCGGTGATGAAGACGTCGCAGCGAACCGGCTCGAACGCCGCGCAGGTCGCGTCCGCCTGGCGCTTGTAGTCCCCCGACGCGACGATGCGCACGCCGCCGTGCTCGACCGCGATCTGCGCCGAGCCCAGCACGTGGCCCGCAGGGTGGAAGGTGACGGCAACGTCGCCGATCGTCATCGGCTCGCCGAGAGCGGCGGCCTGTATCGTGCCGGCGAAGCCGGGGCCGAGACGCAGCGCCATGATGTCGAGCGTCTCGCGCGTTGCCAGCACGTTGCCGTGCCCGGGGCGGGCATGGTCGGAATGGCCGTGCGTGATCAGCGCCCGCGCCACCGGCCGCACGGGGTCGATGAAGAAATCGCCGGCCGGGCAGTAGAGGCCTTCGGGGCGGGGGTGGAGCAGGTCGGATGCGCGCATTCTCCCCGGAAGATAGGGATTCTGCGGAGCGCGGAAAGGCCGTTGCCCGACATGGCTGACAGGCGCTATAGCCGCGCATCCGTCTTCAGGGGGCTTCCTTGACGTCCTTGCCGCGCGCCTCGGGCGATCTTCTTGCCGACCGGCGGGCCGACTATGCCGAGATGCTGTTCGCCTCGGGCGACCACGCGGCCGCCGCAGAGATCATGCTCGGCGCGCTGGAACTCGCGCCCGCCTGGGTGCTCGGCTGGTTCCGCCTGGGCGAGTTTCACGAGGCGGCGGGCGACATGCCCGCGGCCGCCGAAGCCTGGCGCATGGCCCTGAAACTCGATCCCGAGGACAGGACGGGGGCAGCCCTGAAGCTCGAACTGGCCGGCGAGGTGCCGGCGTCGGCGGCGCCGCCCTCGGCCTTCGTCGAGGAGCTGTTCGACCAGTATGCGGGCAACTTCGACGCCTCGCTGGTCGGCAAGCTCGCCTATCGCGTGCCGGAGCTTCTCGACGAGGCCATCGGCCGCCGCGGCCGCGGCCGCTTCGCGCGGGCCGTCGACATCGGCTGCGGAACCGGCCTGATGGGCGAGCGCCTGCGCGCGAGTGCCGATGACCTCGAGGGCCACGACATCTCCGCGGCCATGCTGAAAAGGGCTGCCGCCCGCGGCTGCTACGATCGCCTCGTCAAGTCTGACCTCCAGGCGCTCGATCTCGCGCCCGGTTCCGCCGATCTCGTCGCCGCCGCGGACGTCTTTATGTATCTCGGCGCGCTCGACGGCATCGTCGCCCGTGTCGCGAAGTGGCTCGCGCCCGGCGGCCTGTTCGCCTTTTCGGTCGAACGGCATCAAGGGCCGGAAGACTTCGTCCTTCGTCCGTCGCGCCGCTACGCCCATGCCGACGCCTATCTCCGGCGGTTGCTCGCCGCGTCCGGCTTCGCCGTCGCTTCCTTCGAGGCGGCGGCGATCCGCATGGACCGCGGCGAACCGGTCGAGGGGCTGATCGTCGTCGCCGAAAGGCCTTCCGGCATCGGCCGAAGGTAGGGCGGGTCCGCGCCCCGGCCCGATTGATCCCCTTTTGTTCGCTTTGCCGCTTGGCGCTGCGTCGCCGCCGCGCTACGTCTGCCGTCGTGTCGGAACCTGCACGCCTCGATCCCGCGTCGCCGCCCGCCCGCCTGCCGCCGCCGTTCCCAGAATGGTTCGCGACGAAGGGCTGGGCGCCGCGCGCCCACCAGCTCGACCTGCTGTCGCGGGCGCAGGAGGGAAAATCCGTCCTGCTCATTGCGCCGACGGGTGCGGGCAAGACGCTGGCCGGCTTCCTGCCGGCGCTGACCGACCTCGCCGAAAGGCCGAAGCGGCGGCCGGGCGAAGCGCACCGCGGCATCCACACGCTCTATATCTCGCCGCTGAAGGCGCTCGCCGTCGACATCGAGCGCAACCTGGGAAAACCCGTCGCCGAGATGGCGTTGCCCATCGCCATCGAGACACGAACCGGCGACACGCCGGTGCACAAGCGCCAGCGGCAGAAGCTTGTCCCCCCTGACATCCTGCTCACCACGCCCGAGCAGCTGGCGCTGCTGATCGCCTCGGCCGACGCGCCGCGCTTCTTCGCCGGCCTGCGCTACGTCGTGCTCGACGAGCTGCATTCGCTGGTCACCTCGAAGCGCGGCCATCTCCTGGCGCTCGGCCTCGCCCGGTTGCGGCGCTTCGTGCCTTCGCTCCAGGCGATCGGCCTGTCGGCCACCGTCGCCGAGCCGGACGAACTGCGCCGCTGGCTGGTGCCGCAGAACCCGCCGGGCGGCCTCGCCGACATCATCGCCGTCGCCGGCGGGGCGAAGCCGGAGATCTCCATCCTGGAATCGCGCGAGCGCGTGCCGTGGTCCGGCCATTCGGCCCGCTACGCCATCCCGGAAGTCTACGAGGCGATCCGCAAGCACCGCACGACGCTGCTTTTCGTCAACACGCGCAGCCAGGCCGAGCTACTCTTCCAGGAGCTCTGGCAGATCAACGAGGACAGCCTGCCGATCGCGCTGCATCACGGCTCGCTCGACGTCGGCCAGCGCCGGCGGGTGGAGAAGGCGATGGAGGCGGGAACCTTGCGCGCCATCGTCGCCACCTCGACCCTCGACCTCGGCATCGACTGGGGCGACGTCGACCTCGTCGTCCATGTCGGAGCGCCGAAGGGGGCGAGCCGCCTCGCCCAGCGCATCGGCCGCGCCAACCATCGCATGGACGAGCCGTCCAAGGCGATCCTCGTACCGGCCAACCGCTTCGAGGTGCTCGAATGCCGGGCTGCGCTCGATGCCAACTATCTCGGCGCCCAGGACACGCCGCCGCTGGTCGCCGGCGCGCTCGATGTGCTTGCCCAACACGTGCTCGGCAGCGCCTGCGCGGCACCGTTCTCGGCCGACGCGCTTTACGAGGAGGTACGCTCGGCGGCACCCTATGTGGGCCTGCCGCGCCGCGACTTCGACCGTATCGTCGATTTCGTCGCCACCGGCGGTTATGCGCTGAGGACCTACGAACGCTACGCTCGCATCCGCCCGACGAAGGACGGGCTCTGGCGCGTCTCCAATCCGCGGGTCGCGCAGCAGTACCGGCTGAACGTCGGCACGATCGTCGAATCGCCGATGCTGAACGTTCGCTATGTCCGCGGCGGACGCGGCGCCGCCTCGCGCGGCGGACCGATGCTCGGCAAGATCGAGGAGTACTTCCTCGAGACGCTGGCGCCGGGCGACACTTTCCTCTTCGCCGGCAAGGTCCTGCGTTTCGAGGGCATTCGCGAGAGCGAGTGCTACGTCTCCAACGGCGCCGGCCTCGACGCGAAGGTGCCGGTCTACGCCGGGGGCAAGTTCCCGCTGTCGACCTACCTCGCGGACCAGGTGCGGGCGATGCTCGCCGATCCGCGGAAATGGGGCGCGCTGCCCGGGCAGGTCGCCGACTGGCTCAGCATCCAGAAGGACAGGTCGATCCTCCCCAAGCGGGGCGACCTCCTCGTCGAGACCTTTCCGCGCGGCAGCCGCTTCTTCATGGTCGCCTATCCGTTCGAGGGACGGCTGGCGCACCAGACGCTCGGCATGCTCTTGACCCGGCGGCTGGAGCGCGCCGGCGCCCGGCCGCTCGGCTTCGTCGCCACCGACTACGCGCTGTCGGTGTGGGCGCTGGAGGATCTCGGCCATCTCTTTCGGCGCGGCACGCCTTCGCTCGGCCGGCTCTTCGACGAGGACATGCTCGGCGACGACCTCGACGCGTGGATGGCGGAAAGCTGGTTGCTCAAGCGCACCTTCCGCAATTGCGCCGTCATCTCCGGCCTGATCGAGCAGCGGCATCCCGGCAAGGAGAAGACCGGCCGTCAGGTGACGGTTTCGGCCGACCTGATCTACGACGTGCTCAGGACCCACGAACCCGACCACATCCTGCTGCAGGCGACCCGCGCCGACGCGGCGAACGGCCTGCTCGATGTCAGCAGACTTGCCGAGATGCTCTCCCGCGTCCGCGGCCGAATCGTGCATAAGGCCCTCGATCGCATCTCGCCGCTGGCGGTGCCGATCATGCTGGAGATCGGCAAGGAATCGGTCGCCGGCGAGGCACAGGACGCGCTTCTGGCGGAAGCCGCCGAAGACCTGGTCGCCGAGGCCATGGGATGAACGGAGCAGGGGGACGCGTGACGGGAAGGATGAGGTACGCCCTGGCGACCGCCGATGCTCCGTTCGATCCGCATGCGGCCTCGCGCACGGCCATCGCCGGCGTCGAGGCCGTTTGCGATCCGTTCGGCGCGCTCTACCTGCCCGAAACGCGCACCCTCGTCGTCGCCGACCTGCATCTTGAGAAGGGGGCGGCCTTCGCCCGCCGCGGCAACCTTCTGCCGCCCTACGACACGCTTTCGACATTGACCGTACTCGGCGCGGTGATCGCCCGCTACGATCCGCGTGTCGTCGTCTCGCTCGGCGACAATTTCCACGACCGCGTCGGCGCCGCGCTTCTGCCGGACTTCTTCCGCGAGCGGATCGTCGCCATGGCGCGCGGCCGCGACTGGATCTGGATCAGCGGCAACCATGATCCCGACGGAGCCGCCGACCTCCCCGGCACCTCGGCCGACGAGCTTCATTTCGCCGGCCTCGCCTTCCGCCATGAGCCGACGGCCGTCGCGGTGTCGGGAGAAGTCGCCGGTCACCTGCATCCCTCCGCCACCGTGCGCCGCCGCGACAAGTCGGTGCGCCGCGCCTGCTTCGCCACCGACGGCGCGCGCATGGTCATGCCGGCCTTCGGCGTCATGACCGGCGGCCTCGACTTGAGGCACCGGGCGCTCGCCGGCCTGTTCGACAGGCAAAGCCTCGTCGCGCACATGCTCGGGCGCGACCGCATCTATCCGGTACGTTACGCCAGCCTGATCGGCTGAAGGCGGACCGGCAGAAATCAACCCGTCGCGACGAAGGCCAGCACCAGTGCCGCGACCGCGATCGCGGTCAGCGCACCGCGCAGCCTTCCGTACCAGCGCGGCGCCGCGCCCGAGTGGACGGCGAAGGCATCCCATGCGCCATGGGCGGCAAAGGCGGCCGCGAGGACGGCGAAAGTGTAGGGCAGCGGCACCGACAGGCTCGCCCAGGCGACCAGCGGCGGCAGGGCCGTCATCGCCAGGTCCCGCGTCTGCGCGGGGCCGATCCGGCGCATGGCGAGGCCCCAGCGTATCCCGCCGAGGAACGACAGCACCACGGCCGAGTACTGTGTCAGGAGCGCGATCGTCGCTGGCCGCCAGGGATGATCGCCGGCGATGCCGGCGAGCCATGGAGACAGGATGAGGAAGGGCAGGGCGCCGAGCGCGCCGAGGCGGACGGCGGCACGGTCGGCGGACGGTGTGTCCTGGTCTGTCCCGTCGATGTCGGGATGCCCGTTCACGGCCTCAGTCCTTGCGGAAGACGATGCGGCCGAGCCATCCCGTCAGCATTGCCAGGGCCACGGCGAAGATGCCGTAAAGGAGGCCGTAGTCGAGCGACGCGCGGTAGACCCACTGCTCGAAGCCGGACTTGACGATGACGAGCTGGGCTGACGTCTCCATGATGAAGACGCCGTTGCGGAACAGGAAGGCGCGCGCCTTGTGTGTGCCGACCGGGATGTTCGGTGCGAGCGAGACAGTGGCGCGGAAAAGATTCTGCGAAAGGAACTGCACGCCGCCGATGCGCTCGTTGTAGAGGCCCAGCGCCTTCTTTCGGTCGCGCAGCGCGCGCGTGAACTCGGCGATCGTCGCGGGCGCCTCCGTCCGGTCGAGCGGTTCGACGTAGATGTTTTCGGCGCCGAGAGAAAGCTGTCGGTAGTTGTTGGCGTCCGTGATGTCCTGCAACTGTCGGGTCGTGGCCACCGAGTAGGACACCGGTACGTTGACGAAGGTTTCCGACACCGTGTTCATCCACACGCCGAAGACGCGATCCTTGCGCCGCACCACGACCGGCCGCGCGGGGCCTTCGAGAACGACGATCACGTCGTAGCGACCCTGCCGGTTGATCAGCGGGTCGGCATTGTCGAGCGCGCCGAAAATGGTCAGGTCGGCGCCGGAGAAGTCGGCCGTGATGGCGATGAGTTCGGTGGACAGGCCGATCTCGATCCTTTCGGGGTTGCCGTCCTGCGTCTGTGCGCGCGCCGCGCCGATGCCGGCGAGCAGGGCGACGGCGGCAAGGACGAGGAGGGTGCGGAGCGACGCCATCGGTCAGCTCGCGGCGATCGAGGTCAGCGAGTAGACGTCTTGCGGCGGCACGAAGAGGTCGAACGCCAGCCTCAGCGCCACGGCAAGCACGAGCAATGCGAGCAGTGCGCGCAACTGCTCGCCGCGCAGCCGCTGCCCCACCTTCGTGCCGTATTGCGCGCCGGCGACGCCGCCGACCATCAGGAGGAAGGCGAGGATCACGTCGACGGTCTGGTTGGCCGTCGAATGCACGATCGTGGTGAAGGCCGCGGTGAAGATGATCTGGAACAGCGAGGTGCCGACGACGACATTGGTCGGCACCTTGAGCAGGTAGATCAGCGCCGGCACCATGATGAAGCCGCCGCCGACGCCCATGATGGCGGCGAGAAAGCCGATTCCGACGCCGATGCCGATGACGGGTATCACGCTGACGAACAGCTTCGACGTGCGGAACCGCATCTTGAGCGGAAGGCGGTGGATCCAGTTGTGTTGTCCCGGCTTCTTGATCGGCTGCACCGTTCCGCCGCGCGCCTTCCGGATGGCGTTGAGGCTCTCGACGAGCATCAGCCCGCCGACGATGCCGAGAAAGACCACGTAGAAGATCGAGATGAAGAGATCGAGCTGGCCGAGGCGGCGCAGCAGGGCGAACACGTAGGCGCCCAGCGACGACCCGGCAATGCCGCCGAGCAGCAGCACGGTACCGAGCTTGACGTCGAGCGTCCCGCGCTTGAAATGCGCGAGGGCGCCGGAGAACGACGCGGCGATGACCTGGTTGGCGCCGGTTGCAACCGCGATGGCGGGGGGGATGTTGTAGAAGATCAGGAGCGGTGTGATGAGGAACCCGCCGCCGACGCCGAACATGCCTGACAGGAAGCCCACCGCAGCGCCCATCGCCAACAGGACGAGGACGTTGACCGACATTTCGGCTATCGGCAGATAGATGCCCACCCGTCTTGCTCGACTCTTCTGCGGGCATGCCTGCCCGATTCCGGAAACCTCTTCCCCGATAGGCACTTGCCCGGAAAATCAGGCTGTTCTTGGGCCGACCGGCGGGCGAAGTCAAACGGCATTGTTGCTGGAGGTTAAAATGGCGCAGGGGGAAAGCCCCGCCCGCCTGTCAGGCTTGGCTCGCCTGCCGCTGCGTCACTTCTTTTCTAGGAGCAGCTTCACCAGTTTCTCGTCGATTTCCCCGGTCGGCTCCAGCCCGTTGTCCGCCTGGAAGGCCCTGATGGCGGACTTCGTCTTCTCGCCCATGACGCCATCGGCACTGCCCGCCTCGTAGCCGTTCTTGTTGAGGATCTTCTGGACGTTGGCGATCGCCTTCTTCATGTCGACGCTGGCCGTCTTGGTGCCGGGCTCTCCCCAGCCTTCGGGGATCTCGACGACATTCGCTTCGGGGTCGACCGGTTTCGGCTTCCAGAGTTCCACCGCGGCGCGGGCGCGGGCGAGCTGCTCGGGTCGCAGCGCATTGGCGACCTCGTCGCGCTTGGTTGCCGCGTCGCGGTCGCCGGCCTTGGCGACGAGTGCGAACCATTTGTAGGATTCTTCCAGATCCTGGGGCACGCCGACACCCTTGGCCGAGAGGATGCCGAGATTGAACTGGCTGTCCTTCACGCCGAGTTCGGCGGCCTTGGTGAACCACCGCGCCGCAGACTCGTTGTCGGCCACGCCGTCGGCGCCCATCGCGTAGAGGACAGCGAGGTTGTGCATGGCGCTCGCGTTGCCCTGCTCGGCCGCCAGCTGATACCACGTCTTCGCCTTCGCGATGCTGCGTTCGACGCCGGTTCCCTTCTCGAGGAAGTTGCCGATGCGATACTGCGCCGGCGCGAAGCCGAGTTCGGCCGACCTTTCGTACCATTTCGCCGCGGCAGCCATGTCGGACTTGACGCCGCGACCTTCGGCATAGCGCGAGCCGACCTCGAACAGCGCCTTCGGATCGCCGGAATCCGCCGCTTCGCGCAGCGCCGCCGGCCCCGCTTCGACCGGGACCGGCTCGAAGCTGGCGATCGTCTCGTCGGCCGCGGCGGCCACCGAAGCCGGTTCGGCGTTGCTGTCGATCGGAGCGGCCGGTTCGTCATGCGACGGCGCCGGATCGGCGGCCGGTGCCGACGCCCGGGCGGTGTCGATGGCCGGCCGCGCCGGTCGCGGTTCGGCGACGGCGGCAGTCTCCACGGGAGAAGCGTCATTCGGCGCATCCGCTTTCGGCGCATCCGCGCCTTTTTCGCCGGAACTTGCCGTCATTGCGGAAGCGACGTCGGCGGCAGAGCCGAGCACGGTCGGTTCGTCGCCGCGATCGGCGACCTGCGGATCTCCCGCGAAGAAGGCCTTGCCGAGCTGGAGACCGGCCAGAGCCAGCATGATGGCCACCGCGCCCATGAGGATCGGCTTGCGTCGGCTGCGCAGGAGCTCGGCGATTCCCGATGGTTTCTTGGCGTCGCTGCCCTGCTCGCCGCGCCGGATCGTGCCGGCTTCGGCCGCCGCAGCCTGGGCGGCGCGGCGCGCCGCCGCGATGAAATCCGAACGCGCCGTCTCCGCTTCGCCCTGATGGCCGGTCCGCGGGCGTTCGCCGCGAACGCGCTTCATGATCGCCTCGACGTCGGGGGCCCCCGATCCCGGCTCGAGAGGCCGGTTGACCGCCTTGGGATCCAGCGGCTGGTCGAGTTCCACGCTCGGCGCCGGCACCGGTGCCTTTGGCTCGGCGCTGCCGGCGGGCGCCGGCGCCTCCGCGGTCTTGCGCCTGGAAAACGCACGCGTCAGGCCGCCGAGCAGCGACCGCGCGCGCCGCGGCTGTTCCGTGCCTTCGCCTTCTTCCGGATCCATCGCCGCCGCCGCGGCTGCGGCCGCCGCTTCGGCCGGGCTGCGCCGGAGTGCGGGGCGCGAGCCGAAATCGTCGGCGTCTATCGGCGGGAATGCGTCGTCGGTCTCGATGGACGGCGCTTCCGCGACCTGCACCATTGCTGGCGCCGATCCGGCGATCGGGGCGGCTGCCGCCGTCGCGGCGGAGGATCGCGATTCTGCCTCCTGTTCGATCGACCCGAGGCGGTCGACGATCTTCAGCAGCGTGTCGTGGATCGCCTCGAAGGTCTTAGTGTTGCGTTCGTCGGAACGCCGCGTCAGCGCCTCGAGGGCCTTCAGGTCCTCGGCGAGTCCGGCCACCGCCGCGGCCTCCGCGTCGCCCGCCGACGGGCCGGCCACCGCCTGTTGCGCGGCTTCGCGTGCGGCTTCGAGGATCGAGTCACGGCTGGCCGAGATGGAGCGCTCGATTTCCTCGAGGCGCGGCGCGATGTCGTCGCGCTCGGGGAGCGGTGCGCTCGGGCGCGACAGGTGTGCCGACAGCTCGGC
Source organism: Hyphomicrobiales bacterium (assembly GCA_012842935.1). Classification (GTDB taxonomy): domain Bacteria; phylum Pseudomonadota; class Alphaproteobacteria; order Rhizobiales; family Rhizobiaceae; genus DUSC01. Next base: position 2,777 of record DUSC01000222.1, on the reverse strand, counting down.
CACCTGGGCTTCCAGGTCGCGGATGATGGTCGGATCGATCATCGCGATCTGCGCGGCCGACGACTCGAGCCTCGAGGAAATGTCCTCGAGGCGAGCTTCGATTTCCTTCATCGCCTCGCCGCCGGGCTCTCCTCGCGGCATCTCCAGCCTGCGCGCGAGTTCGGCGAACCGCTCGTCGATCGCGCTCATGATGCCGCTGTCGTCGAAAGCCGGTCGCGCCTGTCGCTCGTCGAGCCGCGACGTAACTTCCTCGAGGCGGCGCTCGAGGTCGCGGAACAGGCTCTCGCCATGCTCCATGGCATCCCCCTGGCGCCGGTCGATCGTCTCGGAGAGCGACATGAACCGCTGCTCGATCTCGCGCATGACCTGGTCGGGATCGATGGCGGGACGGCTCGCGTCGATCCGCCGGGCGACTTCGTTGAGGCGCTGCTCGAGGTCGCGGAAAAGGCTCTGGCCGTATTCGATCGCGGCGTCCTGCCGGCGGTCGAGGGCCTTCGACAGCACATCGAAGCGCTGCTCGATGCCGCGCAGGATCGGCTCGACGTCCGGCGTCGCCGGCATCCGCTCGATTCGTTCGGCGACCGCGGCGATCTGCTTTCCGAGGCGCTCCATCGCCTTGTCGGGCCGTCTGTCGCGGGAGGCGAGCTCGTCGACCTGCTGGGCCAGCGTGTTGAGCCGGGTGATCACCTCGGCGACGGGCCGGTCTTCGATCAGTTCCTCGACCTGCCGCGCCAGCGAGGCGATCCTCGCTTCGATGCGTTCGAACGGTTCCGGATCGAAGTGCGGCGCACTGGCGGCGGCGCTCGACGCAACGATCGCGCGGGAGATTTCGTCGAGACGTTCCTCGATCAGGGCGAAGGTGTCGTGGCTCCGCTGGTCCTGTTGGCCGGCGAAGTGGTCGAGTGCGGCGGCCAGCACGCGCACCTTCTCCTCCAGCGACCGCAGCGACAGCGATTCGGGCAGACCGCTCACGGCTTCGGTGATCTGCTCGAGCCGCTTGTTCAGTGCATCGAGCGCCGGATCGGCGACCGGCTTCGACCGCTGCGCGTAGCTGTCCTCGAACCGCGTCCAGCGCTTGTCGAAATCGTCCCACCGGCGGTCGACGGCGCGCACGGTCTCCTCGCGCGCCAGGGCGTCGAGCGCACTCCTCACCTGTCCGAGTTCCTGTCGCAGCATGCTGACGCCGCGGTCGTCGCTGCGCTCGGCCAGCTGCTGGATGGTTTCGGAGAGACGCTCGAATTCGGCACCCAGTTCGGCGCCGTCCGCCGCCGACGGCTGGGCCGCGTAGGCGCGGGCAATCTCGGTCCGCAGCGCGTCGAACTCGCGGCGGATACCGGCCGTCATCTGATGGCGGAGTTCCTCGCGCAGCCCCTTCAGTTCGGCGGCGATACGCCCGATCGAGGCCGCTCCTTCCTCCTGGCCGCGAAGGCGATCGAAGTCGCGCGCAAGCGCCTGATAGGGTGATCCCGGCTGCATCCGCGCCGAGGATCTCGCCTCGTCCCGTGTTTTCGCCGGCGGCTGGTCATAACCGGCACCACGGCGGCCGAAGGGCTCCGCGGGATCCGCATGGCGGCGCTCGGACATCGGCTCGCCTCCACGGTCGAGCCTGCTCTCGAGATCCTGGAGGGAGCGGTTCAGTTCTTCGAGCGAGACGCTGTGCCGCCTCGGCCGTCCGGCGTTCAGTGTGTCGAGAAAGGACCGCTTGCTGTTCATCGAAACGTCCGTTTGCCAAACCGCGCCGGCAGGAGACCGGCTCGCCAAGTCGTCGCCGGCGACGCGGCGACCGTGGGACGCACGGCAGGACACCTCTCGTGCCCCCGGGGCTTTCGCCCCCGCCTCGAAGACCGTGAAACAAGCAAGAACTGGAGATGCACGGATACCGACGCGTCCACAATTCCCCGAACGTGGTAAACAAGGCGTTAACCAAACTTACCGCCGCGGAAACTATCCGCAGGATTGCATGGCAGGCATGCGCCTTCCGCCCTTGTAAATCGGGAGGACGATCGCTATCTGCTTACGTAAACGTAAGAGGCGTGGTCCCCGCGCCTCTTTTCTTTTGGAACCGCGAACGAGACGCAGCCCCAGGCGCCTTTGTTCGAAGCGGCCGCGATTGGCAGCCGCATTCTGGGAAAACGCAATGGAAAACAACTGGTCAGAGGCTGGCAACGCGGCAGCCGGAATGGACATTTCCGCGGACGCCGCCGATACCTATGTCCGTATCGGCGAAATGGCAAAGACGTTCGGGGTGACGCTCCGGGCGTTGCGCTTCTACGAGGACAAGGGTCTGATCTCGCCGCGCCGGGAAGGGGCCACGCGCCTCTATTCGCGGCGCGACAGGGCGCGGCTCAAGCTCATCCTCCTCGGCCGCAAGGTCGGTTTCTCGCTTCGCGAGGTGAAGCAGATGATCGATCTCTACGATCCGAAGGGCTCCAACGTGCGCCAGCTCAAGACGGCCCTCGACAAGTCGGAAAAGCAGCTCGCCCGGCTGCACAAGCAGCGCGACGCGATCGATGAGGCGATTTCCGACCTTACGGATGCGATTTCGCATGTCCGCCGCGCGCTTGCCGAGCGGCAGGCGGTCGCGGGTCAGTAACGACGCTTGAAGGCGCGCCGGACAATCGCCGGCGGTTTCGATGGGGATGCTGTCCCTGAGCGTGGTGTAGGTTCTGGCTGAGGTGGTCACCGGCGATGTTCCGGTAGGGTCTGGTTGCTGACACCAACTTGGACCGGAGATTCCACCGATGACCACCGACATGATGAACCTGCGCGACCTCGTG
>DUSC01000221.1 GCA_012842935.1 Hyphomicrobiales bacterium | reverse complement strand
TCAGGAAGGCCGCCGCCAGAACCATCGACGAACTCTGGTCGGTCGTCGCCGATTGTCTCTCCGCCTTCACCCCTGAGGAATGCCAGAACTATTTCGAGGCCGCCGGATATGACCCCGAATAAGTCGAATCTGCTCTAGCCCACGTCCGTCAGGTTCACGAGCGGGCCATGGCGCCGCTCTTTGCGGAGATCCGCGCCGAGTCGATGCGCAACCCGGCGATCGAGCACTGCTGCAGGCAAAACATGGAGGCGATCCGGGCCCAGTTCCGCGACTATCTGCGCGACGCGGCGGAACGCGGCGAGATCGCGCCGCTGGTCGACCTCGAGACGATGATGACCACGTTGATGGCGATCGGCGAGGGGCTGGCGCTGAACGATCTTCTCTCCCAGGGCGTCGATCCCGGCAAGCTGGAAACCCTGGTGCGCGCCTCCGTCATCGCCATCCTTCGCCCCCGTGCGGCCCAGGCCGCAGCGTGATCCCGTATTGCAACGAGCGTAACATGTTCACCCGATCCCCCGTCATTCCAGCACTGGCCGTCTTTCTGGCGGCAACTTCTTCCGTCATGCCGACGTTTCCGGCCGCGGCGGCCGGGCCCGCCCCCGCCGTGCAGGCACCGCCGGCAATTCGCGTCGTCGCCGCGACGCGCAGGGAACTCGTCGAGACGCTGTCCGTCACCGGATCGGTGGTCGCCCGCGAGGAGGCCGTCGCCGGTACCGACCTCTCCGGCCTGACCGTCACGCGCCTCGACGCCGACCAGGGCGACCTCGTGAAGAAGGGCGACGTGCTTGCCGTCCTCGACCGCTCCGCGCTCGATGTCCAGCACGCCCAGATCCAGGCCAGCCGTGCCCAGGCGGTTGCTTCCGCCGCCCAGGTGAAGGCTCAGATCGCCGATGCAGAGATCGGTGTCCGCCAGGCCGGCGAGGCGCTCGACCGCGCCCGCGCGCTCCAGGACAAGGGCATCGCCGCGAAGTCGCAACTCGACAACGCCGTCAACGCCTACGACAGTGCCCGGGCCAAGCTGACGACCGCCGAAAAGGCGCTCGCCGCGGCCGAGGCGCAGATCGCCGTGGTCGATGCACAGGAGCGCAACGTCCTGCTGCAGATCGCCAAGACCGAAGTGACCGCGCCGGCCGACGGGCTCGTCCTTGCCCGCAACGCGACGCTCGGGGGTATCGTCTCGGCTGCCGCCGGCCCGCTCTACCGCATCGCCGTCGGCTCGGAATTCGAACTTGCGGCGACCGTCGCCGAGACGGCGCTGCCGTCGATCGCGGTCGGCATGCCGGTCCGCGTCGCGGCGGCCGGGGCGTCGGCCACGGTGAACGGCAGGGTCCGGCTCATCTCGCCGGAGATCAACCAGATGACACGGCTCGGGACGTTGCGCATCGCGCTTGATGCCGGCGCCGCCGTGCGCGCCGGCAACTTCGCCCGCGGCGAGATCGAGCTGGTCCGCCGCGAGGGCATCGCCGTCCCCGCGTCCGCGCTGGTCTACCGCGACGGGCAGGCGTTCCTGCAGATCGTCGAGGACGGCAAGGTCCGTTCGGTTGCTGTCAAGGTCGGCGTGCGCGCCGGCGCCGTCGTCGAGATCGTCGAGGGCATCGCCGAAGGCCAGGAAGTCGTGGAGAGAGCCGGCACCTTCGTCACGGACGGCGACGTGGTGACGCCCGTGCGCGTGGATGCGACGGGAGCGGTGCGCCCATGAACTGGAACTTCTCCGCCTGGTCGATCCGCAACCCGATCCCGCCGATCCTCCTGTTCATCGTGCTCTTCACCCTCGGGGTGATGAGTTTCGTGTCCCTGCCGGTCACCCGCTTCCCCAACATCGACCTCCCGATCGTCTCGGTCGTCGTACGCGATCCCGGCGTGGCGCCGAGCGAACTCGAGACGCAGGTGACCAAGCGCGTCGAGGACGCCGTCGCCAATATCGCCGGCGTCAAGAACGTCTTTTCCAACATCACCGAGGGCAATTCGCAGACCCTTGTCGAGTTCCGCCTCGAGGTCGACACGCAGACCGCAGTGAGCGACGTCAAGGACGCCATAGAGCGCATCCGATCGAATCTGCCGGCAACTGCCGACGCGCCGGTCGTCAATCGGGTCGACGTCGAGGGCCAGGCGATCCTGACCTATGCCGTCTCGGCGCCGGCGATGACGCTGGAAGAACTGTCCTGGTTCGTCGATGACACCGTCATCCGCAAGCTGCAGGGCGTCAAGGGCGTCGCGCGCGTTGACCGCTACGGCGGTGTGACGCGCGAATTGAAAGTCGAGCTCGATCCCGATCGGCTCGAGGCGCTCGGCGTCACGGCGAGCGCCGTGAACGCCGCGCTGAGAGCGACCAATTCCGACCTGACCGGCGGCAGCGGCGAGTTCGCCGACCGCGACCAGACGATCCGCACGCTCGGCTCGGCGAAATCGGTTGCCGACCTGGAGAGGCTGGAGATTCCGCTGGGAGGAGGGCGCATCGTCCGGCTATCCGACATCGCCACGGTCACCGACACCTGGGCGAAGCCGAAGTCCTTTGCCCGGCTGAACAACCAGACCGTCGTCGCCTTTGGCATTTTCCGCGGCAAGGGCGAGAGCGACGTCGACATCAACGAACGCGCCGTCGCCGCGATCGCCGATCTCCAGGCCGCTAACCCGGGTGTGACGATTGCCAAGGTCGACGATTCGGTGACCTACACCGAAGGCAACTACGATTCGGCGATGGAAACGCTGGTCGAAGGCGCGGTGCTCTCCGTGATCGTCGTCTTCCTTTTCCTGCGCGACATCCGTGCCACGCTGGTGGCGGCGACCGCGCTGCCCCTGTCGATCGTCCCGGCCTTCTGGGTGCTCGACCTGCTCGGCTTCTCGCTGAACCTGGTGAGCCTGCTCGGCATCACGCTGGTGGTCGGCATCCTGGTCGACGACGCGATCGTCGAGATCGAGAACATCGTCCGCCACGTGAAGATGGGCAAGTCGCCCTACCGCGCCTCGCTCGAGGCGGCCGACGAGATCGGGCTGGCCGTCATCGCCATTTCGGCGACGATCATGGCCGTGTTCGCGCCGGTTTCCTTCATGGGCGGCGTCGCCGGACAGTACTTCAAGCAGTTCGGCCTGACGGTCGCCGTCGCCGTTTTCTTCTCGCTGCTTGTCGCCCGTCTGCTGACGCCGATGCTGGCAGCCTATTTCCTCCGCGGTCACGGCCATGCCGAGCCGAAGCCGGGCCGGATCATGCGGCTCTATGAGCGGACCCTTCGTGCCACGCTGCGCTTCCGCTGGATCACGCTTCTCGGCGGCATCGCCTTCTTTGCCACGTCGATCTACGCCATCGGCTTCCTGCCCTCTGGCTTCATTCCGCGGGAGGACGCCAGCCGCATCGTATTCTCTCTCGAACTGCCGCCGGGCAGCCGGCTCGAGGACACCCGCGAAGTGACCGACCGCGTGACGGACCTCTTTCGTGAATTGCCCGAGGTGGAAAACGTCTACGTCATCGGCGGCTCGAATCCGACCGGCACTCTCGAGCCGCGCCGCGCCACTGTCGTCGCCGACCTGATGCACAAGTCCGAGCGCGACATCGACCAGGGCGCCATCGAGGAGATCCTGCTCGGCAAGCTTGAGGCCGTGCCGGACCTGCGCGCCTACTTCGTCAATCCGCGGGGCCAGCGTTCGCTTGAACTCGGCGTCATGGGCTCCGACGGGGTCACGCCCGACGAACAGGCGCGGAAGATCCAGAGTGCCATGGCCGCGAGCGGAATGTTCCGCGGCGTGGCGTCGAACGCCGCCCTCGACCGGCCCGAAATCACGGTCATCCCCGATCTCGACCGGCTTGCGGAGCTCGGCATTTCGACGACGACGCTCGCCGAGACGATGCGCGTGGCGACGATCGGGGACATTGACGCCAAGCTCGCCAATTTTACCGTCGGCGACCGGCAGATCCCGATCCGGGTGCAGCTCGCCGAGGCGGCCCGCGACGACATCGCGGCGATCGCCGCACTGCCGGTGCCGACCGCTTCGGGCGCCAGCGTCCCGCTCTCGTCGGTCGCCGAGATCCGCTACGGCCAAGGTCCGTCGTCGATCCAGCGCTACAATCGCGAGCGCCGCGTTGTCATCGGCGCGGACATGGCGGTCGGCTACGAATTGGGTCAAGGCCTCGACGCGGTGTGGGCGTTGCCCGAAGTGAAGAACATGCCGGCCGGCGTGCGCATCCAGGAGACCGGCGATGCCGAGATCATGGGCGACGTCTTCGCCGGTTTCGCCATGGCCATGACCGTCGGCCTCATGCTGGTCTTCGTCGTGCTCATCCTCCTGTTCGGTTCGGTGTTCCACTCCTTCACCATCCTCGGCTCGCTGCCGCTTGCCATCGGCGGCGTCGTCGCCGGCCTGTGGCTGACAGACTCGGCGGTTTCCATGCCGGTCGTCATCGGCATCCTGATGCTGATGGGCATCGTCACCAAGAACGCCATCATGCTCATCGACTTCGCCATAGACGCCGTGCGCCGCGGCGTGTCGCGGACCGAAGCGGTCGTCGACGCCGGCCGCAAGCGCGCGCGCCCGATCGTCATGACGACCATCGCCATGTCGGCCGGAATGGTGCCGGCGTCGCTGGCGCTGGGCGACGGCGGCGAGTTCCGCGCGCCGATGGCGGTGGCGGTGATCGGCGGCCTGCTGGTATCGACGTTGCTGTCGCTGGTCTTCGTCCCGTCCTTCTACACGATCATGGACGATGCCGCGATCGGGGCGTCGCGCCTGTTCCGCCGGCTGGTGAAGCCGAATCCGAAGGATGATCCGCTGGACGAGGCGAAACCCGCGGCATCGGAGCTTACGGCAGGCTCTACGGCAACTCGCGTCGAGCCGCCCCTGCCGCTGGCGGCCGAATAGTCCGGTCCGACGCCGTCGCATCTTGAAAAGAGTTCGACCCCTGGCCAATTGGCAGAAATGGCCGCTTCCGTCACTATGGCGGCCGTTGCCGGGCAGATGACGCCCGGCGCCGAGCGAGCAAGAGCAGGGGGCCACCGACCGTGACCGCATCCGATCCGCGCCTTCGCGCCGGCGAGCCGCTCCTGATGGGCCGCTCGGCGCCAACCGGCGTCGGCCTTATCCCGCCGCTCTCCGCGGCGCGTTGGCTGCTCGTCCTCATCGTCGCGGCCGGCGTCTACTTCTTCCATGGCTTCCTCGTCCCGGTACTTGCCGCACTGGTCATCGCCTTCGCCAGCTGGCCGCTGTACCGGCGCCTGCTTGTCGCCGTCGACGGCAGCCGCACGATCGCTGCGGCGATCGCGATACTGGCCATCATCGGCTTCCTCGTCGTTCCGATCGTTCTGGCGGCCACCTATGCCACCAACGAGGTCCGGATCTGGGTGCAGTGGGCGATCGAGACAAACCGTGACGGAGCGCCGACTCCCGACTGGATCGCCACCCTGCCGGCGGTCGGCGAATGGCTCGACGCGCAATGGGCCCGCCACATCGGGCACCCCGGCGCGATCGGCGAATTGATCCAGATCGTCAGCGGTGCCAACATCGGCAACATCTACCGGGCGCTGCTGGCGGCCGGCGGCGGCGCCTTCAGTCTCTTGCTCACCCTTCTCTTCATGCTGATCGCGCTGTTCTTCACCTATCGCGACGGCGAGGCCTTCGTCGCCCAGGTCGACCGGCTCGGCGAACGTATCTTCCCGATGCGCTGGGAGCGACTGTCGCGCGTGGTTCCCGCGACCATCTCCTCCACGGTCACGGGCATGACGTTGATCGCCATCGGCGAGGGCGTCGTGCTCGGCGTCGCCTACTGGCTGGCGGGCGTTCCGTCGCCGGTGACGCTCGGCGCGCTGACCGGCCTGATGGCGCTGATCCCGGGCGGAGCGCCGCTCTCGTTCACGCTGGTGTCGATCTATCTGGTTGCCAGCGGCTCGTGGATGGCGGGACTGGCGCTGTTCGCATGGGGCTCGATCGAACTGTTCATCGTCGACAAGACCCTGAGGCCCAAGCTGGTCGGCGGACCGATCAAGCTGCCCTTCCTGCCGACCTTTTTCGGCCTGATCGGCGGCGTCAAGACGATGGGCCTGCTTGGCCTGTTCATCGGCCCGGTCCTGATGGCCCTTCTCGTCGCCATCTGGCGCGAATGGGTGCGCGAAGTCGTTGCCGGCGACGACGCCGCACAGACCCTTGCCGATGCGGCGGTATCGACGGAGTTGCGCCCCGGGGCGGACCAGCCGCCTGCGGCGTTCGGCGGCTGAGCGGCCGCGCCGCGGGCGTCAGGCAGCGCCGCGCCGTTCCGGCCGCAGCATGCGCATCAACACGTCCGACTTCACGACGAAGTGCTGGTAGAGCGCGCCCACCGTATGCAGGGCGACGAACAGGATGATCACCGGCTTGCCGATCTCGTGGATCGTGCCGAAGGCTTCGACGCCGAGATACCAGGCTATGCCGCCGGTGATCGGCATGCCCAGAATCACCCCGTAGAGCACGACATGGGTGACGATGCCGACCCACTTCTGCGCCGCGCTCTCGCCGGCGGGCGCCGCCGGCGCGCCGCGGGTGACACGCGCGGCAAGCCTGATCAGCGCCAGCACGAAGATGGCGATACCGACCCAGACATGGATGTCGGCCGCAGCGAGGTCGTCCGCTGTCGGCTCGGTGTCGCGCATGTACGCGCGGAAGGCGGGAACGATGTCCTCGCCGAAGACGACCTGGAAGATGACGAGTGCCGCAATGATCCAATGCAGCGCGATCTGGAGAGTGGAATAGCCCGCAGGTTGTCGGGTGTTGGTCATGGGTGGATGCCTCTGTGTCAAACGCCTTGGGAGGGTCGCAGGGATGATTGCCCGGCACCTTGATCGAGGGCAAGTTAAACTGCGTTCATGAAGGAAATCAGCGGGGCCGGCGGTCTCAGGGCGCCTGACGGGACGCGTCGGTCGGGCGGCGCCGAGTGTCGAAGAGCTGCCAGATCGAATGGGCGACGAGCGCGGCGATCAGGATCGAACCGCCGAGGAGGCTGTTCGTGCTCGGCACCTCGGAAAAGATCATCCACACCCAGACAGGCGCCAGCACGGTTTCGAGGAGATAGAACATCGCCACCTCGGCCCCGGAAATGTAGCGCGGTCCGGCCGCCAGGCAGAAGAAGGAGATCGGCATCACCACCGCACCATTGAAGATGATCCACCATGGCTCGTCGACCCGGTATCCGGTGCTGCCGGCGACCACCGCCAGCGCGACCAGGAACGGCATGATCACGCCTATCAGGGCGGTGAAACCCATGTCGCGGCCGCTCGCCCGACTGACCGTGATCGCGGACGCGATGAGGAAGGACGAGCAGAGCGCCATGAAGTCGCCGAAGAGATTGCCGGAACCGACGGAGTCGCCGACGATGATCAGCACCCCGACGATCATGACGACCATGGCAAGGAGCGTCGCTGTGCGGGGCCGCTCCTTGAGGAACAGCCAGGACAGCAACGCCGCGAACATGGTGGTAAAGGCGAGGATGAAGACGAGGTTCGCCGTCGAGGTATTGAAGACGGCAGTGACGAAGGTAATCGAACCTAGTCCGTAGAACGCCGCCACGACGACGCCCGAGCGCCCCGGCAGCAATTGCGGCACCTGCGGGGTGATCAGCCGCCAGACCGACCAGATGACCAGCGCGGCGACGAAGGTCGTCCCGGTCCTCAGGAGCAGGATCGACCACGCCTCGCCCTCGGCAAGGCGGATCAGCGGTATGTCGACAGTGAGCGTCAGCCCGCCGATGGCGGTCAGCAGCAATCCCTTCCTGTAGTCTGTCTGGAGGGCAGACACGGCTCTGGCTCCGTCGAGAGGCAACGGCAGCGTCCGATGACGGCGGGCCGGATTGGTCAGTCCTGCACTTCGTAGCGATCCCAGCCCTTCGGACCGAGGTGCTCCTGCGGCAGGAAACGGATCTTATAGTTCATCTTGCGCGAACCGTTGACCCAGTAGCCGAGATAGACATGGGGCAAGCCGGCTGTTCGGGCGCGGGCGACGTGGTCCAGGATCATGAAGGTGCCGAGCGAACGATCCTCCATGTCGGGATTGTAGTAGGAATAGACCATCGAGAGCCCGTCGCTCATCCGGTCGGTCAGGGCAACCGCGATCAGTTCGCCTTCGCCCTTGCCGGTGATGAACGTGTCGGGTCCGCGCCGCCGGTACTCGACGACCTTGGTGTCGACATGGGTGTCCTCGACCATCATCGCGTAGTCGAGAACGGTCATGTCCGACATGCCGCCGCGTCGATGGCGGGCGTCGAGATAGGAGCGGAACAGCGCATATTGTTCCGTCGACGGCTCGGCATCGCGCACGACGCCGATCAGGTCCTCGTTGCGCTTCACGACGCGGCGCATGCTGCGCGTCAACTTGAACTCGCCGGCGAGGATGCGCACCGACACGCAGGCGCGGCAGGTCTCGCATGCCGGGCGGTAGGCGATGTTCTGAGATCGGCGAAAGCCGCCCTGGGTGAGCAGATCGTTGAGCTCGCGCGCCTTCTCGCCGACGAGATGGGTAAAGACTTTTCTTTCGAACTGCCCGTCGATGTAGGGACACGGCGAAGGCGCCGTCAGGAAGAACTGCGGTGTCTGCGTCGGGTGCTGCGTCATCGGAACCGCGCGATGCCCATGGATTATCCTACCTTGGCCGGCGCCGGAAAAATTTCAACAGGAGAATGTTTAAAGACCGCATAGCGACACCGACTCGCGGCCAAACTATCGTCCGGCCGGGGTCGCCGCCGGTCAGAAGCGGTCGATGCGCGTGACCACGGTGCCGAGCAGGAGGTCGTGAAGGGTCCTCTTGCGCTCGCTGAACAGGGTGACGAGCAGGATCAGCGGCGTCAGCACGACGTTGGCGGCCCAGAACAGCACGGTGTGGACGACGGCGGTGAGCCCGTCGATCCGGCCGCCATCGAGGCGGTCGAGGCGGATGCCCATCATGCGCATGCCGACGGTGGCCTGTTCGGGACCGCCGAGCGTGTTCCAGACGTAGAGGGCCGCGACCAGCGGCGCGAGCACGCCGAATAGCGACCAGCCGAGGCCGAGTGTCAGCAGGCCCAGGAGAAAGACGAGAATGCCGAACGGGATGAGTAGCAGGCCGACGATGGCATAGTCGAGGATGCAGGCCAGCACACGGCGCGTGCGCACGCCCTCATAAACGCGGATGTCGTCCAGCCGCGAGGTGATGATCTCTCCGTCGATGACGCGCGTCGCCACGGCTTCCTTTCCGAACGGCACTATCGGCGCCGCCATCTCTCGAGATGGTGAGCCGCGCCGACAATTCAAGCATCTCCGGCGCCTTTTCCCGGGAGCCGGTGCGACGAGGAGTCGTCGGCTCGGCTCTCGCCACCGCGCCGCCAGATCGCGCCGATGGCCACGATGACCCAGCCGAGGATGGTCAGCGTGCCGCCGGAGGGTGCCGCCATGGGGAAAAGCCGCTCGCCCGTGAACTCGCGTATCAGGAGATCGCCCGAAAAGAGCAGCGGTCCAACGAGCAGGAGCAAACCGCCGAAGCGGACCACGCCGTCCCCGCGCCGGGCGTCCAGCAGACCGATCGCGACGAGCGCGGGCGCGTGGGCGAGCAGGTAGGTCGCCGCCGTCCCGATGTTCGTTCCGCCGATATGCGCGTTGACCGCCGAAAGCGCCACGCCCGCCGCGCCGAAGAGCCCGCCGACAAAGAGGAGGATCCGACCCAGCATCATGGAGCGCTCCCGGTTTGGCGCCGGCAGCGCACCGCCGGCCTTTTCGCGGCCGGATTCATATGGCCTGTCCGGGAACCGCGCAACGGCGGCGCTTCGGCACAGTCGCCGTTCAGCCTCTCAGCATTTCGGCGACCTTCGGCGCAAAGTAGGTGAGGATGCCGTCACAGCCGGCGCGTTTCAGCGCCAGGAGCGATTCCATCATGGCGCGGTCGCCGTCGATCCAGCCGTTGGCCGCCGCCGCGGTGATCATCGCATATTCGCCCGACACCTGGTAGGCGAATGTCGGCATGGCAAGTTCGTCCTTCAGGCGGCGGATGATGTCCAGATAGGGCAGGCCGGGCTTGACCATGAGCATGTCGGCACCCTCGTGGACGTCCTGTTCGGCTTCGCGCACCGCCTCGTCCGAATTGGCGTGATCGATGTAGTAGGTCTTCTTGTCGCCCCTGAGCAGGCCGGCTGTGCCCACCGCCTCGCGGTAGGGGCCGTAAAAGGCCGAGGCGAACTTGGTCGCATAGGACATGATCGCCACGTCCTGGAATCCGTTGGCGTCGAGCGCGTCGCGGATGGCACCGATGCGCCCGTCCATCATGTCGGAAGGCGCAATGATGTCGGCACCGGCCGCTGCCTGGCCGACGGCGGCCATCGCGATCTGCTCGACCGATTCGTCGTTGACGATAATCCCGTCGCGCAGGATGCCGTCGTGGCCGTGGCTGGTGAAAGGATCGAGCGCGGCGTCGGTGATGATGCCGATCTCCGGGACGGCGGCTTTTATGGCGCGCGTCGCACGGTTGATGACGTTGTCGGGATCGAGGATGTGCGAGCCGGTCGGGTCGCGGCGCGAAAGTTCGATGTTGGGAAACGTCGCGATCGCCGGGATGCCCAGGCGCGCGGCGCGTTCGGCTTCGCGTACGGCGCGGTCGACCGTCATCCGGTACACGCCGGGCATGGCGCCGATCTCTTCGACGCGATCGTCGCCGTCGATGATGAAGACGGGCCAGATCAGGTCGTCGACCGTGAGCCGGTTCTCCTGGACGAGGCGCCGCGACCAGTCGGCCTTGCGCATGCGCCGCAGGCGCCGGCCGGACGTGATCTCGTCGACGCTGCGGCCTCCGGTTTTGTCGTGGGGGGTGTGCCTGTTCATCGGCCGGTCTCCGAAACGCGGGCGTTCTTATCATGTCGGCACGCGAATGACCAATGGCCGCAACCGGTGGCGGATATACGCCCCGCGTTTCGAAGCCCGGATGCTTGTGCACGTTTCCCGCTCCCGGTTGCGCGGGCAGCGGCCGGTTCGCCGCCATTGACGACCTGTGGCGCCCCGCTTAGCACTTCAACCGGAACTTGGAGGCGGCATTGCAGATCGACTTCGGCGGCGGCGACGAGATTCGTTTCGAACGCATCGGTGCGGTCGGGCTCGTCACCATGACCCGCGCCAGGGCGCTGAATGCCGTGACGCATCGCATGGTCCGCGCTCTCTCCGCTGCGCTCGAGGCCTGGGAGGGTGACGGGGATGTCGCGCTGGTGGTCATTCGCGGGGAGGGCCGGGCGTTCTCGGCCGGAGGAGATATCCTCGACATCTACAGGGCCGGCCTCGCCGGCAGCCCGCCGGTCGGTTTCTTCGCCGACGAATACCGGCTGAATGCCCGTATCGCGCGCTTCGGCAAGCCCTATGTCGCGCTGGTCGACGGAATCGTCATGGGCGGCGGTGTCGGTGTCTCCTTCCACGGTTCGCATCGCGTGATGACGGAAAATGCGGTTTTCGCCATGCCCGAGGTCGGCATCGGATTCTTTCCCGACGTCGGTGGCAGCCACATATTGTCCCGCCTGAAGGACGGATTCGGGATGTACCTGGCCCTGACCGGCAATCGCATCCGTCGCGGCGACGCGCTGTGGGCCGGCCTCGCGACGCACTGCGTTCCCGCCGCTGCACAGGATGCCCTGCTCGAAGCGCTCTTCGCGGGCGACGCTCCCGACGCGGCGATCGGCCGGTTCGCCGAAGACGTTCTGCCCGAAACGGACGCGGCCACTCGCCGCTCGATCGCCCGCCAATTCTCGGGGGACAGCATCGAGGCGATCGTCGACGGCCTCGCTGCGGACGCCGATCCCTTCGCCGCCGCGACGCTCGAGACGATCCGCAAGCGGTCCCCCACCAGCGTGAAGGTCGCCTTCCGCCAGGTCCGTGCCGGCGCCGGTCTTTCCATGGACGCCTGCATGCGCATGGAGTTCCGCATTCTCAGGCGCATGCTGGCTGGAACGGATTTCTACGAGGGCATCCGGGCCGCGATCATCGACAAGGGTTCGACGCCTGTCTGGAAACCGGCGACCCTGGAAGAGGTCGCCGACGTTGCCGTCGACGCCTATTTCGCACCGCTCGAGTCCGGAGACCTCGAACTGTGACGGCCTTCGACGAGCCCACCCGGTTCCCGAGGCAGAGCCTCGTCGAAACCGCATTTGTCTGGTTTCAGAGGGTCATCGCTGGCTACTGCCTCCTGTTCGGCGTTCTCTACTGGATTCGCCTGATCGGTCTCTATTCCGGCCCGCTGTGGCGCTTCGACTTGATGCCGGTCTACTGGCAGGTCGCGGGCGTGGTGCTCGCCGTCTTTTTTCCCTTCGCGGCCAGCGGCCTGTGGATGCTCGCTTCCTGGGGACCGGTCATATGGGCGATTTGCGCGGTAACCGAAACGGTCATGTATGTCGTTTTTCCCGATCTCTTCGGGCATCGTCCGATCATACCGGTGTCGCATCTCCTGGTGGCGGTCCTCTATGTCGCGTTCCGCATCGCCATCCATCTGGAGAAGGTGCGCGAGAGCCGACGCAGCGAACCGGCGCAATAGCGCAATTTTAGCTTCGCGCGTGACCGTTCATTAAGGCTCTTTCGCCTCGGTACTGTCGTAAGCAGCTGTTAAGCCTTACGTTTAAGTCGAATTTTATCGGCATTCGATAGGGTCGCGACCAAGGTGAAACAAAAACCATCACCGGGCGACAAACGAGAGGCCAATCCATGATCACGACGCGCCAGGCGGCGAAGCCCGCCCCCGTTCAGGACGACCGCCGCGATGCGATCCGCTCACTCTACCTCGAATCTCTCCAGCTCGTCGAGCGGCTTCACCGCCGCCTCCTCGACGTCATCAAGGACGAATTCGACCGCAACGGACGCAGCGACATCAACGCCATCCAGGCACTTCTGCTGTTCAACATCGGTAATGCGGAACTGACCGCCGGCGAACTGCGTTCACGCGGCTACTATCTCGGTTCCAACGTTTCCTACAATCTGAAGAAGCTGGTCGACCTCGGCTTCATCAATCACCAGCGCTCGCGGATCGACCGTCGCTCGGTGCGCGTCAGCCTGACGCCGAAAGGCCAGGCGGTCGCCGAAGTCGTCGCCGGTCTCTACGAGCGGCACATCGGTTCGATCGAGCAGGTCGGCGGCATCAGCCAGGAAGAATTCCGTCAGATGAATCGTGCCCTCCAGCGCCTCGACCGCTTCTGGAACGACACGATCGCTTACCGGATGTGAGGCAGATCTCCAGCCATCCGCGGCGGGAGAAGACGACCGCGGTATCTCCGGCAGCTGGGGACCGGCGCCATCGCGGCGTCCGGTCCTCCCTTTTTATTGTGCACCGTTCACGCTTCCGTGTCGGGGCCGGCCACGTTGCCGCCATATTCGGATGGAAGCGAAAATCTGGACAGTCGGCATGTCCGTCGCGTTGCGTCAACCGACATGGATCGTGTGGGCCGGCGCGCGGCCGTCCTCACTGCCGCGATGGTTGGCAAAATGTTAAGGTCGGAAAGCTAGGCTCAGGTGACGTGCCCTGCGGATAACGGGAATGTCTGGTAAATCATGAGAACAAGCCGCCGCTATTTCCTCACCGGCGCCTCCGCCATGGCAGCTGCGGCGATCAGCGGCGCGGCGCGCGCCGAAGATGTGATCGCCGATTTCCTCAATTCGCCCTATCGCGGCAACTGGAACGAACAGTTCGACGCCAGCGTCTCGCAGGGCGGCAAGGTCGCGTCCAACCTGCCGATCTTCAGCCCCGAGACGATCATCTACGTCGAACAGGCGATCGCACAATACACGAACATCGTCGACATGGGCGGATGGCCGGTCGTGCCGGCGGCCAAGAAGCTGAAACTCGGCGTGGTCGATCCTGATGTCGAGCAACTGCGCAAGCGCCTCATGATTTCGGGCGACCTGTCGACGCGCGCCGGCATCAGTCAGGCCTTCGATACCTATGTCGATGCGGCGGTGAAGCGCTTCCAGGCGAGACACGGCCTGCCGGCAGACGGTGTCATGGGCAAGTATACCTACGCCGCCATGAACGTCAGCGCGCCGGTCCGCCTCGGCCAGCTGGAGACGAACCTGGTCCGGCTTCGGTCGATGGCCGGCTACCTCGGCGACCGCTATGTGATGGTCAACGTGCCTGCCGCCCAGATCGAGGCGGTAGAAAATGGCCGCGTCGCGTTGCGCCACACCGCAATTGTCGGGAAGGTCGACCGTCAGACGCCGATCCTCAACTCAAAGATCAACGAGATCATCATAAATCCTTATTGGAACGCACCGGAATCGATCGTCCGCAAGGACATCATCCCGTTGATGCGGAAGAACCCGCAGTACCTGGCCCAGAACAACATCCGCATCCTGGGTCCGAACGGAACGGAGGTCGATCCGGCCACGATCGACTGGAACACCGAAGATGCGGCCAAGTTCCGCTTCCGCCAGGATCCCGGTTCCGGCAACGCCATGGCGTCGGTGAAGATCAACTTCCCGAGTCCCGAAAACGTCTACATGCACGACACGCCCCAGCAGAGCCTGTTCTCCAAGCTGATGCGCTTCGATTCGTCGGGCTGCGTGCGCGTGCAGAACGTGCGCGACCTCGTGACCTGGCTGCTGCGCGACACGCCGGGTTGGACGCGCCAGCGCTTCGAGCAGACGATCAAGAGCGGCGAGAGTGTGTCGGTGCAGATCCCCAATCCGATCCCGGTCTATTTCACCTATATCTCGGCCTGGTCGACCGGCGACGGCGTCGTCCACTTCCGCGACGATATCTACGGCCGCGACGGGGTCGACGAGTTGCAGATCTCGGCGCTTTAGCCGGATCCCGGCGGCGTAGAGCGCCGCCGCCCGCGCGGCATCGGCTTCAACGGTTCATCGGCGGGGGCGGGCCAGCGTCCCCGGTGGCGCCGACATCCAGCCGATCCTTTGCCGGTCCCCGCC
>DUSC01000220.1 GCA_012842935.1 Hyphomicrobiales bacterium | reverse complement strand
GTTCCCCGCCGTACTGGCCGGGTCCCGGCCATTCGGCGACGCCGTCACGCGCCGGCTCGGCCTGATGCTGTCGGAAGGCATGCGCGCCGCCATTCGCCGGGAGGCCGAGCGATGCCGCGCGTGAAGCAGACCAAGGCCGGCATCGATCTCGCCGCTGCGCTCGCCGGCATCCGTATCGACCGCGGTCAGGCGATCGGTCCGCAGATCTACGACGCGCTGCGCCACCGCATCGTCGACGGCCGGCTTCCCGGCGGTACGCCGATCCATGAGGGTGAAATCGCCGAGCTCTGTTTCGTCAGCCGCACGCCGCTGCGCGCTGCGCTCCAGCAACTGGTCAGCGAGGGGCTGATCGTGACGCGGCCGCAGGTCGGGTCGATCGTGGCGCCCCGCGACCGGCGCAGGTTCCTGGAGGCCCTGTTCGTGCGTTCGGCAATCGAGTGCCGGATCGTGCGCCGGCTGGCCGAACGCGGCCTCGACGAGGCGGCACTGCGACCGATCCTGATCCGCCAGGAGGTGGCGGCGCGCGCCGACGACTATGCGACCTTCTTCGACGCCGACGAGGATTTCCATGCACTCCTCGCCAGCATGGCCGACGTGCCAAACGCCTGGCAGCTCGTCCAGTCGGTGAAGTCGCATGTCGATCGCGAGCGCTTCATCCTGATGTCGTCGATCCGCGGCCGATCCCAGCGGGCCTTCGAGGATCACCTGAGAATTCTCGACGCCATCCGTGACGGACAAGGCGACCGCGCCGCCGCGGAGATGGCCGCACATATCGATTCCGTCCTCCAGCAAGGCGCCACTGCGGGAGACGGCGATGTTTGACTCTTGTATAAGATATAAGATAGCTTTTTCACCAAGCACCACAACCCGAAACCACACGAGTGCGCAAAACAGGAGGAACCCATGAAGTCCCGCATTCTGCTTTCCGGAATTGCCTTCGCCGCGCTGGCTGCATCGCAGGCCGCGGCAGCCGAGCTCCGCTTCTCTTGCTACCAGGACGGCGTCGAGTGCGACGCCTGGGCCGAGCAGATGAAGACCTTCGAGGCCGAGAACCCGGGAACCACCGTCAAGATCGACGTGGTGCCCTACAAGTCGATCGTCGAAGGTCTGCCGGTGCAGCTTGCGTCCGGCGAAGGTCCCGACCTGGCCCGCGTCACCGATCTCGGCGGCCTCGCCAAGTACATGCTCGACATCAGCCCCTATGTGAAGGATGCCGCCGCGCTCGAGGCGAGCTACGGCCGCACGCTCGCCTGGACCCGCGTCAACGGGCCGGACGACAAGGGCATCTACTCGATCATGGACCAGCAGACGGCGACGGGACCGTATGTCAACAAGACGCTGTTCGACCAGGCCGGCGTGGCGCTCCCCGCCAAGGGCGCGACCTACGAGCAGTGGGTCGCCGCGGCGAAGGAAGTCGCCGAGAAGACGAAGACACCCTATGCGGTGGCCATGGACCGGACCGGTCATCGCTTCGCCGGCCCCGCCATCTCCTATGGCGCCAAGTATTTCGACGCCGAAGGCAATCCGATCACCGTCGACGACGGCTATCGCGCTTTCGCCAAGCAGTTCGTCGAGTGGAACAACGACGGCACATTTGCCAGGGACGTGTGGGCCGGCTCCGGCGGCGCAACCTACCAGGACGCCGCCAAGGAGTTCATCAACGGCAGCCTGGTGATGTACATTTCCGGCTCCTGGCAGATCGGTCGCTTCGGTCGTGACATCGGCGATGCGTTCGACTGGGTGGCGGTACCGGCACCGTGCGGTCCTGCCGCGTGCACCGGCATTCCCGGCGGTGCGGCCGTGGTCGGCTTCAAGCACACCAAGTCGCCGGAAGAGGTCGGCAAGCTGCTCGACTTCATGGCGCGCGAAGAGGTTCAGGCGGCGGTTCTGGCCAAGACCAAGAACATTCCCGCGAACCAGGTGCTGCAGGCCAAGGGCATCGACTACGTGAACGCCAGCGACGCGGAAAAGGCCGCACTGAGGACGTTCGCGGAATCGCTCGCGGAATTCAGCCCGATCGCCTTCCAGTTCCAGGGCTACAAGAACAACCGCGCCATCATGAACGCGACCGTGACGCGCATCACCCAGGCGATCGTCGGCGAGTCCACGCTCGACGAGGCGCTGGCGCGCATCGACGCCGACGTCAAGGAAGCGCTGGCTGCGGCGAAGTAGCCGCAACCCGTCGACCGGCGCCGCCGCAAGGCGGCCACCTCCCGGCCCGCTCCGCATATCGGCATGAGCGGAGCCGCGGCGGCGCCGGCGGCAGCTTCACCCTTCCGACGGGAGGAGGCCGTCGGGACGCGTGGCCATATCGGCTGAACAGGAGCGACCCATGCTGGCAACGGTGAAGACCGCGCCATACCGGCTCGTCTCGGCCGCCTTCGGGCTGTTCGAGCGGCCGATGCTGGCCTTGCAGAAGATGACCGGGGCGCAGCGCATCGCCTGGGTTTTCCTGCTGCCCAACCTGGTGATCTTCTCGCTGTTCACCTTCCTGCCGATCGCCCTCAACGGGATCTACGCCACGACCGGCAGCGACCGCATCCTCCTTAGCGAGAGGCCGTTCGTCGGCCTCGACAACTTTGCCTCCCTGCTCGCCTGTCAGAACTACCTTCAGCCCAACAGCTGCGAGCGCGACATCTTCTGGCGCGCCGTCCACAACACCGGCTACTTCGTCGTGGTCCAGGTCGGCCTGATGGTGCTGTTCTCGCTGCTGACCGCCCTTATCCTCAACCGCAACATACCGCTGCGCGGCTTCTTCCGCGGTGTATTCTTCTATCCTGTCCTCCTGTCGCCGGTGGTCGTGGCGCTGATCTGGAAATGGATCCTGCAGCGCTTCGGCGTGCTAAATGCCGGCCTCGAGGGGCTGGGCATGCCGACGGTCAACTGGCTGGTCGAGGCGGACTGGGCCTTCTTCTGGATCGTCTTCGTCTCGATCTGGGCGCATATGGGATTCTACACGTTGATCCTGCTCGCCGGCCTCCAGGCCATCCCCGGCGACGTCTACGAGGCGGCCGAGATGGACGGCGCCTCGCGCTGGCGGGTGTTCTCACGAATCACGATGCCGCTTCTTGTTCCGACCATGGTCGTGGTCATCGTGCTCAGTCTGATCCGCGCCGTGCAGGCCTTCGACGAGATATTCGTCCTCACCGGCGGCGGCCCCGGCTCGGCGACCCTGCTGCTTCTCCAGTACATATACGAGACAGGCTTCGCATTCAGGCCGCAGCTGTTCGGCGTCGCCGCGGCTGCCTCGATGCTGATGGCGGCCGTGCTCCTCGTGCTGACGTTGATCCAGCTGCGCGCGGCGCGCAGCCAGGCGGAGGGATAGACCATGGCGTTTTCCTTCCTCGTCCGGACGCGCGGCCGCGGCCGCTTCGACCTCGCCGACTGGCTGACTTGGGCCTATCTGGTTCTCGCCGTGCTGCTGATGTTCGGCCCGGTGCTGTGGGTGTTGCTGTCGTCGTTCAAGACGGAAGCCGCGCTCCAGGAGTATCCGCCGACCTTCCTGCCGGTGGCTCCGGTCACGGCGACGGTGGAAGGCTACGACGAGCCGCTGCAGCTTTTCCGCGTCACCGCCGGAGAACACGAGGGCAGGGTGCTGGCGCAGGTCCGCCGCATCGGCCTGATGAGCCAGATGGTGGATCCGGCCGATCCGGCGCAGAAGTTCCAGGTCAACATCAACGACCGCGTGCCAGAGCGCGAGCTCGCTCTGGCCACGGAGAACTACTCCGTGCTGTTCGAGCGGTTCAATTTCGGCCTCTATTTCTGGAACAGCGTCTTCATCACGGTCGTGGCAACCATCATCACGGTGCTGTTCAACTCGATGGCGGCCTTCGCCCTGTCCAAGTACAAGTTCCGCGGCCGCACGCTGGTCTTCGTGCTGATCGTTGCGACCCTCATGATCCCGCCGACGGTCAACCTGGTGCCGATCTATCTCGTCGTGTCGCAGATCGGGCTGGTCAACTCGCCGTGGGGGGTCATATGGCCCGCGGTAGCGACACCGACCGGCGTGTTCCTGCTCAGGCAGTACATGCTGACCATTCCCGACGACCTGCTCGACGCGGCGCGCATGGACCACGCCTCTGAGTGGAAGGTCTACTGGCGGATCGTCCTTCCGCTGTCGGCGCCGGCGCTGGCGGTGCTGGTCATCTTCTCCGTCATGTGGCGCTGGAACGAGTTCCTGTGGCCGCTGATCGTGCTCAACCGCTCGGAGCAGTTTACGTTGCAGCTGGCGCTCAATTCCTTCCAGGGCGACCTGCAGACCAGCTGGGCGCCGCTGCTCGCCACGACCGTGCTGACTCTCCTGCCGATCACGCTCGTCTTTGCCGTCCTGCAGAAATACATCACCACCGGCATCGCCCAATCGGGGGTGAAGTGATGGGCGGGACCTTGAACCCTTACCCTGGAGCCTGACCATGGCCATCGTCGAACTCGAAAAGCTGGTGAAGGACTACGGCAAGGTGCGCGCCATTCACGGCGTCGATCTGCGCATCGAGGACGGCGAGTTCTGCGTCTTCGTCGGCCCGTCCGGCTGCGGTAAGTCGACGCTGCTGCGGATGATCGCCGGGCTCGAGGAGATCTCCGGCGGGGAACTCAGGATCGACGGCGAGCGCGTCAACGAGCAGCGCGCTTCGGAACGCGGGCTCGCCATGGTCTTCCAGACCTATGCGCTCTATCCGCACATGACCGTGCGCCAGAACCTCGCCTTCGGCCTGGAGAACATCAAGACGCCGAAGGACGAGATCGCCCGGCGCGTGGCCGAGGCGGCGCGTATGCTGCAGATCGAGGCCTATCTCGACCGGCGGCCGAAGCAGCTCTCCGGCGGCCAGCGCCAGCGCGTCGCGATCGGCCGGGCGGTGGTGCGAGAGCCGCGCGTCTTCCTCTTCGACGAGCCGTTGTCCAACCTCGACGCGGAACTGCGTGTCACCATGCGCGGCGAAATCGCCAGTCTGCACCAAAGGCTTGGCAACACGATGATCTACGTCACCCACGATCAGGTCGAGGCAATGACCATGGCCGACAAGATCGTCGTGCTGCGCGACGGCCGGATCGAACAGGTCGGCTCGCCGCTCGACCTCTACAACGAGCCCAGGAACAGCTTCGTCGCCGGGTTCATCGGCTCGCCGCGCATGAACTTCCTCGACGCCGTCGTGGAGACGGTCAACGAGCGGTCCGTCGTGGTGCGCGACGCCTCCGGCGCGCGGTTCGAAACATCCGTCGACGGCGCCGGGCTGGAACCGGGCGCCGCCGTCAGCCTCGGCGTCCGCCCCGAGCATGTGACCTTCGGCGCCGACGGCGGCAAGCCCGTCACCGTACAGACGATCGAGCAACTGGGCGGCAATTCGTATCTGCACTGCGTGGCCGAAGATGGCGCATCGCTGGCTGCCCACCTGCCCGGCCAGACCGCCATCCGCCGCGGCGACGCGGTGAACGTCGTCTTCCGACCGGACTTCACGCATCTCTTCCGCAAGGCGGACGGCGTGGCGCAGAAGCGCCTCGTCGTCGGCGAGGCGGTATCATAGCCGCGGAATCGGGGATGGATTTCGCCGTCCCGCTCCAACATCGAATAATGCGGACTCCCCACCTCATGACCTTCCTCGCCACCACCGCTTCCCTTGCCGGAACCGAGACCGGCGCCGTGGCACCGCTCGCTGGCGGCTTCACCCTTCATGTCGACATCCTGTCGGACTGGCTCGTCCGCGTCGCGGTCGTTCCCGAGGGCGGGCTCGCCGTCGACCGCACCTGGATGATCGCACCGGACGGCGACGTGCCGTGGCAGGGGCGGAACCGCCTGTCGTGCGACGGTTTCGACGTACCGCCGACGCGGCTGGCACAAGGCGACGGCCCGGCCGTGCTGAGCTCGGGCGACTGGCGTATCTCGATTACCGGCGCGCCGCTGCGCATCGTCTTCGACCATCGCGACGGCGGCGGCTGGAGAACCGTGCTCGCCGACCGCGAGGCCGGCGCCTATCAGTGGTTTCCACGGCGCGGCCTGTTCCGCCATTTCCAGTCGCGCACGCTCGCCGATCGTCACTACGGGCTCGGCGACAAGACCGGGCCGCTCGACCACACCGGCCGCCGGCTGCGCTGCCTGCAGACCGACGCGCTCGGATACAATGCCGAGACCCAGGACCCGCTTTACAAACATGCGCCCTTCGTCATCGCAGACGGTGCGACCGGTGCGGTCGGCCTCTTCTACGACACGATGAGCGAGATCACCTTCGATCTCGGCGCCGAGCACTCCAACTACCATCCGCACTACCGCCACGTGGACGCCGCCGAGAAGGGTCTGGTCTATTACGTGGTCGCCGGCCCGAAGGTTCGCGACATCGTCCCGCGGCTGATGCGGCTGACCGGCCGGCCGCATTTCCAGCCGCGCCGGGCGATGGGCTTTGCCTTCACCACCATGCATCATGCCGACGCGCCGAATGCGCAAGAGGTCATGACGGCTTTCGCCGAACGCTGCCGGGCGGAGAAGATCCCGATCAGCGCCATCCACTCCGGTTCCGGCTACACGACGAAGGCCGATGGCCGCCGCTACGTCTTCACCTGGAACGAATCCAAGTTCCCCGACCGCGCCGGCTTCTTCCGGCGGCTTTCCGAACTCGGCTTCTTCACATGCGCCAACGTCAAGCCGGTGCTGCTCACCGAGCACCCCGCCTATCCCGAGGCTGCCGCCCGGGGCTGGTTCGTGCGTCGTGCGGACGGGCAGCCGGCTGTCGAGATGTTCTGGGGCGGCAACGGTTCGTCGCTCGACTTCACCAATCCGGCGACGGTCGAATGGTGGAAGGCGGGTATCACCGGGCAGGTGCTCGATCAGGGTTTCGGCTCGGCCTGGAACGACAACAACGAATGCGAACTGTGGGACGAGGAAGCCACGGTCGCAGGCTTCGGTGCGACCTTGCCGGCGATCGACGTCCGTCCGGTACACGCGCTGCTGATGACCCGGGCGACCTACGAGGCGACGTTGGCACGCGAGCCGGAGAAGCGCCCCTACACGATCTCGCGCGCCGGCCCGATCGGCATCGCGCGCTACGGCGAGACCTGGTCGGGCGACAACCGCACCAGCTGGCACACGCTGAAGTGGAACCTCCGCCAGGGCTTGTCGATGAGCCTGTCGGGCATGCCGCTGACCGGTCACGACATCGGCGGCTTCGACGGGCCGGCGCCGGGGCCGGAACTGCTGGTACGCTGGGTCGAGATGATGAGCGTCCATCCGCGCGCGGTGATGAATTCGTGGAAACCGCAACTGTCTTTGCCGACCAACCTGCCGTGGATGCACGGGGCGGCGAATACCGAACTGGTCAGGCAGGCGCTGGCGCTGCGCTATCGGCTGATGCCCTATCTCTACCAATGCTGCTGGCGCGCGCATCTGGCCGGCGAGCCAGTCATCGCGCCGCTGTTCTACCATTTCGACGAGGCTGAATGCCGCGCCGACATGGACGCGTTCATGCTCGGGCCTGATGTACTGGTCGCGCCGGCGGTGGAGGAGGGCGTGACGTCCGTCTCGGTCTATCTGCCGCGGGTCGACGGCGGCTGGCACGATTTCCACAGCGGGGAAATCCATGCCGGCGGACGCGTCGCGACGATACCCGCGCCGCTCGGCCGCCTGCCGCTGCTCGTGCGCGCCGGTGCGGTGCTGCCGCTGGCGAAGGCGTGGCCGGACTTCGCGCCCCACGACGCGTCCGAGGTCGAGCTGACGCTGTTTGCCGGCCCGGGCACGGACGCCTCGGAGCGCGAGATCTTTTTCGACGACGGGATCGGCTGGGGCTATCGCGACCGCGACGCTTCGCTGATCCTGGCGCGGGCTTCCTGGAACGGCGAAGCCGTCACGCTGTCCGCGCGCGAGCAGTGGAGCGGCCGCGGCCGACCGACGCTCGCGCTCGCCTGCCGCGGCCTCGGCGGCAGGCGATTCGAGCAGGAGATCGCGGTCTGACGGAGGGGCGGCGGGCCGGGAATCTCGCGCTTACGGCTTCATCTCGACGAAGCGGAAGGAGAGGCCGTAGGTCGGGATGCCGAACGACTTGGTCGGATCGGTCATCGGTGGCAGCGCGAACCGGTTGCTGCCAGCGAAGACCGTCTGCCGGTCGTAGACGAAGATGGTCGGCGCGAGGCTCCGCAGCCGCTCGTTGAGCGCGGTGTAGATTTCGGCGCGCCGTGCGGGGTCCGATTCCGCCCGCCCCTTGTCCAGGAGTTCGTCCACTTCGTCATCCTTCAGGTATTCGGGCGAATAGAAAGTGCCCTGCACCGAAGAGTGGTACATCTGATAGAGAAGCGCATCCGGGTCGCCCGTCGCCGCATCGGTGAACAGCTGGGAAAAGTGCGGCGTGTTCTCCGGCTTGCCGACGCGTTCGGTGAACAGCGCCCACGGTACCTTGACGATCTCCGACTTGAAGCCGAGCTCGGCGAAGTTGGCCTGCATGAGCAAGGCGAAGCGTTCCTCGAGCGGCACTTCCGCGATCCAGGACAGCTCGAGCGTGAAGTCCCCCGGCTTGTGGCGGCATTCCGCCAGGAACTTGCGAGCGGCGTCCATGTCGCGACGCAGCGTGCGTTCGGCGGGCAGCGAGCCGAGCATCCCGACCGGCAGGACCCCCGTCGCCGGCTTGCCCAGCGCCACGGCGTCGGTCAGCGCGACCATCCTGATGGCCGCCTCATAGTCGAAGGCGGCGGACAGTGCGCGGCGGCAGTTGACGTCGTCGAGCGGCGGCTTGGTGGTGTTCATCTTCAGATAGAAGGCGCCGGTGCCCGACTCGGTCAGCAGCTGCGCGCCCTCTGCGGCCAGCGACTTCAGTACCTCGGGCGGCAACCATTGCGAGGAGATGTCGTGCTCGCCATTGGCAATGAGCGTGCGCACGGTTGCGGCTTCCAGCCCGTAGCGAAGACGCACGGTGTCCGGCGCTGCGGCGGCGAGGCCAAGGAAATACCGGTCGTTGCGCGCCATCACCGTCTCTTCCTGCGGATTGTGCGAGACAACGGCATAGGCGCCGCTGCCAGCCGAATGCGCCGACAGGTAGGCCTGGCCCCAGTCCTTCATCTCGCCGTCGCCGTCGCCGAGGTTCTCCTTGACGAGTTTGCTGTCGATTATGCCGAGCCGCGTCAGCCCGGCGACAAAGGGCGCGTAGGGTGCCGACAGCGTGAAGCGGACGGTCGACTGGTCTACGGCCTCGGTCTTCTCGACGTTCTTGAACAGGTAGGAGAGCCCGGCGCCGAGCGCCTGCATGCGCTCCATCGAGAACACGACATCGGCGGCCGTAAGCGGATTGCCGCTCTGGAACTTGACGTCATTCCTCAGCTTGAACGTGTAGACATTGCCCTCCACGGTCCAGCCCTCGGCAAGGTGCGGCGCCAGGCCCGCGGATCCCTGCTGCGGCGCCACGAGCGTGTCGTAGACGTTGAAGAGCAGCAGCGTGTCGGCAACGTCCGAGGCCTTCGACGGGTCGAGTTCACCGACGGGTACCTCGTCGATGCGCAGCACACCGGCCGCCGAGGCCGGCATGGTCGAGGCAACAATCATCCCTGCGAGCAGCGCGCACGCTGCCGCGCCAATTCGTCTCATGGCACATTCCCCTAGTTCGTTGGTCTGGATTTTCTCGCGGCGCGGGGCCGCCGGCCGCGGATCTTCGCCATGGCTCTCTCCGACTGCCCCTCTGCCGGGCGGCCGCCGAAGACGTCGAAGGTGCCTACCCAGAGCATCGTCGTCGCCTTGTCCGTGTGGTTCCACCAGGTGTGCGGAGTCGATCCGGCGAAATGGATCGAGTCCTGCGCTTCAAGCACGATGAGGTTGCCGCCGAGGTCGACGGTCAGCGCGCCGTCGAGCACGTAGAGCATCTCCTCGCCCTCGTGCGACATGCGGATGTCGTTCACGCCGGGCGGTTCGTGGATGATGAGGCCGGAAAGGGTGCTTCCGGCGAAGGCTGCCGACAGTCGCTCGTAACTGCGTTGCGCGTTGCCGACGCCGTAGCTGACGCGCTGGTCGTGGCGGGTCGACGGTCCGTCGGCGGCCGGCTGCGACAGGAAGTAGCTGATGTCGACCGCGAGCACGCGCGAAATGGCAAGCAACGACGACAGCGACGGGCCGGTGATGCCGCGCTCTATCTGCGAGATGAAGCCGACCGACAGACCGCTGCCGATCGCCACTTCGTTGAGTGTGAGGCCTAGCGCGCGGCGCCGGTCGCGGATGCGCGGCCCCAGGGCTTCCGCCCCTTCCTTCCTTTCGGCGATGGAAAGCGATCTCGACACCGAGGCCCCTCCGCAGATGTCAGCAGATTGAGGTGAAACTAAAATTTTGTCAACAGGATTTTAGTTATACCTCAATATGATCAGGGAATTTTAGCGGGCCGACGACGGCGACGGGGCGGAAAGGCTCGACGGGCGGCGTTGCGGAACTTCGCGCGCAGGGGCGTCGGGGCGACCTATTGCACCACGAAATAGTCCTCGATGCGCAAGGCAGCGCGCTTGAGCGGGGGCAGGATGTCGCGGCGCATCTCCTCGACGTCCATGCGTGCGGACTGGGTGGAGACATTGATCGCGGCGACGACTGCGCCCGAGCGGTCGTGGAGCGGAACGGCGATCGAGCGCAGCCCGAGTTCGAGTTCCTCGTCGACGATCGCATAGCCGCTTTCGCCGGCCTCCCCGATGGCCTTCGCCAGGAGCGATCTGTCCGTGATCGTCTTCGGGGTCAAGGCGCGGATGTCCGAGGCCGAGAGGAGTGCCGTACGTTCTTCCGGCGCAAGGCCGGCGAGCAATACGCGTCCCATCGAGGTGCAGTAGGCGGGCAACCGCGTGCCGACCTGGAGGGAGACGCTCAGGATGTGCCGCCCCGGGATGCGGGCGACGTAGACGACGTCTGTGCCGGACAGTACGGCGGCCGAGCAGGATTCGTTCAGTGCTGCCGCCACTTCCCGCATGAACGGCTCGGCAAAGGTCCAAAGCGAACTTCCCGCGAGCCAGGAACGCGCCACCGATATCAGCTTCGGCGACAGCGAGAAGCGGCGCCCCGTCTGCGCGGCGTAGCCGGTCGCAACCAGCGTCAGGAGGAAGCGCCGGGCGCCGGCGCGGGTCAGGCCGGCGGCCTCGGCCATCTCCGAGAGAGTCATGCCGTCCGGATGCGCGGCGAGGATTTCGACGACGGCGAGGCCGCGCTCGAGCGATCCGACGCGGTCGCGCTCGGCGGGAGGGGCGGTTTCGGTTGACTTGGCGTCCCAGTTCATCTATCGAAGTATCGCATATGAAACAAATGTTCGCAATACGAACTTTCTTGGCGAGCGGTTGCCGGCGCGGCGATGACTGAGACACCCGGCGTGTGGGAGAGACGATGAACAAGGTGTGCCAGGGTCTCGAGGAGGCCATCGCCGGCATCGAGGACGGCATGGCGGTGATGATCGGCGGGTTCGGCGGCTCCGGCGCGCCGATCGAGCTGATCCATGCGCTGGTCGACCGCTACAGGCGGACGGGTTCGCCGGGCAACCTCACCGTCATCAACAACAATGCGGGCAACGGCGCCATCGGTATTGCGGCGATGATCGACGCCGGCATGGTCGCCAAGATGGTTTGCTCCTTCCCGCGCTCGTCGGATCCGCGCGCCTTCACCGAAAAGTATCTGGCCGGCGAGATCGGTCTGGAGCTGGTGCCGCAGGGAACGCTGGCCGAACGCATACGCGCCGCCGGCGCCGGCATCCCGGCCTTCTACACCCCGACCAGCTACGGAACGCTCGTCGCCGAAGGCAAGCCGGTCGCCGAGTTCGACGGGCGCATGTATGTCCAGGAACGCTGGCTGAAGGCCGACGTCGCGCTGATCAAGGCCGAACTCGCCGACCGCAAGGGCAATCTGACCTACCGCAAGGCGGCGCGGAACTTCGCGCCGCTGATGGCGATGGCGGCCAGGATCACCATCGTCCAGGCGAGCCGCATCGTCGAGCCGGGCGGGATCGATCCGGAACACGTTGTGACGCCGGGAATCTTCGTCGACCGCCTCGTCGAGGTTGCAAACCCGAAGCAGGAAGAGGCGCTGCTGCGCGAGGGGGCGAAGTAATGGCCGCAAAGCTGACCAATGCTCAGATCGCCTGGCGCGCCGCCCAGGACCTGCCCGACGGGGCCTATGTCAATCTCGGCATCGGCTTTCCCGAGATGATCGCCAAGTTCAAGCCCGAGGGCCGCGAGGTCATCTATCACACCGAGAACGGCATCCTCGACTTCGGCGAGGCCCCGCCCGCCGGCGAGGAAGATTGGGATCTGATCAACGCCGGCAAGAAGGCGGTGACGCTCAACCCCGGTGCCGCGTTCTTCCACCATGCCGATTCGTTCGCCATGGTGCGCGGCGGCCATCTCGACATCGCCGTGCTCGGCGCCTACGAGGTCGCCGAGAACGGCGACATCGCCAACTGGAGCACCGGCCCCGGCTCGGTACCTGCCGTCGGCGGCGCCATGGATCTGGTGCACGGCGCGAAGCAGATCTGGGTCGTCACCGACCACGTCACGAAGAAGGGTGAACCCAAGCTGCTCAAGCGCTGCCACCTGCCGCTGACCGGCGTCGGCTGTGTGACGACGGTCTACACGAGCCTGGCGGTGGTCGACATCAGGAACGGACGCTTCGTCCTGCGCGAGAAGCTGCCGTCGATGAGCCTCGACGAACTCCAGGCCTTGACCGAAGGCGAACTGACGGTCGAAGGCACCGTCGGCGATCTGATTGTACCGGAGGTCTGAAAATGCCCGAAGCCTATATCTGTGACTATGTGCGCACGCCGATCGGCCGCTTCGGCGGGTCGCTCGCCCAGGTGCGGACCGACGACCTCGGCGCCGTGCCGCTGCGGGCGTTGATGGAACGCAATCCCAGCGTCGACTGGGCCGCAGTCGACGACGTCGTCTACGGCTGTGCCAATCAGGCGGGCGAGGACAACAGGAACGTGGCGCGCATGGCGCTGTTGCTCGCGGGCCTGCCGGTCGGCGTGCCCGGCTCGACGGTCAACCGCCTGTGCGGCTCGGGCATGGACGCGGTCGGCATCGCGGCCCGCGCCATCAAGGCCGGCGAGGCCGAACTCGTGATCGCCGGCGGGGTCGAATCGATGAGCCGCGCGCCCTTCGTGATGCCCAAGGCGACCGAGGCCTTTTCGCGCAACGCCGAGATCTACGACACCACCATCGGCTGGCGCTTCGTCAATCCTCTGATAAAGAAGCAGTACGGCGTCGATTCGATGCCCGAGACCGGCGAGAACGTCGCCGCCGAGTTCGGCGTCAGCCGTGCCGACCAGGACGCGTTCGCCGCGCGCAGCCAGGACAAGGCCGTCGCCGCGCAAGCGAACGGCCGGCTTGAGAAGGAGATCGTTCCGGTGTCGATCGCGCAGAAGAAGGGCGACCCGATCGTCGTTTCCAGGGACGAGCATCCGCGCGCCGGCACCACCGTGGAATCGCTCGCGAGGCTGCCGACGCCCTTCAGGAAAGAGGGCGGCACGGTGACGGCCGGCAACGCATCGGGCGTCAACGACGGCGCCGCGGCGCTGATCGTGGCCTCGGAGGCGGCGGCGCGGAAGTACGGGCTGACGCCGATCGCGCGTGTGCTCGGCGTGGCGACCGCGGGCGTCGAGCCGCGCATCATGGGCATCGGCCCGGCGCCGGCGACCCAGAAGCTCGCGGCGCGGCTCGGCGTGAAGCCGACCGACTTCGATGTGGTCGAACTGAACGAGGCCTTCGCCAGCCAGGGCATCGCCGTGCTGCGCCAGCTCGGCATCCCGGAAGACGCCGCGCATGTGAATCCGAACGGCGGGGCGATCGCGCTCGGCCACCCGCTCGGCATGTCGGGCGCGCGCATCACCGGCACCGCGGCGCTGGAACTGAAGGAACGCGGCGTCCGACTGGCGCTGGCCACCATGTGCATCGGCGTGGGCCAGGGGATCGCGATCGCGCTGGAGCGAGTCTAGGCGCTCGGGCCGTCCGGTCCTCGACCGTCACCCGGATCGGATCGGAGCGCGCGGCCGCCGGTCGCGAGGGTCGTACCGGCCGGCAGAGCATGCACGGCGATGGGCATGCCGAAGGGTGCGGGCGACTTGCCGGTGCGGCGCAACCCGACCCGCGGAATCGTTACCCGCGCCGCATCCTGACCGGCGGCCGGCCGAACGCCTTCGCGAAGGCGCGGCTGAAGGCGGCTGCCGAGGAGAAGCCGGTGCGCGCGGCGATGTCCGCCATCGGCTCGGCGGTATCGAGCACCAGCCGGCGTGCCGCGGCGAGGCGCATCCGAAGATAGTATGCGCCTGGCGTCTCGCCGATCGAGCGGCCGAACACGGTTTCCAGCGTGCGGGCGGTGACGCCGACTCGCCGGGCGATGGCGCCGACGGTGAGCGGCCGGTCGACATGCGCCTCCATCAGGCGGATCGCCTGGGCGAGCCGCGGGTCGTAACCGTCGAGACGCCCGAGCGAGACGAGCGGCTGCGCGTCGGTGGCAGAGCGCGCCTGGTCGTAGATGAACACCGAGGCGACATCGAGCGCCACGGCCATGCCGAGCCGGCTGCGGATCAGGTGCAGCATCAGGTCGAAGGTCGGCGAGGCGCCGCCGGTAGTGAACACCGGGCCGTCGATGACATAGCGGTCGGGGCGCACGTCGGCGCCGGGGAAGGCGGCGGCAAAATCCTCGAGGTCTTCCCAGTGCGTGGTCGCGGCGCGGCCCTCGAGCAGGCCGGCGCGGCCGACAAGCCAGGTGCCGGCCTCGACGCCGCCGACGGCGCGCGCCTGGCGTGCCACCCGGCGAATGCCGGCGAGCAGCGACGGCGTGCCCTGCTCGCGCGTGCCGAAACCGCCGACGACCACGAGGACGTCGGTGGGCACGGCCGGATCGAAACGCCCCTCGACGGCGACCGGCAGGCCGGCGGTGGTGATCGGCGGGGCGCCGTCGGCGGAGACGATGCGCCAGGAGAACAGCGGCGCGCCGGCGACACGGTTGGCGGCACGCAGCGGATCGACCGCCGAGGCCACGCACATGATCGAGGCGCCGGAGAGCACGAGGAAGGTCAGGCCGAGCGGCGTGCGCTCCGGCTGAAAGATCGTCGTCCTTTCGCTTTTTATCACCCCGTCTTCGTAAAATGGAAAACATCAATCGGCAAGTCGGGCATGCTCGGCCGATCCAAGAGGGAGGTCGCCATGCCGCTCGCCATGAACCGCGAGGTCTTCATCACCTGTGCAGTCACCGGTTCCGGCGGCACGCAGGACCGCAGCCCGCACGTGCCGCGCTCGCCGAAACAGATCGCCGAGAGCGCCATCGCCGCGGCCAAGGCCGGAGCCGCGGTCGTCCACTGCCATGTCCGCGATCCCGAAACCGGCGCGCCGCGCCGCGACGTCCACCTCTATCGCGAGGTGACGGAACGCATCCGCGATGCCGAGGTCGACGTCGTGCTCAACCTCACCGCCGGCATGGGCGGCGACATGGTGTTCGGCGACGTCGAGAACCCGCTGCCGCTCAAGGAAAAGGGCACCGACATGGGCGGCGCCTCGAACCGCGTCGAGCACGTGCGCCAGTGCCTGCCGGAAATCTGCACGCTCGACTGCGGCACCATGAACTTCGCCGAGGCCGACTACGTCATGACCAACACGCCGGGCATGCTTCGCGCCATGGGCGGGATGATGACGCAGATGGGCGTCAAGCCGGAGATCGAGGCCTTCGATACCGGGCATCTCTGGTTCGCCAAGCAGCTTGTCGCCGAGGGGGTGCTCGCGCCTGACGCGTTGGTGCAGCTGTGCATGGGCGTACCATGGGGCGCACCCGACGACCTCAACACCTTCATGGCGATGGTCAACAACGTGCCGAAGGACTGGACCTTCTCGGCCTTCTCGCTCGGCCGCAACCAGATGGCCTATGTCGCGGCTTCGGTGCTCGCCGGCGGCAACGTGCGTGTCGGGCTGGAAGACAATCTGTGGCTCGACAAGGGCGTGCTCGCCACCAACGCGCAGCTCGTCGAAAGGGCCGTGACCATCATCGAGAACCTCGGCGCCCGCGTCATCGGCCCGGCCGAGGTGCGCCAGAAGCTCGGGCTCACCAAGCGCCCGCCGCTGGCGGCTTAGGACCGGAGGTACTCCCATGACCATCAGGAAGGCAGCAGCAATCGGCGGCGGCGTCATCGGCGGCGGCTGGATCGCGCGCCTGGCGCTGAACGGCATCGACGTCACGGTCTATGACCCGCATCCCGAGGCCAAGCGCAAGGTCGACGAAGTCATGAAGAACGCGCGCCGAGCCTACAGGCGCATGGCGACGAAAGGCCTGCCCAAGGAAGGCAAGGTGACGTTCGCCGCCTCCATCGCCGAGGCAGTCAAGGACGCCGACTTCATCCAGGAGAGCGTGCCGGAGCGGCTCGACCTGAAACTGAAGACGCTGGCCGAGATCGAGGCGG
>DUSC01000219.1 GCA_012842935.1 Hyphomicrobiales bacterium | reverse complement strand
CTCAGGAAGGCCGCCGCCAGAACCATCGACGAACTCTGGTCGGTCGTCGCCGATTGTCTCTCCGCCTTCACCCCTGAGGAATGCCAGAACTATTTCGAGGCCGCCGGATATGACCCCGAATAAGTCGAATCTGCTCTAGACCTTTCGATCCGCCCAAGGGCGGACCGGGGGTCTCACCGTTCGCCGGCCTTCCATCATGCTACCGGCACGATGGATTTGCCTTCGGCAAACCGGCCGCTCACGCCCGCTTCGCAAGGGAGGATCCAGGGTCGCGCACTACCTCCACCGACCCCACCCGGCCCTTCGGGCCACCCTCCCCTCGAGGGGGAGGAATCTTGCGCCCTACGTGATCACGGTCGGCTCCGCGCGGCCGGTGTGCTCCCGGATGCCGGCGATGGCGTCGGCGGCGGCGATCAAGTCGGCCAGCGCGGCCTGCGTCTCGAGGCCGTGTTTTGCCGGGTCGGGCTCGTAACGCTCGATGTAGACGCGCAGCGTCGCACCCGACGTGCCGGTGCCCGACAGGCGGAAGACGACGCGCGAGCCGCCCTCGAACAGCACGCGGATGCCCTGGTTGCGGCTGACCGAGCCGTCGACGGGGTCGTGGTAGGAAAAGTCGTCGGCCGCCGCGACGACGAGGTCGCCCATGCGTGTGCCGGGCAGCGCCGCGAGCTTTTCGCGAAGTGCATCCATCAGCCGGCTGGCGGCATCGGTCTCGACGGCTTCGTAGTCGTGGCGGGAATAGAAGTTGCGGCCGAATTCGGCCCAGTGCTTCTCGACGATCGCCTTCACCGGCTCCTTGCGCACGGCGAGGATGTTGAGCCACAGAAGCACCGCCCACAGGCCGTCCTTCTCGCGGACGTGGTCGGAGCCGGTGCCCGCACTCTCCTCGCCGCAGATCGTCGCCATGCCGGCATCGAGCAGATTGCCGAAGAATTTCCAGCCGGTCGGCGTCTCGTACATGCCGATGCCGAGCTTTTGCGCGACGCGGTCGGCGGCCGCACTCGTCGGCATGGAGCGGGCGATGCCCTTCAGGCCGCCGGCATAGCCGGGCGCCAGATGCGCGTTGGCGGCGAGCAGGGCCAGCGAATCCGACGGCGTGACGAAGATGCCCTTGCCGATGATCAGGTTGCGGTCGCCGTCGCCGTCGGAGGCCGCGCCGAAGTCGGGGGCGTCGGCGGCCATCATCTCTTCGTAGAGATCCTTGGCGTGGACGAGGTTGGGGTCGGGATGGTGGCCGCCGAAATCGGGCAGCGGCACGGCGTTGCGCGCGGTGCCGGCGGGGGCGCCGAGGCGGTTCTCCAGGATTTCCTTCGCGTAGGGACCGGTCACGGCGTGCATGGCGTCGAAGGCCATGCGGAAGCCGCCGCGGAACATGGCGCGGATGGCGTCGAAGTTGAACAGGGTCTCCATCAGCGCCGCGTAGTCGGCGACGGGATCGATGACCTCGACCTCCATGGGGCCGAGGCGGGAAAGGCCGATCGTGTCGAGGTCGACGGCGGCGCCTTCGAAGATGCGGTAGCGGTCGATCACCTTCGAGCGGGCGAAGACGGCGTCGGTGATCTTCTCCGGCGCCGGGCCGCCATTGCCGATATTGTATTTTATGCCGAAGTCCTCGTGCGGGCCGCCGGGATTGTGCGATGCCGACAGAATGAGGCCGCCGAAGGCGCCGTACATGCGGATGACGTGTGAGGCGGCCGGCGTCGACAGGATGCCGCCGCGGCCGACAATGACGCGGCCGAAGCCGTTGGCGGCGGCCATCGCGATGGCCGTCCGGATAACCTCGCGGTTCAGGTAGCGCCCGTCGCCGCCGACAACCAGCGTGCGGCCCGCGTAGCCGTCGAGCGAATCGAACACCGACTGGATGAAGTTCTCGGCGTAGTTCTGCTGCTGGAACACCGGAACCTTCTTGCGCAGGCCCGACGTGCCCGGCTTCTGGTCGGCATAGGGTCTGGTGGCGACGTCCCTGTTCATCAACCTGCGGGCCTTCTCGAGATCAACGATGCGTAGAGCTGCGCGTACCTGGCGGCGGAGCGGGCCCAGGAGACGTCGGCCTTCATGGCCTGTCTCTGCAAGGACGCCCAACGGGTGCGGTCGGCATGGACGGCGATCGCGCGCCCGACCGCGTGGAGGAGCGCCTCTGCGCTGCCGGGGTCGAAGAGGAAACCGGTGGCGGCGCCAGCCGCGAGCGCCGCCTCATTGGCGTCGACGACCGTGTCGGCGAGCCCGCCGGTGCGCGCCACAACGGGGATGCAGCCGTAGCGCAGCGCGTAGAGCTGGGTCAGCCCGCAGGGCTCGAAGCGCGACGGAACGAGGATGGCGTCGCAGCCGCCCTGCATCAGATGCGACAGGCCCTCGTCGTAGCCGATGACGACGCCGATGCGGCCGCGGTGGTGGGCGGCCGCCGCGAGCAGCGCGCCTTCCAGCGCCCGGTCGCCCGAACCGAGCACGGCCAGGCGCGCGCCGGTCCCGGCGATGCGGTCGAGGGCGGCGGCGAGGATGTCCATGCCCTTCTGCCAGGTCAGACGGCTGATGACGCAGAACAGCGGCGCGTTGTCGTGGTCCAGGGCGAAACGCTGCTCGACCGCGCGGCGGTTGGCGGCGCGCGCGCGCAGGGTCCTGGCGCTGAATGTTGCGGCCAGATGGCCGTCGCTGGCGGGATCCCAGATACCGGTGTCGATGCCGTTGACGATGCCGTAGAGGTCGGCAGCGCGGGCGTTGATCAGCCCGTCGAGGCCCATGCCGAACTCGGGCGTGCGGATCTCCTGGGCGTAGGTCGGGCTGACGGTGGTGATCGCCCAGGCCGACTGCAGGCCGGCCTTCAGGAAGCCGACGCCGCCGTAGTATTCGACACCGTCGAGCGCCATGGCCGACGGCGGCAGGCCGAGGGCCGGAAAGATCTCGGCACCGAACTGGCCCTGGAAGGCGAGGTTGTGGACGGTCATCACGGACGGTACGGCGGGCGCGCCGCCGTATCGCATATAGGCGGGAGCCATTGCCGCCTGCCGGTCGTGGGCATGGATGAGGT